>JAJYLP010000137.1 GCA_021787615.1 Pseudomonadota bacterium
TCCATCACCTGCACCTTGCCCGGCGGCGCGTTCGTCGGCTGTGCCGGCGAGATCACCGTGTAATTGACGTTCGGCTTCCACCGGGCGCTCGAGGGCAGGTCGGACGCGGCGGCGCTCGTGCGCGCGGCGCCGGCGCAGAGCCCGAACAGCACGGCGATGGAGGCGAGCAGCCCGCTGGCGCAGCGGCTGCCTCTCATCGGCTCATCCGGCACCCGGGTGGTCGTGGTCCCACGCGGTAAGGAACGTGATGAGCGCGATCAGCTGTTGATTGCCGCCCGCCTTGACCACATCCGTCCTGTAGCGTCCGTCGATGATGATCGTGGGCGTGTGCGTGATCTCGAAGGTCTGCCCGAGCTGGCGCGCTCGATCTAGCTCGACGTGCACGTCGAAAGAGTCGTACGCGCGGGCGAAGGCGCCCGCGGCGACGCCGTGCCGCTCGGCAAAGGCCTCCTGCACCGCGAGCGTCTTGGCGGGCGTATCGCCGACCATGACGTTCTCGTCGCCGCCCGCCGCCTGCTCCAGCCGGTGCAGCGTGTGGAAGGCCGTCTCGACCAGATCATCGCGCCCCAGCGCCTCCAGCGTGTAGAAGAGCCGCGCATCCTTCACCTGCAGCGGCGCCCACATCACCGGTACGCGCACGAACTGAACGTAGGCCGGCTTGCTCTTGCGCCAGGCGAGCATGTAGGGCTCGAGGGCATGGCAGAACGGACAGGCGAGATAGAAGAATTCCATCACCTGCACCTTGCCCGGCGGCGCGTTCGTCGGCTGTGCCGGCGAGATCACCGTGTAATTGACGTTCGGCTTCCACCGGGCGCTCGAGGGCAGGTCGGACGCGGCGGCGCTGGTGCGGGCGGCGCCGGCGCAGAGCCCGAACAGCACTGCGACGGAGGCGAGCAGCGCGCTGGCGCAGTGGTTGCGTCTCATCGGCTCAACCCTCGCTCTGGTGGTCGTGATCCCACTTTGCAAGGAAGTCGATCAGCTGGATCAGCTGGCTCTCGCCGCCGGCCTTGGCCGGATTGGTCCGGTACCGGCCGTCGATGATGATGGTCGGGACGCTGTTGATCTCGTAGGTCTGCCCGACTTCCTCGGCCTGCTGCAGACGGGTGCTGACGTCGAAGGAGTTGTAGGCGCCGGCGAATGCGCTCGGCGCCACGCCGTACTTCGCGGCGAAGGTCTGCTGGATGCGCATCGTGTTCGCCTTGCCGCTGCCGACCAGGATCGACTCGCTGCCGGTCTGCATCTCCAGGCCGTGGATATACTGGAACGCCTTGTCGATCAGATCGCTGCGGCCGAGCGCCTCGAGCGTGTAATAAAGCCGCGCGTGCGCCCGCTGCACCGGGCCCCACATCACCGGCACGCGCACGAACTGCACGTAGGACGGCATTTTCTTGCGCCACGCCTCGAGGTACGGCTCGAGGGCGTAGCAGTGCGGGCAGGCGAGCCAGAACACCTCCATGACCTGGACCTTGCCGGGCGGGGCATTGGTGGGCTGCGCCGGGGAGACGACTACGTAGTTCACCCCCGGGCGCCACTCGCTGCTCGCGGGCAGGGCGAGCGGGCTGTTGGCGGCGGCGCCCGGCGCCGCGGACGGGCTCGCAGCGGAGGCCCCGGCGCCGCCCGGGCCGGATGTGCTCGCCGCCGGGGCGCCGGCCGAGGAGGACGAGGCGCCGCCCTGAGGCGCGGGCGTCTGCCGCGAACTGCAGGCGCACAGGATGAGGGCGAGCGCGGTGGACAGTGCGAGCTGGCGGATCATGGGGCGTGAGACTCCTGGAATGCCGTTCAACGTAGGCCTTGCACGTACGATGCGACCGCCTGCATCTGCGCGGGGCTCAGGCGCTTGGCGATCGTGAACATCATGATGCTGTTGGGCGTCGCCGTTGTGGCGTTCGGCCCGCTGTAGCGGGTGCCGCTGGCATAGCTTTGCAGCTGGGTCACCACGTAGGCGGACTGCTGCGCGCGCAGCGCCGGGTAGCCGGCCGCCGGGTTGCCCTGCCCCGTCGGCCCGTGACAGGCCACGCACGCCGGAACGTCGTGCTTGCGGTCGCCGGAGAGATACAGCGCCTGGCCGGCCTTCCACAGGGTCGGATCGGCTTCGAGGCCGCTCGGGGTCTGGGCCGCGAAAAACACGGCCAGGTTGTCGATGTCCTCATCGCTCAGCCCCGCGGCCATGGCCGTCATCATCGGATTCTGGCGAATGCCGCCGCGAAACAGCCGCAGCTGCTCGGCGATGTAGACCGCGTTCTGTCCTGCGAGGCGCGGAAAGACGGGGCTGACGCTGTTGCCGTCGGGGCCGTGGCAGGCAAAGCACATGGTCGCCTTGGCCGCGCCGGCCTGCACCGAGCCGTCGCTGTAGGGATCGGGCGTCACGGCCGGTGGCCCGCTCGAGGCGGCCGGCGCCGCTTGCGGCGCAGTGGCCGTTTGTGCCGCCGCGGCGTGGGCGGCGGGAGCGGCCGGCGCAGCGGCCGCGAGGGCCGCAGTGGCCGCGACCAGTGCCGCAAGGGTCGGGACGATCAGCAGGGCGGATCTTTTCGCCATGGTTCGCTCTCTTGGGGTTCCAACCGATGGTGCGAAAGCGTGAGATTGTACACTAGGCGCATGATCCGATTCCCCCAAGCCCATTTTCTGCTGAGCGCGGCCGCGCCGGGGCAGTTTCCGGCGGACCACGGGGTCGAGGTCGCCTTCGCGGGCCGCTCCAATGCCGGCAAGTCGAGCGCCATCAACGCGATCGTGGCGCACCGCGGGCTCGCCCGCTCCAGCAAGGCCCCGGGGCGGACCCGGCTCATCAACTTCTTTGCGCTCTCGGAGCGCTCGCGCCTGGTCGACCTGCCGGGCTACGGCTACGCGAGCGCGCCGGAGCGCGAGCGGCGCGCCTGGCCGGCGCTGATCGAGGCGTTGCGGCGGCGCGCCTCGCTGCGCGGCGTGTTTCTGATTGTGGATGCACGCCGCGGCATCGGTGCGGGAGACGCGGAGCTGATCGCGTGGGCCGAGGAGCGCCAGCGCGTGCACGTGCTGCTGTCGAAGAGCGACAAGCTCACCCGCAACGAGGCGAAGCAGGCGCTGGCGGCCGCGGCCGCGGCGCTCGGTGAAGGCGTCACGGTGCAGCTGTTCTCGGCGCACAGCGGCGCGGGGCTCGAGCAGGCGCGCCAGCGCCTCGGCGAGTGGTTCGGGCTCAGCGGTCCGGGGGACGGTTAAAAGACCCCGATGGCCGGGTGGGCCACCGGGGCAGACCAACCCGGCACAGGTCTCGTGTGAACCGGGTTTTAACCCGCTCAGGGAGGGAAGCGGGGAGTGCCGAAGCACTCACAAGATTCGATTCACTCCGCGGCGCAAAGTTCCCATGGCCGGCGTCGCAAGCGGGCAGCCGGCGCGCCCGAGGCCCGGCGGCAGGGCCCTTGCACTGTCGCGCTCAAGCCTGGCCGGCTGCGCGGCGGCCTGGCGCTGCGCTTGGCCGCGCTGCGCCCGCCATGGGAGACTGCCTGCAGGAGGCGATTGACTGATGAAACTCCGTGATCCGAATCTGCTGCGCACGCAGGCGTACATCGGGGGCCGCTGGGTCGACGCTGACGCCGGCGCGGTGGCGCCAGTGCGCAATCCGGCTACCGGCGCGACGCTCGGCACCGTGCCGGAGCTCGGCGCGGCCGAAACCCACCGCGCGATCGAGGCGGCCGGCGCGGCCTTTCCCGGCTGGGCGGCAACTCCGGCGCGCGAGCGGGCGGCGCTGCTGCGCCGCTGGCATGGGCTGATGCTCGAGCATCAGGAGGATCTCGCCGCGCTGATGACGGCCGAGCAGGGCAAGCCGCTCGCGGAAGCGCGCGGGGAGATCGCTTACGGGGCGTCCTTCATCGAGTGGTTCGCCGAGGAGGGCAAGCGCCTCTACGGGGAGATCATCCCGCCGCCCCAGGGCGACCGGCGTCTGGTGGTGCTGCGCCAGCCGGTCGGTGTGGCCGCGGCCATCACGCCGTGGAATTTCCCCTCGGCGATGATCACGCGCAAGGCGGGGCCTGCGCTCGCGGCCGGCTGCACGTTCGTGTGCAAGCCGGCGATCCAGACCCCATTCTCGGCGCTGGCGCTGGCCGAGCTCGCCGCGCGCGCCGGCATCCCGCCGGGCGTGTTCAACATCGTCACCGGCAACGATGCGCAGGCGATCGGCGAGGCGCTCACCACGCATCCCCTGGTGCGCAAGATGAGCTTCACCGGCTCGACCGCCGTCGGCAAGAGGCTGATGGCGCAGTGCGCGGGCACGGTGAAGAAGATCTCCCTCGAGCTCGGCGGCAATGCGCCGTTCATCGTGTTCGACGACGCGGATGTGGACGCCGCGGTGCGCGGCGCGATCGCCAGCAAGTACCGCAACAGCGGACAGACCTGCATCTGCGCCAACCGGCTGCTGGTGCAGAGCGGCATCCATGACGCCTTCACCCGCAAGCTCGCCAAGGCGGTCGCCAGGCTGCGCGTCGGCGACGGCCTTGCCGGCCCCACCGATCAGGGCCCGTTGATCGACGAGCGCGCGCTCGCCAAGGTGGAGCGTCACCTGGCCGATGCGGTCGGGAAGGGTGCGCGCGTCGTGCTGGGCGGCAAGCGCCACGCCCTCGGCGGCACCTTCTTCGAGCCCACGGTGGTCGAAGGCGTCACGGCGCAGATGCTCATGGCCCGCGAGGAGATCTTCGGGCCGGTGGCGCCCGTGTTTCGCTTCGAGACCGAGCAGGAGGCGATCCGCCTGGCGAACGACACCGAGTTCGGGCTCGCCGCCTACCTCTACACCCGGGATCTGTCGCGCTCGTGGCGGGTCGCCGAGGCGCTGGAGTACGGCATGGTGGGCCTGAACACCGGCCTCATTTCCTCCGAGGCTGCCCCGTTCGGCGGCATCAAGGAGTCGGGCATCGGGCGTGAAGGCTCGCGCCACGGCATCCTCGAGTACACCGAGCTCAAGTACCTGTGCATCGCCGTGGAGGGCGGCGGCTGAGCGCGCAGGGCGTGGCGGCTCAGTGCGCCTCGTCCCAGTTGGAGCCGGCGCCGATCTCCACGCGCAGCGGCACGCGCAGCGCTGCCGCCCCGGTCATGTGGCCGCGCACCGCATCGCGCACCTGCTCGAGATGCTCGCGCGCCACCTCCAGCACCAGCTCGTCGTGCACCTGCATGATCAGGCGCGCCCGCCCCGCGTGGCGTTGGCACCACGCGTCCAACGCGATCATGGCCCGCTTGATGATGTCCGCAGCCGTGCCCTGCATGGGCGCATTGATGGCGCTGCGCTCGGCGTACTGGCGGACCTGCGGATTGCCGGAGCGGATGTCCGGCAGATACAGCCGCCGCCCGAACACCGTCTGCACGTAACCCTGCTCCCGGGCCCTCTGGCGCGTCTCGTCCATGAAGCGCCGGACGCCCGGATAGCGCTCGAAGTAGCGCTCGACATAACGCTGGGCCGCGCCGCGGTCGATGCCGAGCTCTCGCGCGAGCCCGAACGCCGACATCCCGTAGATGAGCCCGAAGTTGATCGTCTTGGCGAGGCGGCGCTGCTCGGGCGTGACCGCCTCGAGCGCCTGCGCGAACACCTCCGCCGCGGTCGCCTGGTGGACGTCGCGCTCGTCGGCGAACGCCGCGAGCAGCCCCTCATCGCCCGAAAGGTGCGCCATGATGCGCAGCTCGATCTGCGAGTAGTCCGCCGCGAGCAGCACGCATCCGGCGGGCGCGATGAATGCCTGGCGGATGCGCCGCCCCTCGGGCGTGCGGATCGGGATGTTCTGCAGGTTCGGGTCGGTCGATGACAGCCGGCCGGTCTGCGCGACGGCCTGGTGATAGGACGTGTGGATCCGCCCCGTGTCCGGGTTGATCTGCTCCGGGAGCTTCTCCGTATAGGTCGACTTCAGTTTCGCGAGCGCACGGTACTCGAGCACGGTGCGCGGCAGTGGATAGGCGCCCGCGAGCTCCTCGAGCACGTCCTCGGCGGTGGACGGCTGGCCCTTCGGGGTCTTGCGCAGCGCCGGCAGGCCGAGCTTCTCGAACAGCACCTGCTGCAGCTGCTTCGGGGAGTCGATGTTGAAGGGCGCGCCGGCCTGCTCGTGCGCCTGTCGTGTCAGCTCGAGCAGGCGCGCGGCGAGCTCGCCGCTCTGTGCGTGCAGCCGCTCGCGATCGATGAGCACGCCGTGCCGCTCCATGCGCAGCAGCACCGGCACCAGCGGCTGCTCGATGTCCTCGTAGAGCCGCTCGAGCGCCGGGATGCTCGCGATCTTCGGCCAGAGGCTGCGGTGCAGCTGCAGCGTGACGTCGGCGTCCTCGGCGGCGTATTCGGCGGCC
>JAJYLP010000138.1 GCA_021787615.1 Pseudomonadota bacterium
GGCGTATGCGCAATCGGTCTCCGGCGTGCACGGCATCCAGTAAAACCTCCTCATCGGTCCCTCCGTCGTGAATGCGGCGGGCGAATTTGGGCGCGAGATTGAGCAGGGCACGAATAGCACCACCGGTCGCTTCCCGCGCGCGCAGCTCGAGCACCTGCCCCAGGAGCACGAGCACCGTGATGACCGCGGCGGCTTCGAAGTACACGGGAATGAGACCGTTCTCGCTGCGCAGTCCTCGCGGAAAGAGACCCGGTGCGAACATCGCCACGAGGCTGTAGAGGTAAGCGGCGCTGACGCCAAGGGCGATGAGGCTGAACATGTTGAGCGAGCGGCGGCGCACGGAGTCCCAGCCGCGCTGCAGCAGCGGCAATCCAGACCATGTCACGACGGAGGTGCCGAGCACAAACTGAATCCACATTGACAGAACGGGTGCGAGCAACCGATGCGCCGCGAACGCGGGGATCTCTGCGGCCGTGTCGAGGAGGACCATCGGAGCGGCGAGTGCGGCGCCGATCCAGAACCGCTGCCTCATATCGCGCAGCTCGAGGTTTTGACCCGTCACACTTGCCGGCCGTACCGGTTCGAGCGTCATCCCGCAGATCGGGCAGTTGCCAGGCTTGCTGCGACGAATCTCTGGATGCATCGGACAGGTGAAGATCGTTCGGGGTCGGGATTCGGCAGTCTGTCCCGGCGGGCTCGCCGGTGCCCGGCCGCCCTCTTCGCGCATCGGTTCGTTCACGGGTTCGGCTCCCGTCCCGCGGTGATCAGTTGCATACCGGCCGGGCTCCGCGCGGAATTCCTCCAGACAGCCGCTCGAGCAGAAGAAATACGGCCGTCCCTCATGAGCCCAGTGGTGCCGGGAGTGCGGCGAGACTCGCATACGGCAGACCGGATCCGTCAGATCGCGCCCACCCATCCGCGCAGCGAGTTTGCCGGAATCCGCATGACGCGCCGTTGCAGTTGAATCGTCGTCTCGCCGGTGTAGGTGATGCGAATTGATGACGCCTCCCGTGTTCCTGAGACCCGCTAGATGACGCCGCCAGTCGCACGATCGCGCTCCACACGTGCCCCAGTCATCGTCGTGGAGCCTGTGGGTCTTCGTGCCAGGCTGGCGATGCCGGCTATGGTTCCGCTGAGGCCAACGACTAATCAGTCGCCGGCGGTGTTCTCTACTCCTTGCCAACGCTGTTTGCGCCAAACCGAGTGGGCAACAGCACAGCGTGGTCGAAATGACCTCCCGCCGAATCGTATTGCGTTAGGGCGCTGAGGCCATGAGGACTTCTACGTAATGGACTCGAAGCGCTGAGGGAACATGCTGTGCAGCAATCGCTGCTGGGGCCAAGTATCGCGCCATGAGCGGTCTCCTTTCGTTCCTGCTCTTCGGGGCACTGTTTTTTGTCATGATGCGCTTGGGCTGCGGAGCGCATGTCGGTCATGGCGGCCACGCTCCACAGCGTGTCCGCAAAAGTGACCAGACCGTCAGCGCATCCACTCACCACGCTCTCGATGCGGCGGTCGATCCGGTGTGCGGAATGGCGGTCGAGCCGGCCAGCGGCTACGCGAGCGTCTATCGAAGCAAGACGCTGCGTTTCTGCTCGCGAGATTGCCTCGATAGATTCGAAGCACAGCCGCAGCGGTATCTCGGCGCTGGAGCGATAACCGAGGGAATGCCGGGGACTCCGGGGAAGGGGTCGACACCATGAGAACGGGCATCTCCCTCAGAGCGGCGGGGCTGGCGACGGGGTTGTTTCTCGCCATCAGTTTCTCGCTGTGCGTGGCGTTCGATCTTCTCGTTTCGCGCTACGCCATGTATCAGACTTGGCTCTGACTCGTGCCCGGATTCCACTGGCTGACCGGGGAGTCCTTTGTCCTAGGGCTGATCGAGAGCTACGCCTACGGCTGGTTCATTGCGCTCATCTGGGTGCCTCTTTACAACGTGTTTCTGCTTGGGCGGCGAAAATCGTGAGTTCTCATATCGCCGATTCCGGCGCGTGGGACCCCGCGGTTGTGATGATCGTGATCGCCTCCTGGGTCTTGTATCCATATTTCGCTCCCAAAGGGTGGCGCGAGCGGACCGGCGCGGGCCTGATCCAGGCGTTCATCATCGCGCTCCACGCGGAAATGCACCGCTTTGCGCTGACGAGCTATCGGCTCGTGCGGTTCTTGCATCTCGAGCGCCGTGGCGTGAACGCGAACTTGTGGTCGACGCCGCTCGGCATGGGCGATACCGGTATGATGATCTCCATGCTGATCGGGTATCTGTTGCTCTTTCTCGGCATAGGCGTCTGCATCGAGGGATGGCGGGAGCTCTACCGGGCGCACCAGGAGGGCAGACTCGCAGCCGACGGGCTCTACGGTCTCGTTAGGCATCCGCAGTACACGGGGCTTTTCGTCGGGCTCTTCGGCGAAGGTGTTGTCCATTGGCCGACCATATTCTCCGTGAACTCTTTCCGATCATCGTGCTAGCCTACGTGCTGCTCGCGTACCGGGAAGAACGGGACATGATCGGGAAATTCGGCGAGCGATACGAGGAGTATCGCAGGCGGGTGGGCATGTTCTTCCCAAGACGGGACGGTTGGCTCCGACTCATCGAGGAGGCCAGACCTTAAGCGGCGTACAGCGTCGAGGCGTCATTCAAGCAAGGAGACTCCAGTGAAATCGATACTCTCAGTGACACTACCGGGTGTTGCCCTGGCGCTATTTGCGATCGCGACCGCGCAGGCCGCGCCCCCGTCACCCCAGCCGCCGGCGGCTCGGGCGACCGAACGGGCCTCTATGGCCGCAACGCATCTGAAGGAGATGCAAGCTCGGATGAAGCTCATGCAGGAGCAGATGCGGCGTATCCGCGCGACGAAGAGTCCAGAGGTCAGATCGACGCTGCTGCGCGAGCACATGCACACCATGATGGAGCAGATGCGGGCCATGCGCGCCATGGGCGGGCGGATGATGTCTGGCATGATGCCTCGGGGGATGATGGGCGGTCCCTCGATGGGGCACGGGATGATGGGTCACGGCATGATGGGGGGCGGCAATCGGAATGCACCCTCCGCGCAGCAGTGCCAGCGGATGCACGACCGGATGCGGGACGAGATGCAGAACCGTCTCGACATGATGCAATTGATGATGGAGCAGATGATGGGCCAAATGCAGGCGATACAGGGAATGCGTATGGCGGGGAAGGGCCCGCAGCGGTAGCCTGCCTCAGCAGATCGGCAATGCTCGGAAACCCTTTCCGCGCGTGTCGATGAAACTGGATGGCGATAGGCGTAAAACCACACGGTAGCACCGCATCGTGAGCACCTCGATTCAGGGCACAACACGGATGCGCGCGTGGGGCGTCACCGTGTTGCCCTCAGGCCGTGATTGGCGGTGCGCGGCTGCACGGAATTCCCGGGCTTCTCGGCGGTGGCGTTTCAGTCTCAAAAGCGGTAGCATGACAACGTCATGATGGCTCGGCGATTTCAATCGCATTGCCTCACGATCCTGCTGCTGGCAGTGGTGACCCTCGGGTACGGCCAGCAGGTCTGGGCGTGTCCCATGATGCTGTCCCCCACTCCGGTACCGATGCGTTGCCCCCTGACGGGTCACCGCATGCCGATGCCCTGTGGTGGTGCGTCGTTGTCCTGCGGAGTCTCCTGCGGGATGCCCAGCGCTTGTGGATGGGTGCCGGCGGGACCCGCCGCTCGAGTCAGCGGGATTGAAATTCGAAATGCACATGCCGTCGCTCCGTCCGCGCCGGCATGGACTGCTGTCTCGCCTGTGGCGGCTCATCGACGGCCGCCACCGCAGGGCCCCCCGCGCACTGCCACCGCCCCCTCGGCGGGGCGCGACACCTATCTTTCGACCCTCCGTCTGAGACTCTAACACTCCACGTTGCGGATCGACGCCTTGCACGCCAAGCGTGCGCGGGCGCGTCATCGTTTGGGATCTGCAAACGGAGTGTCTTGTGCGTCAATATTCGAAAAGTCTCGCTGGCGTGGTCGGCTTGGCGTTGCTCATCGCCCTGAGCGCAACTCATGCCGCCGATCTCGCGCACCGGGACCGCTATGGGTCGCTGCCGGCGCCGCTGACGGCGGAATCGTTCACCGCCGCAGTGCTTGCGCGAAACGCGGGTCTCTCGGCCATGCACCAGGCGCTGGTCGCGGCGGTCTCCGACATCCGCCCGGCCGGCGCGCTACCCGATCCGATGCTGAGTGTATCGGCGGCACCGCGCACCTTCGGCAGCGCCATGGGATCGGGCGAGGACATCGAGGTAAGTCAGGCTCTGCCTTGGTGGGGCACGCTCGAGGCGCGCAAGGAGATGGCGCAAGCCGATGCGGAGGTGGCTCGTCACGACCTCGAGGCGCTGCGGCTGCGCCTCGAGGCGACGGCGCGAGGGGTCTTTGCGGACTGGGTGTTCGTTCACCGCGCGCTCGCCGTCAACGCCGCCAACCAGTCCGTCATCGCCGAGCTACGACGTATCGCCTCGGTGCGTTACGCGACCGGCAAGGCGCCGCAAGCCGATGTGCTGCAGGCGGAGGTTGAGCGGATCGTGCTCGCGCAGCAGCAACTCGAGTGGCAGCGGAAAATCGCCGTCGTCGCAGCACGCATGAACGCACTGCTCGATCGGCCACCGACCTCCCCGATTCCGCTGCCCGCGGCGTTGCCCGCGCCGGGGCATCTACCGTCCGAAGCGGCGCTCCTGCGGCGTGCGCTCACCCACCCGCAGCTCGAGGCGCTCGAAGCGCAAGAACGCGCCGCTCGGGCGAACGCGACGCTCGCGGGAAAGCAACGTTTCCCGCAATTGCAGGTGAGCGCCGGTTACAACAGCATGTGGTCGGACCCCGCCATGCGGCCGATGGTGGGACTGTCCTTCACGGTCCCGCTCGATCAGGGGAAGTACCGCGCAGAGATCGACGCCGCTCATGCGCAGGCTCGGCGGGCCGAATACGCTCTGGAGAACGAGCGCGCAAAGCTGCTCGCCGATCTCTCGGCTGCCTATGCCTCGACGCGTGAGGCGGCGAAGTCGCTCGCGCTCTATCGAGACGACCTCGTGCCGCTCTCGCGCGATGCGCTCGATGTGGCTCTGAGCGAATACGGCAGCGGCCGGGGCAGCTTTCTCGAGGTGTTGACCGCCGAGCAGCATCAGCTCGACACCGCGCTCGGATTCGCTCGGGCGCAAGCGGAGTACTTCGATCGGTGGGCTGAACTCGAGCGGCTGAGCGGGAGCACGCTTGCGAGACCGAACGAGACGGGGGCCTTGCCATGAAGACGAATTACCGTATGGCATTTTTTACGGCTCTGGCCGTCAATCTGCTGCTCCTCAGCGGCGCTGGGGCACTGTGGTGGCGCTCGCATCGGTCTGCGGCACCAAGGGTCATCTCGCAGGCGGCCGCGGTCTCGGCGCCTCGTGCGAGCGCAAGCGCCGGGCGCGGCGGGCCTTCGCACGAGTCACCGCTCGCGCCGCTGCCCATCTCTTCCCAACAATTGCAGCGCATCGGGGTCAGGATGGGCGAGGTCCGGCGCAAATCCGTCAGCGACGTGATCCGCACGACGGGCAGTGTCGCGGTCGACGAACGAGGACTCGCGTACGTGCAGGTGCGTTTCTCGGGCTACATCCAGAAGGTGTTCGTCGATTCGACCTACCAGTACGTGCGCCGGGGGCAGCCGCTCTTCAGCATCTACAGCCCTGAACTCTTGTCCACCGAGCGAGAGTACCTGCTGGCACGGGAAAGTCAGCGACGGCTCGCACGCAGCCCCGATCCGGCCGTGGCGCGCGATGCCGCCTCGCTGGTGAGTGCCTCGGCCGAACGGCTTGCGCTCTGGGGTGTCCCGCGCCGGGAAATCGAGCGTCTGCGTGCGACGGGGCGAATCAGGCGGGATTTGGTCATCGACTCTCCGGTGACCGGCTACGTCACGCAGCGCGAAGCGCTGCCCAACGCGTATGCCGAACCCGGAACACGCCTCTACACCGTGGCGAATCTCTCGACGATCTGGGTGTTTGCCCATGTATTCCAGAACGATCTCGGGCGGCTCAAGGTTGGCGATCGGGCACGCCTCACCGTCGACACGTACCCGGGGCGGCGCTTCACCGGCCGGGTGGATTTCATCTACCCCGAGATCGACCCCTCGACCCGCACGGCACGGGTGCGCCTGCGATTTGCGAACCCCACCCTGAAGCTCGTGCCGGGCATGTTCGTCAACGTCTCGCTCGAGGCCCCGATGGGTGAGCAGGTGGTGATTCCGGCCTCCGGGGTACTGCAGACGGG
>JAJYLP010000139.1 GCA_021787615.1 Pseudomonadota bacterium
ATCAACAACAAGATCAAAGTCATCAAGCGGATGGCCTACGGCTTCCGTGATGACCAGTACTTCTTCCTCAAAATCCGCGCAGCGTTCCCCGGAATTGGGTGAAGAACCTTTATTTTTGGCCACGGCCGCGCCGCCGCTCGAGACTCTTGTCAGCTGGGCAATTTGTTGTCAAACTTCGCAGATTCAACCGAGCCGTTTCCATTAACACTCAATTGCGTCTCGGAAGGGGGCGACATGCGGCAGGCATTTCGGTTTTCCATAGGAATTGCGGCACTGGCGTTGGCCGGCTGCGGCGTGCAGGTGCAGAACCAGACGCCCGCGCAGTTTCAAGCCAATCCCGACATCGGAATGTATCCGATCTCCGCCACGGTCAAGGCGGGTGCGCTGGTGAGTCAGCCGATTTACCTGTTCCAGGTCGGCGGCGGCCAGAAGGTTCCGTTGCATCCGAATGCCAATGGCACCGAGTGGCAGACGATGCTCCCAGTGCGCTGCCAGAGCAGCTTCCCGGTGCAATATCTGGCGGTGTGGCGCCTGCAGGGCGTGGCGACGCGCCAGAAGCACTTCCCGGCCCAGCCCATCGAGGTGAAGCTCATCCAGCCGCCGCTGACGAAGGAAGCGGTCATCAGCACCTCGGGTGCCCCGAAGCGCGGGGAGTGGCAGGGCGCGGTGAACTACGAGTTCGCGACGGCTCAGAATACGACCATCACCGGCGCGAAGATCGAGCCCTCGGGCAAGACCCGCGCCGATGAGCTCTCGGCCAAGGCCATTCGCATCGTGAGCACCTTCCCGATCGCGGCCTCCTGCGACACGCAGACCGGCGTCGTGCTCGCCTCGCGTTTCCACGATGCGCACGCGAATCTCGTCATCACGACGGATTCGAAGCAGGTGCCGACGTGGACCACCCAGGTGACGTTCGCGCCGAAGCCAGCCGGCGAGTGACTCGGCGCGACAGCTCGGCATGAATCGGACGGGGTTCGCCGGCGGCGAACCCCGTCTGAGTCTGGGGGGGAAGAAAACGCACCGGGCTCGGGGACTCAAATCCTGGACGAGTCAAAAACGTGGCGCACGGGGGGGATTCTGCGCCGTCCGGGAGCCGCCTTGAGCACCGGTGCGGGAGATAGTCTCGCATTGCAGCGCTGAACCGAGTGTGAACCATGCGGAGAATTCAAGCCGATTGAGCACGGCACGCGACCGTTGGCGCGCAGCGGCGCATGAGACGGCGGTCGCGGCGCTGAATGTCCCTCCGGCGCGCCGCGGCAGCCGGATCCGCGTGTTGGATTTATTCGGCGCGTGCCGCCGCAGCGCGGGAATTCCTGCAACGTTGCGCCGAATCGCGCGATGGGCGCCGATCAGCCGCGGCCGCGCGAGCGGTGCGTATAATGCGGCGCATGTCGCTCAACTCCACCCGGCGGTTCTCCAGTCGCGTCGGTGACTACGTCAAGTACCGGCCCAGCTATCCGCCCGAGGCGATCGAGCTGCTGCGCGCGCGTTGCGGATTGCGGGCGGGCGTGCCGGTTGCCGATCTGGGCTCCGGCACCGGCATCCTGACCGCGCTGCTGCTGCAGGCGCTCGCGCGCGTCATGGCTGTCGAGCCGAATGCAGACATGCGCGCCGCCGCGGAGGACCAGCTCGGGCAGCGTGCGGGATTCGTGAGCGTGGCGGGCACGGCCGAGGCGACCACGCTCGCCGCGGGCAGCGTGGCGTTGGTGGTCGCCGGCCAGGCCTTCCACTGGTTCGACCCGGGACGTGCCCGCGCCGAGGCCCTGCGCATTCTGGTGCCGGACGGTTGGACGGCCCTCATCTGGAACGAGCTGCCTGAGACGCCGACCCCGTTCACGGCCGACTACGACGTGCTGCTGCGCCGCTACGCGCCGGAGTATGAGCAGGTGCTGGCGCTGCGCGTGCGGGAGCCCGCAATACGCCACTTCTTCGGCCACGAGCCCGAGCGCGCGGTGTTCGCCAACCGGCAGGTGTTCGGCTTCGAGGGGCTCAAAGGCCGGCTGATGTCCTCCTCGTACGCCCCGGAGCCGGGGCAGCCGCAGCATGCGCCGATGCTCGCCGGGCTGCGTGAGGTGTTCGAGCGCCACCAGCGCGGCGGCGAGGTCACCTTTCCGTACCAGACCCTGGTGTTCTTCGGTCAGCCGGGTCGCGACGGCGCGTGAGTCACGCGCTCAGCGCGCGGATCAATCCGGGCAGCTCATCGAAACGCTCGATTGCCGCCAGATGCGCTATGCGCTCGATCGGGCCGCGCCGGTAACCGTGGCGCATCAGGATCATGGGCACGCCGGCGGCCTCGGCGGCGGCCGCGTCCACTTCGCTGTCCCCGACCATCAGCGCATCGCGCGGCGCCGCCGCGAAGCTCGCGAGCACGGCCTCCAGCATGCGCGGGTCGGGTTTGCGGAATGGCAACGAATCCCCGCCTACGACCCGCGCAAATAACCCCGCCAGCTCGAGCCGCTCGAGGATGGCCTCGGCCAGATGCGCCGGCTTGTTGGTGCAAACCGCGAGGCGGACCGACGCTGCGCGCAGATGCTCGAGCGCCGCGCGGACCCCAGGGTAGGGCACGGTGGCGCGGACCGGTTCGGCCTCGTAGCGGTCGAGGACCATGCGATGCGCCGCCGCCGGGTCCACCCCGACGAGGCTGCGCGCCGCAAGCGCGCGCTCGACGAGCTTGACCATGCCATCTCCGATCATGGCGCGCACCTCGCCGACCTGCAGCGGTTCGCGCCCGAGGGCGGTGAGCATGCCGTTGACCGCGTGTGCGAGATCCGCGGCGCTGTCGATGAGCGTGCCGTCGAGATCGAAAATGACCAGGGAGACGGGCATGCCTCTACTGTAGCATCCGCATCCCTATGCCGCCTCGCGCTGAGGCGCGCCCCGCCCCATCACGTGCGCTCACGGAAGCCGATGAAGCTGTGCGGCTCGATGCGCAGCTCATAGCCGTACTGCTTTGGGGCACTGCCGTGGCGCTTGAACGGGATCGCGCTGCGCAGCGGATCGCCACCCAGCACGATGCCGCGCGCGAGGCTCTCGATGTGGGCGAACCTGCCGATCACCCGCACCGCGACCGGGTGGTTCAGGTACGACTCGATCACGAACGTCCCGTTGCCGTACTCGAACAGGCTGACGCCGGCCGGGCCCTCGAGGCGCACCGGGAGCCCCGAGGCGAGCAAGCGTCGCAGCGCATCGAGCACGCGCGGGGGCAGCGAGTAGAAATCATTCTGTTCCTCAGGAACGTCGAGCACGTACAGCTCGCCCTTGCCGTAGTGATCCATCAGCAGCAGCGGCACACCGCCCTGATCATCCAGGCCGCGCACCACCGCCCAGTCCTCGTTGGTGTAGAAGTGGATGAGCGGGAAGAGGATCGGGCGGCTCTTGCCGATCACGGTGCCGGCGCCGAAGCCGAAACCCGCCACATAGCGGGTGGGAGCGCCGATCAGGTGGGTGACGCGCATGTCGGTGATCTGATCGAAGCCGCGGCGCTGCAGCGCGCGCAGCAGCCCCGAGGTGATGATGATGTGATCGCCGGCGCGCAGATGCGCGGCGATCTCGGCGACGATGTGCGGATCGTGCCGCGCCGCCTCGGTCAGAAAGACCGTGTGCGCCTGCGGCCAGTGCGGATACATCTCGATGGGTATGCCGATCATGCCGAGCATCTCGGGCAGGAAGTCCTCCCCGCTCGAATCGAGTGGCCGGTAGGTTGCAAGCCCCATCGGCCGCTCGAGCGCCCCGGCGATGCGCTCGACCTTGCCGAGCGAGTAGGCGACGACATCGGCGAGCCGCGCGGGACGGGCGCCGGGGACCCCGGGCAGGCCGCAGCACCGCTTCAGCATCTGGAAGTAATCGAAGGTGGTGGGCAGGTACTGCCAGGCGGCGCGGTTCTTCGGGTTGGCGATCGAGAGCAGGTCGGTGTACTGGAACAGGTTGATCGCCGGCGCCTTGGCGAGGATCGTGTCCCAGAGCTGCTCGGCGTAGCGATCCAGATCATGCATGGCGATCGGGTCAACCCAGCCGCCGCCGTTCCTGCCGGGCGCGATGTTCTCGAAGTAGCGGAAGATCTCGTAGCTCTCGTAGGGCAGCAGCTGCTGATCGGTGGTCGGCGCGTAGCGGGTCTCATCGCCGGTCCAGATCTCCGGGAAGATCCTCGGCTCGTGCACCAGATCGAACCCCATGCCCTGGAACGACGGATAGAAGTTCGGGAACTTGATGATCACCCGCACCTTGGGGTTGGCGGCCCTGGCGGGCTTCAAGATCAGGTTGCGCGAGACCCAGTCCATGGTCCGCATCCGGTACTGCGACCAGGTGAGCTTGCCCTTGGCGGCGATGTCGGCGTTGCTCTTGGTGTTGAAGAAGTACAGGTCATCGAGAATGAATTCGTTGAAGTGCCGTGCCGTCAGCGCCGAGATGCGCCGCGCGAGCGCGCGATCCTGGGGCAGGGCGTAATCGAGGGTATTGAACTGGCCATTGCCGCCGGGCCCGAGCATCGCCATGCCGCCGGCCACCGCGACGTGCCGTGCCAGAAAGAAATGCTTCACGCGCGAGAGGTCGGCGCCGGTGGCGCTGAGGCCGGCACGGTAGCTCTCGATGAAGACCTGATCGACGTGCAGCCGGCTGCTGATGGTGTGCCAGCTCGCTCGCATCCAGGCCGGATCGGCCGCCATGCGCCGCACCACGCTCACCGGAATGTAGACGGTGACCTTGAAATTGCGGTATGGCGCCGGCGCCGCCCAGGCGGTCGTGACCGCGAGCAGCAGCGCCAGGACGGCCGCAAGACGTTGCCGGAACGTGAGCATCGCGGGCCCCCTCGTTGTCGATGCGCTCGGAATGATAGCGGTATCATATTACACGGCTGGCGCGCCCGGCACAACGGCGCCCCGGGGGAATGCGGCCGCGGTCGGCGCAGTTGCGCTACAATTTGCGCGAGGGATCCGCGAGCCGTTGCGCCATCCCCATACCTTTGGACCCATCATCCGCATGCACGGTATTGCGCGAGGCGCGACCTGCCTCGAGTTCGGCCGCTTTCGGCTCCTGACCCGCCAGCGCGAGCTGCGCATCGGCGATAAGCCCGTTGCGCTCGGGTCGCGCGCGTTCGACGTCCTGCTGGTGCTGATCGAGGCCGGCGGCGATCTGGTGACCAAGGAGGAGCTGCTGGCGCGCGCCTGGCCGGGCATCGTCGTCGAGGAAAGCAACATCCAGGTGCAGATCTCGGCGCTGCGCAAGGCGCTCGGCAAGGAACGCAATCTCATCCTGACCGTGCCGCTGCGCGGGTACCGCTTCACCGGCGAGCTGCGGGTGGTGCACGACTCCGGCGCGGCCGCGCCCGAGGGCGAGGCGCGCCCGCCGCCGACCAATCTGCCGGCGGCGGTGTCGGATTTCATCGGGCGCGAGGCCGAGCTTTCCACGGTGCGCGAGCTGCTGCGGCACAACCGGCTGGTAACGCTGGTCGGGACCGGCGGCATCGGCAAGACCCGCCTCGCTCTGGAGGCCGCCCGCGCCGCCCTCGGAGAGTTCCCCGACGGGGTGTGGCTCGCCGAGCTCGCGCCGCTCACCGATCCGGAGCTGGTCCCGAGCGCCATGCACGCGGCGCTCGGCCTGCAAAGCGGCGCGGGGCGCTGGACCCGCGAGCGTCTCGCCGCAGCACTGCGCGAGCGCAGACTGCTGCTGGTGCTCGATAACTGCGAGCATCTCATCGGCGCGGCGGCGCGCGAGGCCGAGATGCTGCTCGCCGCAGCGCCGCCGGTGCGCATTCTGGCCACCAGCCAGGAGCCGCTCGGCATCGAGGGCGAGTGCACGCTGCGGCTGCGGCCGCTGGAGTTTCCGGCCGAGAACGTCACGGAGCTGGCCAGCGCCGAGCGGCACGACGCCGTGCGGCTGTTCGTGGCGCGGGCTCGCGCCGCTGACCCGCAGTTCGCGCTGAATGAGCGCAACGCGCCCACGGTGGCCATGATCTGCCGGCGTCTCGACGGCATTCCGCTCGCGATCGAGCTGGCGGCGGCCCGCTCCGCCGCGCTCGGCATCGATGGCCTGGCGCAGCGGCTCGATCTGCGCTTTCACGTGCTCACCGGCGGCCGCCGCACCGCACTGCCGCGCCATCAGACGCTGCGAGCCACGCTCGACTGGAGCCATCGGTTGCTCGCGGAGCCGGATCAGATCGTGCTGCGCCGCCTGGCGGTGTTCGCCGGCAGCTTCACCCTGGAGGCCGCCGGCCAGGTGGTGGCCGATGCGG
>JAJYLP010000043.1 GCA_021787615.1 Pseudomonadota bacterium
AGCGACACGCCGAAGCGCGCCGCCATGTCACGGCAGATGGTCAGATCCTTCGCGTGCAGGCGCACCCGGAAGCCGGCGGGGTAGCTGCCGCGCACCATGTTGGGCGCGCGATGCACGAAGTACCAGCTCGAGCCGGCGCCCTTGCCGAGAGTATCGATGAGCTTCTCGAGCGGCAGCCCCTGCGCGCGTGCGAAGGCCATCGCCTCGGCGACCGCCTCGATGATGCCGGCGCACATGATCTGGTTGGTGGCCTTGGCGGCCTGCCCGCTGCCGACCGGGCCGAACAGCGTCACCGTGCGGCCCATGGCCTCGAGGATCGGGCGGGCCCGCTCGAACGCTTCGCCGTCGCCCCCGCACATGACTGCCAGTGTGCCGTCGCGTGCGCCCTCCACCCCGCCGCTCACCGGGCAGTCCAGAAATGACGCGCCCGATGGCCGCAGCAGGTCGGCGGCCCGCCGCGCGGTGTCGGCGGCGGTGGTCGAGCAATCGATGAGCAGGGCGCCGGCGCCGAGGGCCGGCGCAAGCGCGCCCGCCACCTCAAGCACATCGGCATCGGCCGACACGCAGCTCACCACGGCATCGGCGTGCCCCGCCAGCTCGGCGAGCGTGGCACTCGCGGGAATGCCGAGCTCAGCGGCCAGGGTCTGGGCTTTCTGCGGCGTGCGATTCCAGACCGAGCTGAGCAGGCCCGCCTTGTGCAGGTTGCGGGCCATGTGCGCGCCCATGGCGCCGAGTCCGACGAATCCTACGCGCATCGCAGTCGCTGCCTCTCTGGAGTCGGCCGACGGGCCGAGGCGCCTCCACTATAGGGCTATCGGGCGCAATGCGGAACCGCTCAGGCGCCGCCGCCCGGGGTGCAGAACTGATTGACGCGCGCGCGCGCCTTGACGCGGGCCGCATCGGCCTGCGCATCGCTCATGTAGTGGCGCTGGCCGTTCTTGCCGACGGTGTACAGCCGCCGCGCGAAGATCAGCTGCTGATAGACGGACTTGGCCTTCTTGCACCGCTCGGCGCGCAGCTTCGCCTCCGCCGTGTGGACGGCGCGCTGATCGGCGGCATGCTCGATCTGCTGACTCGCCGCCCGGCCCCCGGTCGCGGTGCTCGCGGGCACGCCGCCCGAGCCGCTCGCCGTGCCGGTGGCCGTCACGATCCGCGTGGCCCCCGGCCGCCACTCGTCGGTGTAATGGACGACGCCGTGCTTGTCGACCCACCGGTAGACGTCGGCGTGCGCCGACGCCAGCGCTCCGACGAGCAGAATTCCGGCCAGCAGACTGAAATACATCGTGGTGCGTGACATGTGCGCCTCCCGCCGCGGCAGGGCCCTCCCCCGCGGCGCCATTTTGAAATGTGGCACAGCCGGCGCCGGCAGACCAGGGGCTGGCTCTCATTACGCAAAACCCCCGGCTGCCGGGGCGGCAGCCGGGGGCGCGTGCGCGGCCGGGGGAGGGCCGCGCTACATGTCGTAGGCCCGCTCGCCGTGGACGGTGATGTCCAGGCCCTCGCGCTCGTCCTCTTCGGCGACCCGCAGACCGACGGTCCACTTGACCAGGTAGAAGCCGATCGCGGCGACCACTGCGGTCCAGGCGATGACCACGGCCACCGCCTCCGCCTGGATCAGCAGCTGGGCCCAGAGACCCGGGTACGCGGACCCGCCGGGTCCGCCGAGCGCCGGATCGTTGAAGATGCCGGTGGCCAGGGCGCCGAAGACGCCGCCCAGGGCGTGCACCCCGAACACGTCCAGCGCGTCGTCGGTGCGGATCAGCTTCTTCAGGCCCGTCACGCCCCAGAAGCACAGCGGGCCGACCGCAAGCCCGATCACGAAGGCCCCGGGAATGCCGACGTTGCCGGCCGCGGGAGTGATGGCCACGAGGCCCGCCACCGCGCCGGAGGCCGCGCCCAGCATCGAGGGCTTGCCCTTCAGGAGCCACTCCGTGCCCATCCAGGTGAGCACCGCGCAGGCGGTGGCCAGATAGGTGTTGAGGAAGGCGAGCGCCGCCGTGCCGTTCGCCTCGAGCGCGGAGCCGGCGTTGAAGCCGAACCAGCCGAACCACAGGAGCGAGGCGCCGATCATGGTCATGGTGAGGCTGTGCGGCGGCATCGGTTCTTTGCCGAGGCCGATGCGCTTGCCGAGCACCCGGGCGCCGACCAGGCCCGCGACGCCGGAATTGATGTGCACCACGGTGCCGCCGGCGAAATCGAGCGCCCCCCACTGCCAGAGCAGGCCGCCGACCGGCTTCGCACCGGCCACCGTGTCCAGGCCCGGCCAGTACCACACCATGTGCGCCACCGGGCAGTAGCAGAACGTGAACCAGAACACCATGAACAGCAGAATGCCGGCGAACTTCACGCGCTCGACGAGCGCGCCGAGAATCAGGCAGCAGGTGATAGCGGCGAAGGTGGCCTGAAACGCCACGTAGACCAGCTCATTCAGCACCACGCCCTTGTCGAACGTGCCGATGGTGGAGAACGCGCCGCTCGCGGGATTGAAGGTGCCGGCGAGGAACAGCCGGCTGAGGCCGCCGATGAAGGCGTTGCCGGCGGTGAAGGCCAGCGAATAGCCGTACACGCACCACAGCACGCTGATCAGGCAGAACCCGACGAACACCTGCATCAGCACCGAGAGCATGTTCTTGGTGCGGACCAGCCCGCCGTAGAACAAGCCCAGTGCCGGAACCGACATCAGCAGCACCAGCGCCGTGGAGGTGAGCATCCAGGCGGTGTCGCCCTTGTCGGGCACGGCCGGCCCGGCCCAGGCCAGCGAGGGCACGAGGGTCGCGAGGGCGATGGCCCCCGCCGTCAGGCGGCATTTGAGCGTTTTGGCAGCGCGGCGCATGTGTTCTCCCGGGCGGTTCGCGTGAGTCGCGCGTTTCAGGCCGCTCGCGCCGCACCAGGGGTGCACGGGCGGCCGGGACGCGCGTAAGCTGATGACGCGGGCCCTGGTGCGAAATCCGTGCCATGGCGATTTTCCGAGGTGTTTCGGGCGGTTAGGTCCGCCCCGGGGCGCCCGGCGCACCGTCTTGGTGCCGCCCGCGCGGCGCTTCGCCCCAAAGCGGGGCATGCTGAGTGAGGTCAGTAACGATGGATAGGTTCGGAATCGATGCGATCGCCCGACGGCTCACCGAGAGCGTCCCGCCGGGGCTGCGCGCCATGCAGAAGGATCTGGAGAACAACTTCAGAGCGGTGCTGCGCGCCAGCCTGAGCAAGCTCGACCTGGTGAGCCGCGAGGAGTTCGATACGCAGACTCGGGTCCTGCAGCGCACCCGCGAGCGGCTGGCCGAACTCGAGGCGCGGCTGCAGGCGCTGGAAGGCGGCGCATCCCGGCGCTGAGGCACAGCGTGTCGGGCGGCACGCCCGCCCTCGCGCCGTTCGGATCAGCCAGCCCAGACCCGCGCCGCCCGCGCCATGGCGGGGCGGCGCGGCTGAGGGGCCATGCGGGCCGGGCTTACTTCGGCTTTCCCTTGACCATCTGCGGGTCGACGAGCGAGACCATGTAGTTCACCGCCCGCTTCACGACCGCATCGGGAAGGCCCGGGCGACCGCCCTTCGCAGGCATGATGCCCGTCGAGCCGTGAAATCCGTGCAGCGCATGCTCGTAGAGCGTTGCCAGGCCCTTGGCGAGGTGACGGGCCCAGGCCGCTTTGTCGCCCGCCTTGGGCGCCCCGGCGACGCCGGGCCCGTGGCACGCGCTGCAGGTCTGCTCGAACAGCGCCTTGCCGGTGGTCGGGATGCCCATGCCGCCGGCCGGGCTTGCCGCAGCGGCCGAACTCGGCGCCGGGGCGATGGCGAGCCCCGCGTCGTTCTGCCCCGCGATCGCTTCGCGCTCGAACGGCGCGACGCGATGCTTGACGTGCTGGATGTACTCGGTATCCGACAGGATCTCCTTCTCCTGCGTGCGGCTGCCGACGTAGCGGGCGAAAACGAAAATCAGGATGGCGATCGTGACCAGGAGCCCGATCACCATGCTGAACACGTTGATGAAGTGCGAATCCTGCTTGCTCACGAGACCTCTCTGCGGAATCCGTGAACGCGGAGAGCGCAGTATAACCGGTTGCGGGCCGCTTGGCTTACGCCCCGGCCGTTCGCGGGCGGCGCATCCGGGCTGCACGTGGCATCCCGCCGGTCACCCGCGTATCATCGCCCCCCCTGGCGCAGGGGGCCTTTCGGGAAACATCCCCGGGCGGCCCCTCAGCCTGGCCCTCTCGCTGCGCAGTCTTCGCGGCCCGGGCGCTCGGTGCGGACCTCGCGTCCGGCCGCGCCTAGCAGCGTTGCTCGCACCGGCCAGTCGCGCCCCTACGCGGCGCGCCCGTAGCTCAGTTGGATAGAGTGGCAGCCTCCGAAGCTGCAGGTCGCTGGTTCGAATCCAGTCGGGCGCGCCATTTCACAGCGTCGATTGCCGACGGGGGCGTGACTCGCGCCCGTCGATGGCCGCGGCCGATGCATTGCGCACGGCGAGCGCCGGCTGCGCGAGGCAGCGCGCAGCGAATGACCGGTC
This sequence comes from Pseudomonadota bacterium, assembly GCA_021787615.1. Classification (GTDB taxonomy): domain Bacteria; phylum Pseudomonadota; class Gammaproteobacteria; order Steroidobacterales; family Steroidobacteraceae; genus 13-2-20CM-66-19. The sequence goes on from JAJYLP010000043.1 coordinate 4,493, forward strand.
CCGCCCGATACGCGGGCAGACGCTGTGGCCCGTCGCGGCGGGGTCGGTAGAATCGCCGCTTCCGCCAGAGAAAAGGGATGTCGCCCCGATGAGACTGTTGCGCATGGCCTTGCTCGCGACCGCGTTGACCCCGATCGCCGCATTCGCGGCTGCCACACCGACGCGCGCGAAATCCGCGCCGCACCTCTCCGGCAAGGGGCAGCTCGGGTTCCTGGCCTCGCAGGGCAATTCGCAGGGCAAGTCCGCCAACGCGGCGCTCAACCTCTCCTACGTTTCCGGACCGTGGAAGCACAGCTTGAGTCTCGTGGCGCTCTACGGCCAGAGCCTCGGTGTGGTCTCGGCCGAGCGCTGGACCGCGATGTGGCAGTCGAACCGCAAGATCAGCGCCGACGCGTATGCCTTCGGCTCGCTGCGCTACGAGCACGACCTGTTCAACGGCTTCCAGTACCAGGGCAGCGCTGCGGCCGGCCTGGGCTACACCGTGATCCACACCAAATCGACGACGCTCAGCACCCAGGTCGGCGCGGGCTACACGGAATCGCGGCCGGAGCGGCTGACCGACATTGCGCTCACCAACCCGCCGCGGACCTTCATCGAGCGCACCCCGCTCGCCACCGAGCGCTACGCGATCGGCACACTGGGGGTGGACTACGACCAGACACTCACCAGCACCACGACGCTCAGCGACAAGCTGCTCGTCAACGCCGGCTCGGTCAACACGCTGGTGACGAACAACCTGGCGCTCGACGTCAAGGTCTCGACGCGGCTCGCGATGAGCATCGGTTACGACATCCAGGACAACACGAACCCGGCGCCGGGCATCACGCATCTGGATTCCACCGAGACGGTCAACCTCGTCTACGCGTTCTAGGCGAGCGCGGCCTAGCGCGCGGCGCTGCGGCGCAGATCCTCGGTCACGGTGCCGGCCGCGAGTGTCTCGCAGTCGTGCTCCTCGTCGCGCCAGGTCTCCGCGAGCGCTGCCGCGTACCAGCTCTGCATCCCCGCCAGAGCGAGCAGCCGCTCGGCGTACGCCTCGGCCGCCGGCGCGAGCGGCGGCCGGTAGGTCTGAATCCGAAACGCCACGGGCGCGTAGAACGCGTCCGCGGCGCTGAAGGCGTCTCCGGCGAGGTACGGTCCGCCGAAGCGCGCGAAGCCTTCCTGCCACAGCGCCTGCAGACGCGCCAGGTCGCGCTGCAGCGGCGCATCGATGCGGTGCAGGCGCACCCGCACCCCGCAGCTCATGCCGCAGACCTGGCGCAGCGCGGCGAAGCCCGAGTGCATCTCGGCGGCCGCCGAGCGCGCGAACGCCCGCGCGAGCGGATCGCCCGGCCATACGCCGGCGTGGCGCTCGGCCAGGTACTCGACGATGGCGAGTGAGTCCCACACCACCGCGGCGCCGTCATGCAGGCAGGGCACTTTGCCGCTCGGGGAGAACGTGTGGAAATCATGCGGTTTCGCGCTCTGGCCGAAGGGCACCAGACGCTCCTCGAACGGGATGCCAAGGGTCTGCATGAGGATCCAGGGGCGCAGCGACCAGGATGAGTAGTTCTTGTTGGCGATATAGAGCGCGTACATGAGCGTCGGCCTCCTCATTCAGGTCTCTTGGGACGAGGCGGGCGCAGTCCGAACGACGGGCCGGCCGCGCGTATTGGCGAGAATAACGCCGCCGATGACCACCGCGCCGCCGGCGAGCGTGAGCAGGCCCGGCTTCTCGCCGAGCCACAGCCAGCCGATCAGCACCGCGAGCGGCGTGGAACAGTAGATGAAGCTCGACACCCGGGCCGCGCTGGCCCGGTGGATCGCCAGATTCCAGGTGAGATAGCCGAGGAACGTCGGCGCGACGGCCAACCAGAGCAGCGCGGCCCAGCGGGACGGCGGCGCCGCTGCGAGCGCGTGCGGCAGGCCGAGACCGAACGGCGCTGCGCCCAGGGTGCCCCCGAGCAGCGTCACCGCCGTCACCGCCTCGGTGCCGTAGCGCTGCGTCCAGGGTTTCAGGCCGGTGAAATACACCGCGGCGGCGAGCACGCTCACCAGCACCAGCAGCGCACGCGGCTGCCATCGCATGCGCCCGCCGCTGGTCAGGGCCACCAGAACGACTCCGGCGAGTGCGAGCGCCAGCCCGCTCACGGTCCGCGCCGTCAGCCGCTCGCGCAGCCACAGCGCCGAGGCCGCCGCCGTGGCGCCCGGGACCAGCGCGATCAGGATCGCCGCAGTGCCGCTGGCGAGGCGCGTCTCGGCGAGATTCAGGCACAGGTGATAGACGGCGAGCCCCGCGACCCCGAGCGCGAGCAGCGCCGGCCAGGCGGCGCGCGGCGGCAGCGCGATGTGCCGCAGGCGCAGGTAGGCGAGAAACAGGCCTGAGGCGAGCAGTAGGCGAGCGAATGCCACTTGACCCGGCGTGAACGCCGAGAGGGCGTAGGCGATCGACGCGTATGCAGAGGACCAGGTGAGCACGGCGACGCTGACGTAAAACAAGGTAGGGGCGTCGAGGTGGCCGGATCGGTGCATCGGGCTTCCTGGGTCGTTCGGAGCGGGCGGACGGGCGCATCCCGTGCGGCGACCGAGCCGCGGCTGGCGCCGCTTTCGCTCGCCATGCAGGACGCATCGCGGCCGCTATCCTAGTGGTCCGGCTCCTGGCGCTGAATGCGGATCGTGACTATATTGCCCATTCGCGCCCTCGATTACGCGCCAAAGAAGTCTTCATGGCTTACGAATCGAAACTCGAATTGGACGCCAAGGACTGGCAGCTGCTGGAGCGGCTGCAGGCGGATGCGCGCCTCGGCTATGCCGAGCTCGGCCGGCAGGTCGGGCTGTCGGCGCCCGCGGTCGCCGAACGGGTCAAGCGCATGGAGGATGCGGGCGTGATCCGCGGGTACCGTGCCGAGCTCGATCCGGCGAAAGTCGGCTACCTCATCGAGGCGGTGATCCGCCTGCGTTGCGACGGCGGCATCTGTTCGCGCGTCGGGCAGGTGCTGGCGGCGATTCCGGAGGTGTTGGATTACCGGCGCCTCGCGGGCGAGGATTCCGGTTCACTGCGCGTCATCGCCCAGTCGGTGGGTCATCTGGAGGCGGTGCTCGACCGGGTGCTCAGGGTCCACCCGAGCATCAGCACGACCACGCTGGTGGTGCTCCAGACCCCGTACGTCAACCGGCCGCTGTCGCGCGCCATGTGGCTCGAGGGCCGCACCGGCGAGGGCGGCCGAGCGCCGTCCGGATAGGCGCCGCTACAGCCAGCGGTAGACCGCGAGCAGAGCGCCGGCGCCGCCGGCCGTGAGCGCCCAGCCGGGCCAGGCCGCCGCATTCAGCGCCAGCCACACCAGCCCCGCGAGCAGCACTGCCGAGGCGCCCGTGACCGCATCGCGTCGCCGCGCCGAGGCGCGCAGCGCCTCGCGCAGCTGGTTCATGCTGGTCACCTCCGGGTGCGTCTCCGGCTCGTGCACGCGGCGCACCGATTCCTTCAGCAGTCCCGGCAGGCTCTGCAGCGACTCGACCACGTCCGGCAGCTGTCGCCAGAGGTTCTTCACCAGCCGCCGCACGCTCACGCGCTCGCGCATCCACTCGCGCAGGATGGGCGTCGCGGTGCTCCAGATGTCCAGCTGCGGATACAGCTCGCGGCCGAGGCCCTCGACGTTCAACAGTGTCTTCTGCAGCAGCATCAGCTGCGGCTGGATCTGCATGTTGAAGCGGCGGGAAATCTCGAACAGCCGCAGCAGCAGGTGGCCGAAGGAGATGTCGGCGAGCGGCCGGTCGAAGATCGGCTCGCACACCGTGCGGATCGCCGACTCCATCTCATCGATGCGCGTCTGCGGCGGCACCCAGCCCGACTCAACGTGCAGCACCGCCACCCGGCGGTAATCACGCTCGAACACCGCGAGGAAATTCTCGGCCAGGTAGTGCTGATCGCGCGGATCGAGCGTGCCCATGATGCCGAAGTCGATGGCCGCGTAGCGCGGCCGCTCGGGGTCCTCGGCCAGCACGAAGATGTTGCCGGGGTGCATGTCCGCGTGGAAGAAATTATGGCGGAACACCTGGGTGAAGAAGATCCGCACGCCGTTCTCGGCGAGCCGCTCGAAATTCGTGCCGAGCGCGCGCAGCCGCGCCATGTCGCTGATCGGGATGCCGTGGATGCGCTCCATCACCATCACCTCGGTGCGGCAGAAGTCCCAGAAGACTTCCGGCACGTAGAGCAGATCGGAGCCGGCGAAATTGCGCTTCAGCTGCGTGGCGTTCGCCGCCTCGCGCATCAGGTCGAGCTCATCGAGGATGGTCTTCTCGTACTCCTGCACCAGCTCGCTCGGGCGCAGCCGGCGCGCCTCGCGCCAATAGCGCTGTGCCAGCCCCGCGAGCGTGTAGAGCACCTGCAGGTCCCCCTCGATGCGCTCGCGCATGCCGGGCCGCAGCACCTTCACCACCACCTCGCGGCCGCTGTTCAGCCGCGCGGCGTGGACCTGCGCGATGGAGGCGGCCGCGAGCGGCTCGTCCTCGAAGCTCGCGAAGATCTGCGCGATCGGCCGGCCGAGGCTGCGCTCGATCATCGCGCGCGCCAGCGCCGCCGGGAACGGCGGCACGCGGTCCTGGAGCTTGGCGAGCTCCTCGGCGATATCCGGCGGCAGCAGGTCGCGCCGGGTGGAGACCGCCTGACCGAATTTCACGAAGATCGGTCCGAGCTCCTGCAGCGCCAGGCGCAGCCGCTCCCCGCGCGGGGCGGCGCGGCCGCGCCACAGCCACATCCACGGCGAGAGGAAGAAGAGGAAGCGCAGCGGCCGGTACAGGTGCGTCGCGCGCACGAAGTCGTCGAGGCCGTGCTTCAGGAGCACGCGCTGGATCTGCACGAGCCGTCCGATGACCCGCAGCTTCATGGCCGGTGCACCGGCGTCACGGTGCGGCCGCTCGACGCTCGAGCTGCTCCAGGCGGGCCGCGAGCCGGTCGACGTCCTCGCGCAGCGCGTCGACGCCACGCAGGAATCCCTCGCCCTCCGGCCTCGGCACCAGATCCCGCCGCTCGTGGCTCGCGTACTCGCCGAGATCCCGCCACAGGGTTGCGGCGGCCCTGCCGGTCCAGTCGAGCGCGCCGCGCGCGAGCCGCCCGATCCGGTGCGCGGGCACATCGCCCAACACGAGCGAGAGCTCTTCCTCGATGTCCGGGCTCAGCAGGCGCATCAGCTCCTGGAATTTCTCGGCAACCTGCGCATCACCGCGGATCTCGACTTCCCCGCGCGTGATCGGCTCGCGCGAGAGGTCGCCGCCGACGATCAGCAGGCTCAGCGGGCCGCCGACGATGGACGCATCGGCCGCCGCTTCGCCGCGCCGGATGCGCAGCGCCACGCCGTCGGACTCGATCATGAGGCGCGCCACCGCAGGCGCCTCCACGGCGAGCCGCCGGCCGCCGAGCTCGGCGCAGAGCTCTCGGGCGCGCGCCGAGCGGGGCAGGCCACGATTGAGGAGGTTCTCGAGCGCCGTGGCCAGCATCGAGGGTCGCTCAGTACTTGTAGCCACGGTGCACCGCGACGATGCCGCCGGAGAGATTGTGGTAGCGGCAGCCCTCGAGCCCCGCCGCGCGCATCATCTCGAGCAGCTTCTCCTGCGGCGGATGCATGCGGATCGATTCGGCCAGATAACGGTAGCTCGCCTCGTCCTGCGCGACCCACTTGCCGAGCAGCGGCAGGATGCGGAACGAGTACGCATCGTAGAGGGGGGCGAGCCCCGGGGCCACGGGGCGGGAGAATTCCAACACCAGCAGCTGTCCGCCGGGCCTGAGCACCCGGCGCATCGAGGCGAGCGCGGCGGCCTTGTCGGTGATGTTGCGCAGCCCGAAGCCGATGGTGATGCACTCGAAGCTGTCGTCGCGGAACGGCAGCCGCTCGGCATCGGCCTGGACGTACTCGACGTTGCCGAGCACGCCGCGGTCGGTGAGGCGGTCCCGGCCCCGCTCGAGCATCGCGGCATTGATGTCGCTCAGGATGACCCTGCCGCGCTCGCCGACCTGCCGGGCAAGCCCCGCGGTCAGGTCGCCCGTGCCGCCCGCCACATCGAGGGCGCTGTGCCCCGGGCGCAGCGCGGTGAGCGAGAGCGTGAAGCGCTTCCAGAGCCGGTGCGCGCCGCCGGACATCAGGTCGTTCATCAGGTCGTAGCGGCCCGCGACGGAGTCGAACACGCCGCGCACGAGCCGGGCCTTCAGCGCCCGGGGCACGCGCTCATAGCCGAAATCGGTCGCTGATTCTTCGCTCATCCTGCCGCTCGCCTGGGAAATCCCCGCCATTGTATCCTCCAGCGGCGCGGCGGGCGTGCCTGCGCGAGCGCTAGTCCCTGGCGGCGGCGCTGTCAAGTTCCGTCCGGCAGAGGGAAGGATTTGCATTTTGAGGCACACGGTGCGCACAATCGCGCCCGCGTACGGGGGTCTTGAAACCTTCGGGGCCGGACGGTGTCTAAGACCCTCCGGCCTTTTTTATTTATTGCCTTTCTCACCGCCCGGGGCGCGGACGGCTAGGGGGTGGCGGCCTGCTTGCACTATCATTGTGCATCTTTCGCCAGCCCTCGAACATCGTGGACGCCACCGACACCTCGGATCCCGACTATTACCATCGAGTGGTTGACTGCCAGTGGGCCTGCCCAGCCCACACCGACGTGCCGGAATACATCCGGCTCATCGCCCAGGGACGCTTCACCGAGGCGTACCTCGTCAATCGCGAGTCCAACGTCTTCCCCGGCATTCTCGGCCGCGTCTGCGACCGCCCTTGCGAGCCGGCCTGCCGGCGCGGCCGGGTCGAGGACAAGCCGGTGGCCATCTGCCGCCTCAAGCGCGTCGCGGCCGATCAGCGCGAGGACATCACCACGCGGTTGCCGAAGATCCCGAAGGTCAAGAACGGCAAGCGCATCGCCTGCATCGGCGCGGGCTGCGCGTCCCTCACGGTGGCCAACGATCTGCTGCCGCTCGGCTACGAGGTCACGATGTTCGAGCGCTACGGCGTGCCCGGCGGGCTGATGCGCAGCAACATCCCGGCGTTCCGCCTGCCCGAGAGCGTGCTCGATGAGGAAATCGGCATGATCCTCGGCATGGGGGTGGACCTGCGCCTCGGCACCTCGGTCGAGAGCCTGCGCGCGCTGCTCGAGGACGGCCGTTTCGATGCGGTGTTCGTCGGCTCCGGCGCCCCGAAGGGCAAGGAGCTGCGCCTGCCGGGCCGCGACGAGGCGGCCGCCAACGTGCACATCGGCATCAGCTGGCTCGAGTCGGTCGCCTTCGGGCACATCGGGCACATCGGCGAGCGCGTGCTCATCATCGGCGTCGGCAACACCGCCATGGACTGCTGCCGCACCAGCCTCAGGCTGGGGGCGCGGCAGGTCAAGGTCATGGCGCGCAAGCCGCGGGGCTTCTTCAAGGCCTCGCCCTGGGAGCTCGAGGACGCGGAGGAGGAGCACGTCGAGATCCTCGTCAACCGCGCCCCCAAGGCGTTCGTCGTGCAGAACGGGCGGCTCGAGGGCATGCGTTTTGACTGCATGGAATACGAGCTCGATGCCCGCGGGCGCATCCTCTGCGAGCGGGTCACCGGCGAGGAGTTCCTGCCGGCCGATGACGTGATCCTCGCGATCGGGCAGGAGAACGCCTTTCCCTGGATCGAGCGTGACCTCGGCATCGAGTTTGACAAATGGGACGTGCCGGTGATCGATCCGCGCACCTTCCAGTCGACCCGGGCGGGGGTGTTCTTCGGCGGGGATGCGGCGTTCGGTCCGAAGAACATCATCTGGGCCGTCGAGCAAGGCCATCAGGCGGCGATCTCGATCCACCGCCACTGCCAGGGCGAGCCGCTCGGCGAGCGGCTCCCCGCGGGGGTCACGCTCAGCAGCCGCAAGATGGGCATGCACGAGTGGTCCTACGCCAACGACTACGCGCCGATCGAGCGGCGCCTGATGCCGCACGTCTCGCTCAAGGAGCGCTTCAAGAATCTCAACATCGAAGTGGAGCTCGGTTTCACCGCCGAGCAGGCCGCCGAGGAGGCGCAGCGCTGCCTCAACTGCGACGTGCAGACCGTGTTCGCCGCGAAGTTGTGCATCGAATGCGACGCCTGCATCGACATCTGTCCGGTCGACTGCCTGACCATCACCGCCAACGGGGCGCAAGCGCAGCTGCGCACGCGCCTGAAGGCGCCGGCCCAGAACCTGGCGCAGCCGTTGTACGTGTCGGCGGCCCTGCCGCAGACCGGCCGCGTGATGGTCAAGGACGAGGACCTGTGCGTGCACTGCGGGCTGTGCGCCGAGCGCTGCCCGACGGCCGCCTGGGACATGCAGAAATCCCACGTCCACTGGCCGCACGCGGCCGATGAAGCCCGCGTGCTCGAGGCGCGCAAGCCCAAGATCGCCTGATCCGAGCGCCCCCGCCCAGCCCTTCCCGCCCCACGCGCAATCACAGCCATGGCTACATCCGCACCGCGCCGCATCAACGATTTCACGCTCAAGATCGCCACGGTCAACGGCACCGGCTCGGCGAGCGCCAACACGCTGCTGATGAAGACCATCTTCAGAAGCGGCGTGCCGGTGACGGGCAAGAACTTCTTCCCGTCGAACATCCAGGGGCTGCCGACGTGGTACGAGATCCGCGTCTCGCACGCGGGGCATCTGGCACGCTCCGGCTCGGTGGAGCTGATGGTGGCGCTCAATCCCGAGACCTACGCGCGGGACGTGCGCGAGCTCGCCCCCGGCGGCTATCTGGTGTACGACTCCACCTGGCCGCGCCCGGTGCTGCTGTCGCGCTCGGACATCACGGCGGTCGGGGTGCCGCTTGCCAGGATGTGCAACGAGAACTTCACCGGGGTGCGCACCCGCATCCTGATGAAGAACATCTGCTACGCGGGCGTGCTCGCGGCGCTGCTCAACCTCGATCTGGCGCGCATGCGCGAGCTGCTCGGGGAGACCTACGCGAAGAAGCCGCAGCTGCTCGAGAGCAACGTCAAGGCGCTGCAGCTGGGCTTCGATTACGCCCGCGAGCACTTCGCCTGCCCGCTGCCGCTCGCCATCGAGCCGATGAACCGCACCGCCGGCCACGTCATGATCGACGGCAACACCGCGGCGGCGCTTGGCTGCGTGTTCGCCGGCGCCACGGTGGCGGCCTGGTATCCGATCACCCCGTCGACCTCGCTGATGGACGCCTTCAAGGGATTCTGCGAGCGCCTGCGCGTCGATGCGGCGAGCGGGGTGAAGCGCTTCGCCTTCATCCAGGCGGAAGATGAGCTCGCCGCGATCGGCATGGTGCTCGGGGCCAGCTGGAACGGCGCGCGCGCCTTCACCGCCACCTCCGGGCCCGGCATCTCGCTGATGAACGAGTTCCTCGGGCTCGCCTACTATGCCGAGGTGCCCGCAGTGCTGTTTGATGTCCAGCGCGTCGGTCCCTCCACCGGCATGCCGACTCGCACCCAGCAGGGTGACCTGATGGCCTGCGCCTACGCCTCGCACGGCGACACGCGGCACGTGTGTCTCTACCCGGCCGATCCCGCGGAGTGCTTCACCATGGCGGTCGAGGCGTTCGATCTTGCCGAGCGCCTGCAGACGCCGGTGATGGTGCTCTCGGACCTGGACATCGGCATGAACGACTGGATGTGTCCGCAGTTCCAGTGGGACGATGCGTACCGGCCGGACCGCGGCAAGGTGCTCGGCCGCGAGCAGATCGAGAAGCTGGAGAAATTCCACCGTTATCTGGATACCGACGGCGACGGCATTCCGTGGCGGACGCTGCCCGGCGTGCATCCGAAGGGCGCGTATTTCACGCGCGGCTCCGGCCACACGCAGTTTGGAACGTATACCGAGGACGCGCACGACTACCAGTTGGTCCTCGACCGGCTGATGAAGAAGTGGCAGACGGCCAAGACATACGTCCCGCGGGCTCTGATCGAAGGCGCTGGGCGCGAGGTCGGCATCGTGTCCGTCGGCAGCAGCGACAGCGCGGTGCGCGAAGCGCTCGGGCTGCTCGCGGCCGAAGGTGTCTCGGTCGATTACATGCGTGTCCGCGCGTTCCCGTTCGGCGCGGAGGTGGAGCGGTTTCTCGCCGAGCACGCGCTGGTGTTCGTGGTCGAGCAGAATCGCGATGCGCAGCTGCGCTCGCTGCTGACGCTGGAGACGCCGGTGGCGAAAGCCAAGCTGCGCTCGCTGCTGCACTACAGCGGCCTGCCGGTCAGCTCGCGGTTCATCGTCGAGGGGGTACTCGCGGAGCTGCGCGGCCGCCCGAGCGCCGTCAAGCCGAGCGCGGTCGGCGCCTGAGGAACTGACATGACCTTCATCGCCAAGCCCAAAGTCACCCACCCGTCGCTGCCGCAGAATGCACTCGGGCTGACGCGGCGCGCCTACGAAGGGGCGCTGTCGACGCTGTGCGCCGGCTGCGGCCACGACTCGATCACCGCCGCGATCGTCGAGGCGTGCTGGCGCCTGTCGATCGAGCCGCAGAACCTGGTCAAGCTCTCCGGCATCGGCTGCTCCTCGAAGACCACCGCGTACTTCGTCAGCGGGGCGCATGGCTTCAACGCCGTGCACGGGCGCATGCCGTCGATCGCGATGGGCGCCAACGCCGCCAACCGGCGCTTGAGCTACATCGGTGTCTCCGGCGACGGCGACACGCTGTCCATCGGGCTTGGACAATTCTGCCATGCCGTCCGCCGCAACCTCGACATGCTCTACATGATCGAGAACAACGGCGTGTACGGCCTCACCAAGGGACAGTTCTCCGCCTCCGCGGACGTCGGCACCCGCGCCAAGAAGGGCGAGACCAACCTGCAGCCGCCGATCGATCCGGTGCTGCTCGCGCTCGATCTCGGCGCCACGTTCGTCGCGCGCGGCTTCTCCGGCGACAAGCGCCAGCTGGTGCCGCTGATCGAGGCGGGCCTGAAGCACCGCGGCTTCGCGCTGATCGACGTGCTCTCCCCGTGCGTGACGTTCAACGATCACGAGGGCTCGACCAAGAGCTACGCGTACACCCGGGAGCACTACGAGCCTGCCGTGCTCGCCGATTTCGTGCCCAGCGAGGCGCCGATCACCGTCGATTACGGTGCCGGAGAGGCGCGCGAGGTGACCCTGCACGACGGCAGCCGGATCGTGCTGCGCAAGATCGACTCCGGCTACGATCCGACCGACCGCGCCGCCGCGGCGGCGGCGGTGCAGGCGAGAATGAGCTCCGGGGAGTACCTGACGGGCCTGATCTACGTCGATCCCGGCGAGGAGCGTCCCGACTTCCACCAGATCAACGGAACCCCAGAGGAGCCGCTGAACGCCCTGCCCTACGAGCAGCTCTCGCCCGGATCGGCGGGGTTGCGCAAGGTGCTCGCCCGGTACCGCTGAGGTGTTACCGGGCGCTTGTGCGCCGCAATAAATCCAGGTTATCCTAGGCGCGGGTCTGTGATCATTCCCTTTCCTGCCGCCTGCTGGCCGCTCGGTTATCGAGCCGGCTTACGGAGAAAAGCCGAATCGTTCCCGACCAGGTGGCAGTGACCCTGCCGGTAATTGTTCGGAAGCCCCTCGTCCGCAAAACACCAACAGAGCGTGCCGGGGAGGCCCATTCCGTTTGTGGAGTTTGATTGCATGACGAAGATCTACGTCGGAAACCTTCCGTTTTCGGCCACTGAGAGCGAGGTCCGCGAGCTGTTCGCGCAGCACGGGACCGTCGAGTCCGTCAGCCTGATTTCCGACCGGGAAACCGGCCGGCCGCGCGGCTTTGGATTCGTGGAAATGGCGCGCGCGGATGCCACCCGCGCGATCCAGAACCTGAACGGCAAGGACCTCGGCGGACGGCCGCTGCGGGTCAATGAGGCTCAGGAGCGCGGCGCCGGCGGCGGCGGTCGCGGCGGCGCCCCCCGGCGCTGGTGATCCCCAGGCGATAGCCCGCCGGCCCCGCGAGGTCTTCTTTCGGGGCCGGCCGGTTTCATTCGGTTTTCGGGCGCTTTGGCCGGGCGCTCTGCTACACTTCGCGCCCCGCTTTTCCACCGTCTGAGGAGACGATTCGATGGGCAAGGGCGACATCAGAACCCGCCGCGGCAAGATTTACCGGGGCTCTTTCGGCAAGACCCGCGCCAAGGACCCCGGCGCGAAGAAGGCCAAGCGCGCTACGCGCAAGTAATCGGCGCACGATCCCGATGGTGCGCCCGCGGCCCGTGGGCCGCGGCCGGCCAGGAGGCCGCAGCCTTTTCCCCATGACTGCCCCCGTCGCCCATTTCCATTGGCGTCCCCATCCCTGGCACGGCCTCGATCCGGGCCCGGACTGCCCGGAAGTGGTGACCGCCTACATCGAGATCACCCCGTTCGACCTGATGAAGTACGAGGTCGACAAGGTCACCGGCTACCTGCGGGTGGACCGCCCGCAGCGCACCTCCTCCCAGCCGCCCTCGCTCTACGGGTTCATCCCGCAGACCTACTGCGGCGAGCGGGTCCGGCGCCTGACGCCGGGCTGCGAGCGCGGTGACGGCGATCCGCTCGATATCTGCGTGATCAGCGAGCGGCCGATCACCCACTCGGAGATCCTGCTGCGCGCCCGCATCCTCGGGGGCCTGAAAATCATCGACCGGGGCGAGGCCGACGACAAGATCGTCGCGGTGCTGGAGGGCGATTACGTGTGGGGCGGGGCGCGCGAGCTCACCGACCTGCCGGCGACGCTCATCGAGCGCCTCGAGCATTATTTCGCGACCTACAAGCTGGTGCCGGGCGAGCCGCCGGGCCTGAGGATCGCCGGCCGATACGGCCACGAGGCCGCCGCCGCCGTGATCCGCGCCGCGATCGAGGACTACCGCGAGACCTACGGCGAGGCCGAGACGGGCGCCGAGAACACCGTCCGGCGCTGATTCACTCGCCCTTGGGCTCGATCCACAGCGCGCGGGCGCTGCCGCAGAGCGCACCGTCCTCGCCGAATACGGCGGTGCCGGCGGCGTGCTTGCGGCCGTCGGACTCCAGGGCCCAGCCGATCACCGTGCAGCGTTCCCCGACGTGCACCCGGCGATTGACGTGGGCCGTGAATTCCCCGAGCAGCATCATGCGATCCTCCGGGCTGACGGCGTAGTAGCCTGGGCAGTCGAGCGCGGCCGACATGAACTCGGGGCGCACCTTGCCGTCGCCCTGCTCGAGGGAGGCATCCGGCACCCAGGGCGCCGCCACCAGGGCGCGCTCGGGCAGGGGCCCGGCGAAGATGCGCAGCCCATCGCCCCGCGGCCGCTCCGTGCCGCACACGAAACACGTCGGAAACCGGTGATGCTTGAATCCCGCGTAGCGCCGCGAGGCCTCGACGGCCTCGAAGTACGCCGGCGCCTGGGGAGCGCTGAGCGTCAGGTGCGCGGGCCTGGCCGAGCCGATCGGCTCATTCGCATGGGTGATGGCGAGCATCCCGTCCGGCAGCGTCTGCACCTCGAGCGGCGTATCGAGCGGCGGGGGACGCAGCAGCCGTACGGTGACCGTCTGCGCGACCTGCGCGGCGATGCACCCGGCGAAGTAACCGCCGTTGGCGGATTGCGCCGGGCCGCGAAAGCGTCTGGCAATGGTGAGCGTGGCCATGCCGGGTCCACATTACCACCAGGCATGGCGCCTGCGCAGCGCCGCCTAGACACCCGCGCGGCCGCGCAGCGTGCGCAGCCACTGCGCCGGATCGCCCCCCTGCTCGAGCACTTCCACCAGCGCCGAGCCGATGACCACGCCATCGACATGTCCGCGCAGGCGCTCGAGCTGCTCGCGGCCGCGGATGCCGAAACCGGCGCACACCGGCACCGGCGCAAGGCGGCGCACGCGGTCGAGATAATCGGTCAGCTCCGCCGGCACGCTGAGGTTGCGTCCCGTGGTGCCGGTCGCCGTGACCGCATAGATAAAGCCCCGGCTGCGCTCGCAGATGCGCTTCAGGCGCTCCGCAGGGGTCACCGGAGTCACCATCTGCACCAGGGCGAGCCCGCGCGCCGAGAGCGCCTCGTGCAGCGCATCGCCCTCATCGAACGGCAGATCCGGCACGATCAGTCCGGCCACGGCGGCGTGCTCGGCCGCGCGGGCCAGGGGCTCCAGCCCGAAGGCCAGCAGCGGGTTGAGATAGCTCATCAGCAGCAACGGGGTCGTCACCGGCGGACTCATCGCCTCGAGCGTCTGCAGGATCCAGCGCAGGCTCACGCCCTGCTCGAGGGCGATGCGGCTGGAGCGCTGGACGGTCACCCCGTCGGCCATCGGGTCCGTGAACGGCACACCGATCTCGATTACGTCGGCCGCCGCGGCGATGCGCCGCAGATCGGCCTCGAAGCGCTCGCGACGCGGAAAGCCGGCGGTGAGGTACGCCACGAGCGCGGGCTCGCCGCGCGCGTTGGCCGCGGCAATGGCGGCGCCGATGCGTTCGTGCGCGTTCATGCGCGCTCCGCGAGCAGGGTCTGCTGCAGGGTCGGCATGTCCTTGTCCCCGCGCCCGGACAGGCACACCAGGAGGGTGCCGCCGGGATGAGCGTGGGCCCAGCGCCGGGCCCCCGCGAGCGCGTGCGCGCTCTCCAGGGCCGGCAGAATGCCTTCGTACCGGCACAGGGCGCTCACGCCCTCGAGCGCCTCCTCGTCGCTTGCGCTCTCGTAGCGCACCCGGCCGATGCGCGCGAGCAGCGCATGCTCGGGCCCGACGCCCGGGTAGTCGAGACCGGCCGACACCGAGTGGGTTTCCTGGATCTGACCGTCCGCGTCCTGCAGCAACATGGAGTAGCTGCCATGCAGGACGCCGGGCCGTCCGAAGGACAGCGTCGCCGCATTGCCGCCGAGGGCGCTGCCGCGCCCGCCGGCCTCCACGCCGATGATCTCGACGCCGGCATCGGGCAGGAACGCATGAAACATCCCGATCGCATTCGAGCCGCCGCCGACGCAGGCCATCACCGCATCCGGCAGCCGTCCTTCGGCCTCCTGGAACTGCGCGCGGGCCTCCCGGCCGATCACCGCCTGCAGCTCGCGTACCAGGTACGGATACGGGTGCGGTCCGACCGCCGAGCCGAGCAGGTAGTAGGTGCCCATCGGATCGGACACCCAATCGCGCAGCGCCTCGTCGATGGCCGCGCGCAGCGTGCGGTCGCCGCTCGCCACCGCCACGACCGTCGCGCCGAGCAGGCGCATCCGCCCGACGTTCGGGGCCTGGCGCTCCATGTCGATGGAGCCCATGTACACCGTGCAGGGCAGCCCGAGCCGCGCGCACGCTGCGGCGCTCGCCACCCCGTGCTGCCCCGCACCGGTCTCGGCCACGATGCGCCGCGCGCCGAGGCGCCGCGCGAGCAGCCCCTGGCCCAGGGCATTGTTGATCTTGTGCGCGCCGGTGTGCGCCAGATCCTCGCGTTTCAGCCAGATGCGCGCGCCCCATTCGGCCGAGAGGCGCCGCGCGAACGTGAGCGCCGTGGGGCGCCCCACCCAGCTCGCGAGTTCGCCGGCGAATTCCCGCTGGAAGCTCGGGGCGTGCAGATGCTCGCGCACGCCGGCATCGAGACGCTCGAGCGCCGGAATCAACGTCTCGGGCACATACCGCCCGCCGAACGGACCGAACCGGCCGTGCGCATCGGGCATTCGTCCGGCGGTGAGGTCCGCCAGGACATCGGGTGCATTCACACTCATAACGGCTCCTGCAAAGCGGCGCGCGCTGCGCGCGCCGCGCTCACGAATCGGTTGATCTCACGCGGGTCTTTCACGCCGGGACTCGCTTCGACGCCGCTCGACACGTCGACGCCGAACGGCTGGACCACCGCGATCGCGGCGGCCACGTTGTGCGGATCGAGGCCGCCGGCGAGCACCAGCTGCGCGCGGCGCGCCACCCGCGCGGCGCTGTCCCAATCGCACGTGCGGCCGGTGCCGCTCGCCGCCCCTTCGAACAACAGCCGCGGCGGCAGGGCGTCCCCCGCGCTCAAGCCTCGCAGGACCGGCAGCCGCTCGAGCGTCTCGGGCAGGCGCAGCCGCTCGAAGTCGCGCGCGTCGCTTTGCAGCAGGTCGGGGCGGAACACGGACACGATCTCATCCACCTCATGCTGCCCGGGGTGGCGCGTCACCGCCACGCAGCGCGCCTTGCCGCGCGCCGGCCCGGCGAGCCGGCGGGCAAGCGCCACCGTCACCCGGCGCGGCGACTCGGCAAACACGAAGCCGATGGCATCGGCGCCGGCGGCGAGCGCGGCCTCCACCGCCTCCGGCGTGGTCATGCCGCAGATCTTGATCCACAGCGAGGCGCGGTCAGGAATCATCTCGGGCCGCGCTCTGCGCCGTCCCGGGCGGTGAGCGCCGCGGCCCGGCCTGCCTGTCCCGGTGCTCCGCGCTTCCCGGCCCGCCCCGCCGCCGTCATCGCCGCGGCCAGCGCGGCCGGGTCCGCGGCGCGCATCAGCGCGCTGCCGACCAGCGCCAGATCGTAGCCGGCCTGGCCCATGCGCCGCGCATCCTCCGGCGTCGTGACGCCGCTTTCGGCCACGCGCGCCAGCGCGCGTGGCAGCAGCGGCCCGAGCGCCTCGAGGCGGCTCGGCACCACCTCCAGCGTGGTGAGATCGCGGCAATTGACCCCCGCGAGGAGCCCATCCGCGCCCACTCGCGCGGTCAGTGCGTGCAGCCGCTCGATGTCGCGCTCATCGAAGGTCTCGAGCAGGGCGAAGAGGCCGAGCTCGCGGGCCCGCCCGATCATCCCCTCCAGCGCATCCTGCTCCAGCATGCGCACGATCAGCAGCACGCCGCCGGCGCCCGCCGCGCGGGCCTCGGCGAGCTGATACGGATCGACCAGGAAGTCCTTGCGCATCGCCGGCACGCCGAGCGGCGCGAGCGCGGCGGCGGCGCGGCGCAGATGCTCCAGATCCCCGTCGAAGCGCTCCGGCTCGGTCAGCACCGAGACGGCCGCGGCGCCGGCGGCGCCGTAGGCGCGCACCCGCCTCTCGACGTCGGCGCCGGTTTCACCCAACGGGCCGGCGGCCGGCGAGCGCAGCTTCAGCTCGGCGATCAGCCCGAAGTCTCCGCGCACGAGCCGCAAGGCGGGCGCGGGCGTGTGCTCGCGAGCGAGCTGCCGCATGCGGGACTCGGGGCATGCGGCACGTGCGGTGGCGGCGCGCGCGCGGCTCGAGGCGGCCATCTGTGTCAGGAAATCACTGTGCACACGCCGCTCCCACGCGCCGCAGGCCCGTCAACACCCGCGCGGCCGCGCCCTCGTCGATCGCCTGTGCGGCGCGCTGGAGCGCCTCGCGCGGGCTGCTCGCCTGCCCCGCAACCTCCAGCGCCAGGGCGGCCCCGAGCAGCAGACAGTCCCGGTGTGCGCCGTGCGCTTCGCCCGTGAGCACCGCGCGCAACGCTTCGGCATTGTGCAACGCATCGCCGCCGGCCAACGCCGATGTCGGGCAGCGCGGCAGCCCGTAGTCCTCCGGCTGGCGCACTTCGCGCCTCACCCGCCCGGGCTGCACGTCAAACAGCGTGAACGGGCCGACCGGCGTGGGCTCGTCCCAGCCCTCCGCGCCGTGGATCACGAACGCGCGCTCGATCCGCATGCCCGCGAGGCTGTCGGCCATGAGCTCGGCGACCGGCAGGCTGAACGCCCCGATCAGCCCCAGCGGCGGCTGCGCGGGATTGGTGAGCGGCCCGAGGATGTTGAAGACGGTGCGCACCCCGAGCGCGCGCCGTGCGGCGGCCACCGCCTGAGTGGCCGCGTGATAGTGCGGCGCGAACAGGAAGGTGAACCCGCATTCAGCCAGGCACGCCCCCGAGGCGCGCTCATCGAGCGGCATGGGCAGCCCCAGGGCCTCGAGCACATCGGCGCTGCCGGCGCGGCTCGAGACCGAGCGGTTGCCGTGTTTGATCACCGGCAGGCCGCACGCCGCGGTGAGCAGCGCGGTGCCGGTGGAGATGTTGAGACTGCCCGAGCGGTCCCCGCCGGTGCCGACGATGTCAATGGCGCGCACGCCCGCGGGCAGCGCCGGCTGGCGCGCCAGGCGGCGCATCGCCTCGGCGAATCCCCGCACCTCGTCCGCGACCGCTCCCTTGGCGCGCAGCGCCGCCAGCACCGCGCCGATCAGCGCCGGCGGGGTCGCCCCGTCGGTCAGCAGGCCGAGCAGCTCTTCGGCCTGCGCCTGGGTCAGGTCCAGGCCCTCGAGCAGCCGCTCGAGCAGCTCACGCGCGGCGGACATCGGCGACTCCGGCGGCGCGCGCACCGGCGTGCTGCGCGAGGAAGTTCCCGAGCAGCCGTACGCCGTCCGGCGTCAGGATGCTCTCCGGATGAAACTGCACGCCCTCGACCTGGAAGCGCCCATGGCGCACGCCCATGATCTCGCCCTCCGCGGTGCGGGCGCTGACGGTGAGCTCGGCCGGCAGCGCCTCGGGGGCGGCGATCAACGAATGGTACCGTCCCACTTCGCAGGGCTCGGGCAGCCCCGCGAACAGCCCGAGGCCGTCGTGGTGGATCCGGGATGTCTTGCCGTGCATCAGCCGGCCGGCGCGCACCACTTTGCCGCCGAATACCTCCACGATCGACTGATGTCCGAGGCACACGCCGAGGACCGGGATGCGTCCGGCGAACGCGCGGACCATGTCCATCGAGACGCCGGCATCGCGCGGCGTGCCCGGCCCGGGGGAGATGCACAGGTGCGTGGGAGAGAGCGTCTCGGCCTCGGCGACGCTGATCATGTCGTTGCGCAAGACGCGCACGTCCGCGCCGAGCACGAGGAACGCCTGCACGAGGTTGTAGGTGAAGGAGTCGTAGTTGTCGATGAGCAGCAGCCGCGCCATCAGAAACCCTCCTCGGCCATCTCGAGCGCCCGCGCCATCGCGCCGCTCTTGGCGAGCACCTCGTCGTGCTCGGACTCCGGGACGCTGTCGGCGACGATACCGGCGCCCGCCTGGTAACTGTACTCGTCGCCACGGAACACCAGCGTGCGGATGGTGATGGCGTGATCCATGTCGCCGCGCGCTCCGAAGTAGCCGACGGTGCCGCCGTAAAGGCCGCGGCTGACCGGCTCGAGCTCGTCGATGATCTGCATGGCGCGCACCTTGGGCGCGCCGACCAGCGTCCCGGCCGGAAAGGCCGCGGCGAAGAGGTCGAACGCATCGCTGCCCGCGGCGAGCTCGCCGTTGACGCCGCTGACCATGTGCATCACGTGGCTGTAGCGCTCGATTGAGCGGTACGGGTCGACCGCGACGGTGCCGGCGCGCGCCACGCGCCCCAGATCGTTGCGCGCCAGATCGACCAACATGACGTGCTCGGCGTTCTCCTTCGGGTCGGCGCGCAGCTCCGCCTCGCGCGCGCGGTCGAGCGCGGGGTCATCCGAGCGCGGGCGCGTGCCGGCGATGGGCCGCAGCTGCGCGCGGCCGTCCTTCAGGCGCACCAGCGCCTCGGGCGAGGAGCCGACCACGGTCACCTCGCCGAGCGCGCAGTAGTAGAGGTAGGGCGAGGGATTGATCAGCCGCAGTGCGCGATACGCCTGGAATGGATCGAGCTCGTGCAGTCCCGCGAAGCGCGTCGAGAGCACCAGCTGGTAGACATCGCCCGCGGCGATGAATTCCTTCACGCGCCTGACCCCGGCCAGGTACTCGGCGCGGCCGCTCGAGGCGCTCGCCGGGCTGCAGCGGCCGCGGCGGCCGAGCGCGGGCAGCGCGCCGCGCAGCGCCTGAATGATCTCCTTGCGCAGCCGCTGCCGCTCATCCTCGCTGCCCGCGTGCAGCAGCGCGATGCCGCGCGTCAGATGATCGAACACCAGCAGCGAGCGGGGCGCGAGGTAGTGCAGCGCGGGCACCTCGGGCGCCTTGCCCGCGGGCACCGGCAGGCGCTCGAAGAAGCGCACCACGTCATACGTGGCGTACCCGACCAGACCGCCGGCGAGCGGGACGCCGGGCAGCTGCGGCCCGGGCGTCGGCGTGCGCGAGAGCGCCGCGCGCAGCCCATCGAGCAGCTCGGCCGAGGTGCCCGGCACGGGCCGCCGCTCGGCGCCGATCTGGAAGCCCTCGTGCCCGAGGCGCACCGTGAGCGCCTCGCCGAAGCCTATGAACGAGTAGCGTCCGACGCGCTCGCCGCCCTCGACGCTCTCGAGCAGGAAGTGCGGGGCGAACGCCTTGAGCTTCATGAACGCCGAGACCGGCGTGTCGAGATCCCCGGGTATGTCGAATGGCTGCTTCAACGCGGTCTCCAGAACATTCAGGCATTAAAAAACCCATTCCGGCGGATGACCGGAATGGGTTTTGGCTGTTCGACGGCTGTCGTGTCGGGAAAAGTCAGCAGCCCAGGGCCCACTCCGGAGGGGGAGCGCGCCACCACCAATGCCGGTTGGTCGGATGCGGCTGAAGCATGGCCGGCAGCCTATCATCACCGCTGCGCGCGATACAATACCCGCCCGTTCCGCCCTGGGGTGTGGCGCCATGCCGTCATTTGATGTGGTCTCCGAGCTCAATGCCCACGAGGTGACGAACGCCGTGGATCAGGCCAACCGCGAGCTCTCGCAGCGCTTCGACTTCAAGGACACGGGCGCACGGTTCGAGCTCGAGGGCCTGACCGTGACGCTGCAAGCGCAGGTCGACTTTCAGCTCAAGCAGATGCTGGAAATCCTCAAGCTGCGCCTCGGCAAGCGCGGCATCGATCTCGCCTGCCTGCAGGTCAAGGAGCCGCAGACCACGCTGTCCGCGGCGCGCCAGGAGGTGCAGCTGAAGCAGGGTATCGATGCGGACAGCGGCAAAGAGATCACCCGGATGCTGAAGGACTCCAAGCTCAAGGTGCAGGGCAGCATCCAGGGCGAGAAGGTGCGCGTCACCGGCAAGCAGCGCGACGAGCTGCAGGCGGCCATCCAGCTGCTGCGCGGCGCCAAGGTGGGCGTGCCGCTGCAGTTCAACAACTTCCGCGACTGAGGCGGCCGGTATGGTGAGCGCGTATTCGGTGATCGCCTACCTGTGGCTGGCGTTCCTCGTGACCTGGCTCGTCTCGGCACTGTTCACCAAGCGCAGCCGCAGACATACGCTGTGGAAGAGCTGGGTCGTGCGTCTCGTGGTCATCGCGGTGATCGTCGCGGCGAACCTGCGCTTCGGTCCCGGCGGCCGCGCGCTGACCGTGCTGCCGCCCTCCTGGCAGTGGGCGGGCGTGGCGGTATGTGCGCTCGGTCTGGGATTTGCCGTGTGGGCGCGTATTCATCTGGGTCGCAACTGGGGCATGCCGATGTCGCTGCGCGAGGGGCACGAGCTGGTCACCACCGGCCCGTACGCCTACGTCAGGCATCCGATCTACACCGGCATCCTGCTCGCAATGCTGGGGTCGGCGCTCGCCGTGGCGGTCGCCTGGCTGTGGATGATGGCCCTGTTCTTCGCGTACTTCCTCTACAGCGCGTTCACCGAAGAGCGCATGATGAACGAGCAGTTTCCCGAGGCGTACCCGCGCTACAAGACGCGCACCCGCATGCTGATTCCGTTTGTTTTCTGAGCGCCGGCGCCCCTCCCGCCGCGTGCGGCGGGAGGGGCGCCGGGCTACGCGGCCCGCGCTTCCCGTGCGGTGTCGGCGGGCTGAGCGTTTTTCAACACCCGCGCAACGGCGTGCACCGTAGCAGCGATGCGCACGGCGCTCTGCACCGCCTCTCGCCCCATTCCCTGCTGGCGCACCTGTCGCTCGTGCGCGGCGACGCAGGCGCCGCAGCCATTGATGGCGGATACCGCAAGCGACAGTAGCTCGAAGTCCGCCCTGGCGATGCCGGGATTGCCAATCACGTTCATGCGCAGCCTGGCCGGCAGGGTGGCGTACTCGGTGTCCTCGACCAGATGCACGAACCGGTAGTACACGTTGTTCATGCCCATGATCGCGGCCGCCGCGTGTGCGGCCTGGCGATGGGCGGCGTCCAGGTGCGCCGCCGCGAGCGTCTCCATCTCGGCGGTGAGCCGCGGGTTGCCCGAGGCGGCGGCGGCGGCGAGCGCCACAGCCCAGATCTGCGTGTCGGTCAGTCCGGGCGCGCCGGGCGTGGTGAGCACGCTCGAGAGATTGAGTCTCAGGTCCCGGGCGTACTCAGGCAGGGCGTCACGGATGGCATCGAGTGTGTTCATTGCGGGCTCTCCGGTGCGTCGGCCGCCTCAGGCGGCCTTGATCGTCGCTTCGCCCTGCTTCCAGTTGCACGGGCACAGCTCCTCGGTCTGCAGGGCGTCGAGAACGCGGAGCACCTCCTCGGGGCTGCGCCCGACGTTCAGGTCGGTGACGTACACGAAGCGGATGACGCCCTGCGGATCGACGATGAACGTCGCGCGCTGCGCCACGCCTGCCTCGGTATCCAGGATGCCGAGCCGCACCGACAGCTGGCGCTTGATGTCCGAGAGCATCGGGAACGGCAGGTCGCGAAGCTCCTGCTTGCTGCTGCGCCACGCCAGATGCACGAACTCGCTGTCGATGCTGGCGCCGAGCACCTGCGCGTCGCGCGCCTTGAATTGCGCGTCGAGACGGCCGAACGCGGCGATTTCGGTCGGGCAGACGAAGGTGAAGTCCTTCGGCCAGAAGAACACCACCAGCCATTTGCCCGGGAAGCTCTTCTCCGTGAGGGGCTGAAAGGCGCTGTTGACGTCGTTCGTGACGACGCCGGTGAGGGAAAATTCCGGAAAACGCTGGCCAATCGTTAACATGTCGCGGGTTCCTCGATGTCTGGGTTCAGGGGCTTCCCCGGCGGGGATGGGCGCATCATGCGGGGCTGCGCCTCATTGATCCAATCGATTGACTGTATAATGTCAATAGAGGCGGTATATCACCCGCCGGACGAGGAGCGGGACGGTGCCCGATATCAAGCTCAAAGATCTGCGTTACCTGGTGGCCGTGGCCGATACGCGGCATTTCGGCCGGGCTGCGGAGCGCTGTTTCGTCAGCCAGCCGACCCTGTCGGCGCAGCTGAAGAAGCTCGAGCTCTCGCTCGGCGTGCAGCTCATCGAGCGCCAGCCGAACAACATGGCGCTGACTGAGGCCGGCGAGCAGATCGTCGGCCGGGCGCGGCGCATTCTCGAGGCCTGCGCCGAGGTGACGACGCTGGCGCGCTCGCACCGCGATCCGCTCGCCGGGACGCTGCGCGTGGCGCTGCTGCCGACCATCGGCCCGTATCTGCTGCCGCACATCGCGCGACCGCTCCAGCGCGCTCTGCCGCGCCTCGAGCTGCACCTGCACGAATACCAGACCGCGCCGATGCTCGCGAAGCTCAAGGCGGGAGAGTTGGATCTCGGGATCCTCGCACTGCCCGTGGATCTCGAGGGACTCGAGGCGCGCGAGCTGTACAGCGAGCCTTTCCAGGTGCTGCTGCCCGAGCGCCATGCTCTGGCCAGGCGCGAGCGAGTGCACATGAGCGATCTCGAGGGGCAGTCGCTGCTGCTGCTCGAGGAAGGCCACTGCCTGCGCGACCAGGCGCTGGCCTTGTGCAGCCGCTCAGGCCTCGGGGAGCGCCAGGACTTCCGCGCCACCAGTCTCGAGACGCTGCGCCAGATGGTGGCCACCGGCGCCGGCATCACGCTGTTGCCCCAGCTCGCGACCGAAGGAGCCTACGGCAATGCGCGCGGCGTGGTGGCGCTGCCCTTCGCCAAGCCCGTGCCGAGCCGTCGTGTTGGCGCCGTGTGGCGCAAGTCCACTGCGCGCCGGCCGGCGATCGAAGCGGTCTGCGACTTCATCGCCGAGCGCATCGCCCGCTCGGGCCGCATCGCGCCCCGGTGACGGCCGCCCCGGGGTGGCATAATCAACCGGCCGTGAGCCGACTTTCCGCCGTCACCGACCACGTTACCCCGTATGACCGCTTCTGCCACGACGATGCCGAAGTCGAACGGCTGTTGCTCGCGGGCGAGCAGCGTGCGGCGCTTGAGGCGTATTTCGGTGCGCGCGAGTACCGTGAGCTGACACAGCTCGCCGCCGTTGCGGCGCGCTGCCCCGCCGATGAGTCGCTGCCGCACGTGCTCATCGTGCCGGGCATCCTCGGCTCGCAGCTCGGTGTGCGGCGGCGCGCGCCGCTGCCGGATGACGTGCTCTGGCTCGATCCGCTCGATATCCAGGGCGGGCGGCTCGCATTGCTCGACCCGGAGGCGGGTGCGCCCATCGTGCCGCTCGGCGTGGTGCTCTACTCGCATCTGAAGCTCAAACTGCGCCTGCGGGCCGCGGGCTTTCCCGCCAGCCTGCACGACTATGACTGGCGGCTCGACATCGCCTCGCTCGGCGAGGCTCTGGCCGCGCGCCTGCGCGCACACGCGGCGCGCCCCGCCGCCATCGTCGCGCACAGCATGGGCGGGCTGGTGAGCCGCGTCGCGCTCGGCCGCGAAGGCACGGCGCACGTGCACCGCGTCATACTGCTCGGCACTCCGAATCAGGGCGCCTTCTCGCCGCTGCAGGCTCTGCGCGGCACGTACTCGGTGGTGCGCAACATCGCGCGGCTCGATCTCGGCCGCTCGGCGCTCGAGCTGGCCGAGCATGTGTTCGGCGGCTTTCCAAGTCTCTACCAGATGCTGCCGCGCACGACTTCCGAGGGGCTCGATCTCGCCGAACCGCGGCACTGGCCATCGCAGGGACCGGCCCCGAGGAAGCCGTTGCTGGCGCGCGCACGGCGCTTTCACGCCGCGCTGCCGGTGATCGACGAGCGCTTCATTGCGATCGCCGGCGTGGGCCGCAATACCGTTACCGCGGCCGCTCGCCGCGACGACGGCTTTCTCTACACGGTGACACGCGGCGGGGACGGTACGGTGCCCACATCAAGCGCGGCGCCGCACGGGATGCAGGCCTATTACACGCGTGCCGCGCATAGCGAGCTCACCCGCGACGCGCAGGTCGCCGCGGCGATCATCGATGTGCTGAAGCTAGGTGCCACTCGGCGTCTGCCGGCGCGATGGGTGAGCCGTGCGCATGCCCGCGCCACGATCAGCGACCGGCAGCTTGTGCGCTTGCCGGCGGGCAAGCTCGACTGGGCACGCCTAACGCCACTGCAGCGTCAGACGTTCCTCGACAACCTCAACGAGCCGCCGCCACTGCGGCTGCGCCTGGCCGCTCGAGCGGCGATCTCAAATGAGGAGCCGCGTCCGTAATTCCCGGTCCGATTGATGCCGCAGCCCACCCTCGACAGCCTGCCGCAGGGGTCGTTTGATTCTCTTCCGTGCGCGGCCGGCCGCAGGCTCATCCCGTTGCCGCCGGGCTTCCTCGATGCACACGACGATACCTTCCCGGGCCACGTTGCGCAGGCATCCAGGCCGTCGCGCTCGTTCCCCAGGACCTCGGATAATGTGGTGACGTATACGTGAGCGTAACCATTCGCACCCGCGCAGGTTAAACAGCCTGTGGGGAATTCTTTTTGGCCTGGACTACGCTCTTGTGGGAACCGGCAGGGACCGACGCTCTGCCGTCACTCGGCGCGAGAGAAACTGGATGTCGGCTACGCTGGTGACCAGGGCATTCGAGCAGCCACCATGGTAGGAAGCAGTCAAATCAGGAGGGGTCGCCATTGCCCCTGTTGATGCGGCGCCATATGACGTAGGAATACGCGACCGATACGGCTACGGCGGCGCCGATCGCAATCAGCCCAGGAGCCATTCCAAATCCACCAAAGCCCGTGGCGGCCATCACCACTCCCGCCATAACGACCAGCCAGCTACCGACCCGGTGCGTACGGGACCCAACTTCCTTGTCCGACAGGGTCCACGGCGTGCGAACACCGACCACTCCGTTCTGAGGGAACTTGCTAAGACTATTGCCAAGCACAACGAG
>JAJYLP010000001.1 GCA_021787615.1 Pseudomonadota bacterium
TGCTGATCGCCCCGCCCCTGACGCTCATCGAGCCGTACCGCTCCGTCGGCTTCGGGCTGATGCTGTTGCCGGCGATCTATATTTCCGTCGCGCTCTCACTCGCTCTGCCCGCCCGCATGCTCACCCGCAAAGGGGTGCTGCAGAGCCTCCTCTACAGTCTGCGCCTGATTCAGGGGCACTGGTGGCGGACCGCGCTGCTGTACCTCATCGGCTTCGGCATCATCTTCGCCGTCTACCTGTTCACGGCGGTCATCGTGGCCATGATACTGCCCAACGCGGGGCGCGCCGCGGCTGCCGCGCACGCGGTGATGACCGCAGTGGTTCTGGCTGTCGGCGCGATGGGGCTGATCTTCTACACCGCCATCCTGCTGAGCGTGTTCAGCGACCTCGAGCTGCGCCAGGTGTCCGGCGGCGCCTGACCGCCCGCGCCCGGCGGCCGGCTCACGGGGTGTAGCCGAGATTCGGTGCGAGCCACTTTTCGGCCTCCTCGAGGCTGATGCCCTTGCGCTGCGCGTAGTCCTGCACCTGATCGCGGTCGATCTTGCCCACGGCGAAATAGCGCGCATCGGGATGCGCGAAATACCAGCCGCTCACCGCCGCGGTCGGATACATCGCGTAACTGTCGGTCAGGCGGATGTCCGTGCTGCGGTCGACCTCGAGCAGCGCCCACAGTTTGGCCTTCTCGGTGTGATCCGGACAGGCCGGATAGCCCGGCGCCGGGCGGATGCCGCGGTACTCCTCGCGGACCAATTGCTCGCCGGTGAGCTCCTCGGCGAGCGCGTAGCCCCACAGCTCGCGCCGCACCCGCTCGTGGAAATGCTCCGCCGCGGCCTCGGCCAGCCGGTCGGCGAGCGCTTTGAGAATGATGGCCGAGTAATCGTCGTGCGCGCGCTGGAAGCGCTCGACGTGCGTCTCGATGCCGAGGCCCGCGGTCACGGCGAACGCCCCGATGTAATCGCGCACGCCGCTCGATTTCGGCGCGATGAAGTCCGCGAGCGACACATGCGGCTGGCCGGCGGGCTTGTCCTTCTGCTGGCGCAGGAACGAGAGCGTCGCGAGCACCCTGCCGCGCTGCTCATCGGCATACACCTCGAGGTCATCGCCCGCCGCGTTCGCGGGAAACAGGCCGATCACCGCCTGCGCCTTCAGCCAGCGCTCCTCGACGATGCGATCGAGCATGCGCCGCGCATCGGCGTAGAGATTGCTTGCCGCCTCCCCGACCGTGGGGTCGGTGAGCAGGTCGGGGAATTTCCCCGAGAACTCCCAGGCGTTGAAGAACGGCATCCAGTCGATGTAGGCGAGCAGCTCCGTGAGCGGATAGTCGGCGAAGCGCTGCACGCCCGGGGAGCGCGGCACGGGCGCCGCATAGCTCGCCCAGTCGATGCGTTGCCGGTTGGCGCGCGCCTCGGCGAGCTTCAGCGCCGGGGCCTTGACCTTGCGCCCGGCGTGCTGCTCGCGGCGCCGCTCGTGCTCGACGTTGACTTTGTTGAGGAACGCAGCGCGCGACTCGGGATTGGCGAGCGTCTGGCACACACTCACCGACCGTGAGGCGTCCTTGACGTACACCACCGCCGAGCGGTACCCGGGAGCGATCTTGACCGAGGTGTGCGCCGGGGAGGTGGTGGCCCCGCCGATCAGCAGCGGCACCTTGAAGTCCTGCCGCTGCATCTCGCGGGCGACGTGCACCATCTCATCGAGCGAGGGGGTGATCAGCCCCGAGAGCCCGATGAAGTCGGCGTTCTCGCGCCGCGCGGTCTCGAGGATGCGCTCGCACGGCACCATGACGCCGAGATCGATCACTTCGAAGTTGTTGCACTGCAGGACCACCCCGACGATGTTCTTGCCGATGTCGTGCACGTCGCCCTTGACCGTGGCCATGACCACGCGGCCGTTCGTGCGGCGCGCCCCGGCCCCCTTGGTCTGCTCGATGAACGGCACCAGGTGCGCCACCGCACGCTTCATCACCCGCGCGCTCTTGACCACCTGGGGCAGGAACATCTTGCCGGCACCGAACAGGTCGCCGACGATGTTCATCCCGTCCATCAGCGGCCCTTCGATGACCTGCAGCGGATGCGGGAAGGCGAGGCGGGCCTCCTCGGTATCGGCGAGGATGAAATCGTCGATCCCCTTGACGAGCGCGTGCTCGAGGCGCTTGGCGACCGGCAGCTGGCGCCACTCGAGATCGTCCTTGCGCTTGGCCGCGCCGCCGCTCTTGTAGCGCTCGGCGATCGCGAGCAGCCGCTCGGTCGCATCCTCGCGCCTGTTGAGGATCACGTCCTCGACGGCGGCGCGCAGCTCCGGGGCGATCTCGGCGTAGATGGCGAGCTGCCCGGCATTGACGATGCCCATGTCCATGCCGGCCTTGATCGCATGGTAGAGAAACACCGAGTGCATCGCCTCGCGCACCGTGTCGTTGCCGCGGAACGAGAAGCTCACGTTGCTCACCCCGCCGCTCACCATCGCGTGCGGCAGCTTCTCCTTGATCCGCCGGGTGGCCTCGATGTACGCCAGGGCGTAGCCGTTGTGCTCCTCGATGCCCGTGGCCACCGCGAAGATGTTCGGATCGAAGATGATGTCCTCAGGCGGGAATCCCACCTCCCCGGTGAGCAGCCGGTAGGCGCGCTCGCAGATCGCCACGCGCCGCTCGACCGTGTCGGCCTGCCCCTGCTCGTCGAACGCCATGACCACGACCGCCGCGCCATAGCGGCGCACCGCACGGGCGCGCTCGAGGAACGCCTCTTCGCCTTCCTTCAAGCTGATGGAGTTCACGATGCCCTTGCCCTGCAGGCACTTCAGGCCCGCCTCGAGCACCGTCCACTTCGAGGAGTCGAGCATCACCGGCACCCGTGCGATGTCCGGCTCGGCCGCCACGAGATTCAGGAAGCGGACCATGGCCGCCTCGGACTCGAGCATGCCCTCGTCCATGTTGATGTCGATCACCTGGGCGCCGCTGGCGACCTGCTGGCGCGCCACCTCGAGCGCGGTGCCGTAGTCGCCCGCCTCGATCAGCTTGCGGAAGCGCGCCGAGCCGGTGACGTTGGTGCGCTCCCCGACATTGACGAACAGCGACTCCTCGTCGATATCGAGCGGCTCGAGCCCGGAGAGGCGGCACTTCACGGGCGTCGCCGGCACTTTGCGCGGCCGCTGCGCGCCGACCGCCTGTCGCATCAGGCGGATGTGCTCGGGCGTCGTGCCGCAGCAACCGCCGACGATGTTGATGAGTCCGGCGGCAGCGTACTCGCCGATGATCTCGGCGGTCTCGGCGGCCTGCTCGTCGTATTCGCCGAAGGCGTTCGGCAGGCCCGCGTTCGGATAGGCGCAGATGTGCGTATCGCACAAGCGGCCGAGCGCCTCGACGTGCGGACGCAGCTGCCGCCCGCCGAGCGCGCAGTTGAAGCCCACCGCGAGCGGCCGGGCATGCCGGATGGCGTTCCAGAAGGCCTCGGGCGTCTGACCCGAGAGAATCCGCCCCGACGCATCGGTGATGGTGCCGGAGATGATGATCGGCACTTCGATGCCGCTCGTCTCGAACAGCTCGAGCGCCGCATAGATCGCCGCCTTGGCGTTCAGCGTGTCGATCACCGTCTCGATGAGCAGCAGATCGACGCCGCCGGCGAGCAGCGCCCGCGCCGACTCGAGGTAGGTCGCGGTGAGATCATCGAAGGTCACGCTGCGAAAGCCCGCATCGTTGACGTCCGGGGAAAGCGAAGTCATGCGGCTGGTCGGACCGAGCGAGCCCGCCACGAACGCCGGCCGGCCGGCGGCGGCGAATCCGTCCGCGGCCTCGCGCGCCAGGCGCGCCGCGCGATAGTTCAGCTCCGCCACCAGCGCCTGCATGCCGTAATCGGCCTGGGAGACCGCGTTCGAATTGAACGTGTTGGTCTCGATGATGTCGGCGCCGGCCTCGAGATAGGCCCGGTGGATGCCGGCGATGATCTGCGGCTGCGTGAGCGTGAGGATGTCGTTGTTGCCCTTGAGGTCGCGGCCGTGGGCGGCGAAGCGCTCGCCGCGGAACGCCGCCTCGTCGAGCCGGTGACGCTGCACCATGGTGCCCATGGCCCCATCGAGCAGCACCACCCGCTCTTCGAGCAGCCGGCGCAGGCGGCGGATGCGCTCGCGGCGCGCGCTCTCATCTGCCGGTTCCAGGGCAAAGGGGCTCGCCGGCACCGGCTCGGCGCGCTCGCGCGGCGTTGCGGCCGGGGCAGGCTCGTGCAGGCCCGAGGGCTGTTCGGCGTGCTGACAGACGGTCATTTCACTTCTCCGGAGGCTTGCGCGAGCCCTGCGGCGGCGGGCGTTTGCGCGCCGGGACGCAGTCCCAGCGTGTGACAGATGGCAAAGGTGAGCTCGGCGCGATTGAGCGTGTAGAAATGGAAGTCGCACACGCCGTGCCGCTCGAGCGTCTTGACCTGCTCGATGGCCACGCTTGCCGCGATGAGCCGGCGGGTCTCCTGGTCCTCCTCCAGGCCCGAGAAGCGCTCCTCGAGCCAGGGCGGGATGCTCGTGCGGCAGCGCTCGGCGATCCGGCGCACCCGCTCGAAGCGCGTGATCGGCAGGATCCCGGGCACGATCGGCGCGCCGATCCCGGCGGCGGCGCAGCGGTCGCGGAAGCGCAGGAAGGCCTCGGTGTCGAAGAAGAACTGCGTGATGGCGCGCGTGGCGCCGGCATCGAGCTTGCGCTTGAGATTGTCCAGATCGAACTGCGCCGAGGGCGCCTCCGGGTGGGTCTCGGGGTAGGCCGCCACCGAGATCTCGAAGTCCGCCACGCGGCGCAGCCCGGCCACCAGGTCGCCCGCATACGCGAACCCGTCCGGATGCGGCGCGTAGCGCTCGGCCCCCTGCGGCGGATCGCCGCGCAGCGCCACGATGTGGCGCACGCCCTGCTCCCAGTACTGGCGCGCGATGTCGAGCACCTCGGCGCGGCTCGCCCCGACGCAGGTCAGGTGCGGCGCCCCGGTGAGGGCGGTCTCGCGCTGAATGCGGCTCACCACATGGTGGGTGCGCGTGCGGGTCGAGCCGTCCGCGCCGTAGGTGACCGAGACGAATCGCGGCCCGAGCGGCCCGAGCCGCTCGATGGAATGCCACAGCGTCGCCTCCATGTTGGCGTCCGCCGGCGGAAAGAACTCGAATGAAACGTTGATCACGATCGTCACCTATGGCATGCGCGGCGGGCGGCCGCGACGGGGGCGCGCGCCTCAGCCGGCGCGGCTCATGGACAGAGCGCCGGGCATCGGCGCGGCGGATGCGGCCAGCACGTGCCGGCCATCGGCCTCGATGGGGCGGATTCTCTGGCAATCGAGGCCCGCCTCGGCGAGCCGGCGCCGCAGGCGCGCGATGGGATGCTCGACGACACGCTCGCTGGCGCCGGCCTCGTAGCGCTCGAACAGCCACAGCCGGCCTTCGGCCGCGAGCGCCGCGCGCGCTGCCGCGAGCAACGCCGGCTCGGCGCTGCCGCTGTGCGCAAGGCGGTCGATCACCACTGCCTCGAACGGCCCGCCGAGGCGCTGCGGGTCCTGCTGCGTCAATGGCCGTGCGCCGGCGGCGAGCACGATGCGGCAGGTGAGGTGCTCGCGCTCGAGCATGGCCCGGATCGCCTGCGCAGCGCGGCGCGACTGCGCGATCGCCGTGCACTGCGCCGCGCGCTGCATCACGCTCAGCAGCAACTCCGGATGCTCTACGCCCACCAGCAGCACCGATGCCGCCCGCGGCGTCATTTCCGCTTCGAGCACCGCGCGCAGCTCGCGTCCCAGCCTCGAGACGGCCGGAGCGGCGCCGGCGACCGCACCCGGTGTGCGCGCCCGCTGCCGGTCCTGCGTGAGCACCCGGTCGGCCCGATCGAGCTGTCCCAGCAGCCCGAGCGCGAAGCCTGCGGCCGGCGCGGCGCGCGTCAGGCGATAGTGCACCCACTGTCCCTGCCGGACCCGCTCGATGAGCCCGGCCTCGGTCAGGATGCGCAGGTGCCGCGATACGCGCGGCTCGCTCTGGCCGAGGACCTCGGCCAAGTCCGAGACGCTGAGATCACGCTCCGCACACAGCGCCAGCAGCCGCAGGCGCGTGGGCTCCGCGGCGGCTCGTAACCAGACCAGCAGCTGCTGAGATTGGGACACTTAGTTCAAGACTTGCACATATCTTTAATCCTAGGATAGCAGATCGGGCCGCCGCTGGGGAACATGGGGAATGAGGCGGTGCCGGGCCGCATCGACAGGCCGGCACTATGGGCTCGAGCCTTGGGCCTGTGCTGCGGCCGATGCGCTGCCGCGGCAGGGAACCCGTCCTGCGCTCGGGCCGCGCCCTCAGTGAATCAGTGGAGAGATATCCGCCGCGCCGCTGTCCGTGAACAGCGCCTCGACAGCCTGCGCATCGAAGCGATAGGGCCGGCGGCAGAACTCGCAGGTCACCGTGACGGCACCTTCCTCGGCGAGGATCTCCCGGACCTCGTTCGGGCCGAGCGCACGCAGGAGCGAGGTGACCCGCCCTTCACCGCAGCGGCACTCGAACGTCACCGGCGTGCCACGGAACACGCGCACGTCGTGCTCGGAGAGCACGGCCCCGAGCAGCGCCTCGAGCCCCTGGCTCAACAGCGCCTCGCCCCCGAGGCGCCCCATGCCCCGGCGCACCGACTGCCACAGCGCACCGGCGCCCGAGCCCTCCTCGGTCTGCGGCAGCTTCTGCAGCAGCAAGCCTGCGCAGCGCTCGCCGTCCGCCGCCAGCTGCACGCGGGTCGGCAGCTGCTCGGAGGCGCTGAAATAGGCCTCCAGAGACTGTGCGAGCGATTCTCCGGTGAGCGGTACGATGCCCTGATAGCGCAGATTGCGCTCGTCCGCCTCGATGGTGACGGTGAAGCGGCCACCCTCGCCGGCGAGTGCCCGAAACGCCTCGCCCACACACCCCTCGCCTTCGATCGCCGCCGCCCGGGTCTCATCGTAGTGCGCGACCGCGCGCACCCCGAACTCGTGCGTGCACTGCGCCACGAGCAGGCTCACCGCCCCGTGGCCCTGCAGCTGCATGGTCAGCCGCCCGCGGAACTTCAGCGTCGCGGCAAGCAGCACCGCGGCAGCGACGGCCTCGCCGAGCAGCGCCTGCACCGCCGGCGGGTACTGCCCGTTGGCGCGCAGCTCGCGCCACGCCTCACTGAGGCGCACCCAGTGCCCTCGCACCGGCTGGCCCTCGATGAGGAAGCGGCGAACCGTGTCGGATCCGATGTCGGCGTCCATGCCGCCAGCATGGGGCATTCGCCCCCGTGACTCAACCGGGGAGTTTCTTCTTCAGCAGCTCGTTGAGCTGGGCGGGATTGGCCTTGCCCTGGGTCGCCTTCATGACCTGGCCGACGAAAAAGCCGAACAGCTTGTCCTTGCCGGCACGATAGTCGGCGAGCTGGGCCGGATTCTCCGCCATGACCGCTTCGATGGCCCGCTCGATTGCGCCGGTGTCGGTGATCTGTTTCAGGCCCTTCGCCTCGATGATGGCATCGGCGCTCTCGCCGCCCGCCCACATGGCCTCGAACACCTCCTTGGCGATCTTGCCGGAGATCGTCTGGTCGGCGATGCGCGCGAGCAGGCCCGCCAGAGCCTCGGCCGGGAGCCTGCCGGAGCCGATCTCGAGCCCTTCCTTGTTCAGGGCCGCCGCCAGATCACCCATGACCCAGTTCGCCGCGAGCTTGGGCTGCTCGGGCACGGCCCGCACCACCGCCTCGTAGTAGTCGGCGAGATCGCGGCTGGCGGTGAGCACGCCGGCGTCGTAGGCCGAGAGGCCGTACTGACCGACGAAACGAGCCGCCTTCGCGTCCGGCAGCTCGGGCAATCCGGCGCGCACCGTGTCGATGTACGCCGCCTCGATCTCGAGCGGCAGCAGATCCGGATCGGGGAAGTAGCGGTAATCGTTCGCCTCTTCCTTCGAGCGCATCGAGCGCGTCTCACCCTTGTCCGGATCGTACAGGCGCGTCTCCTGGGCCACCTTGCCGCCGGACTCGATCAGCTCGATCTGGCGCGCGGCCTCGTACTGGATCGCCTTCTCCACGTAGCGGAAGGAGTTGATGTTCTTGATCTCGGCGCGGGTGCCGAACTGGTCCGAGCCCGCCGGCCGCACCGACACGTTCGCATCGCAGCGGAACGAGCCCTCCTGCATGTTGCCGTCGCAGATCTCGAGGTAGCGCACCAGGGTGTGCACCTTCTTCATGTAGGCCACCGCCTCCCGCGCCGAGCGCATCTCGGGCTCCGAGACGATCTCGATGAGCGGCGTGCCGGCGCGGTTCAGGTCGATGCCGGTGAGCGAGCCGAGCCCCTCGTGCAGCGACTTGCCCGCGTCCTCCTCCAGATGCGCGCGCGTCACCCCGATGCGCTTGACCGACCCGTCCTCGAGGACGATATCGATCGCGCCCCCGGCGACGATCGGCAGCTCGTACTGGCTGATCTGATAGCCCTTGGGCAGGTCGGGGTAAAAGTAGTTCTTGCGCGCGAACACCGACTGGCGCGCGATGCGCGCGCCGATGGCGAGCCCGAAGCGCACCGCCATGCGCACCGCCTCGGCGTTGAGCACCGGCAGCACGCCCGGATAGCCCAGATCGACCAGGCAGGCCTGGGTGTTGGGCGCGGCCCCGTAGGCCGTGGCCGCCCCGGAGAAAATCTTCGAGCGGGTGGCGAGCTGGGCGTGGATCTCCAGCCCGATGACCGTCTCCCAGGCGCTCATGCGAAGCGCTCCGGGATGCGCAGATGCCAGTCGGTCTCGAGCTGGTAGCGGTGCGCGGCGTGCAGCAGCTGCTGCTCGGCGAAGTGCGGTCCGATGATCTGCAGGCCGACCGGCAGTCCCGCGGCGAACCCGCACGGCACGGACATCGCCGGCACGCCGGCGAGATTCGCGCTGATGGTGTAGATGTCGTTCAGGTACATGGTGATCGGATCGGCGGTCTTCGACCCGAGCGCGAAGGCGGCCGTGGGCGTGGTCGGCCCCATCAGCAGATCGACCTCGCCGAAGGCGCGCTCGAAGTCCCCGGCGATGAGCCGGCGCACGCGCTGGGCCTTGAGGTAGTACGCGTCGTAGTACCCGGCCGAGAGTACGTAGGTGCCGGTCATGATGCGCCGCTTCACCTCGGCACCGAATCCCTCGGAGCGCGAGCGCTTGTACAGGTCCTGCAGGTCGCGCGCATCGGCGCAGCGATGGCCGAAGCGCACCCCGTCGTAGCGCGCGAGATTGGACGAGCACTCCGCTGGCGCCACCACGTAGTAGGCCGGCACCGACAGCGGGATGTTCGGCAGGCTGACCTCGCGCAGGCTCGCGCCGAGGCGCTCGAACACCGCGAGCGCCTCGCGCACGCAGCGCTCGCACTCGGGGTCGAGCCCCTGGTCGAGGAACTGCCTGACCAGACCGATCCTCACGCCCGCCAGCGGCTCGCCGAGGCCGGCCGGATAATCAGGCACCGGCGCATCGACGCTGGTGGAATCGCGCGGATCGAACCCGGCCATCTCGCGCAGCATGCGGGCGGCGTCCTCGGCGCTCGCGGCGAGCACCCCGCCCTGATCGAGGCTCGAGGCGAAGGCGATCATGCCGTAGCGCGAGACCCGGCCGTACGTCGGCTTGATGCCGGTGATGCCGCAGAACGCGGCTGGCTGGCGGATCGAGCCGCCGGTATCGGTGGCCGTGGCCGCCGGGAGCAACCGCGCGGCCACCGCCGCAGCTGAGCCGCCCGAGGAGCCGCCGGGCACGAGGTGCGTGTTCCAGGGATTGCGCACCGGGCCGAAGTAGCTCGTCTCGTTCGAGGAGCCCATGGCGAACTCGTCCATATTGAGCTTGCCGAGCACCACCGCTCCGGCGGCCTTCAGGCGTGCCACCACGGTGGCGTCATATGGCGACACGAAGTTCTCGAGCATCCGCGAGCCGCACGTCGTGCGCACGCCGGCCGTGCAGAAGAGGTCCTTGTGCCCGATGGGCACGCCGGCGAGCGCCCCGCCCCGGCCGGCCGCGAGCGCCCGATCGGCGGCCTCGGCCTCGGCGAGCGCCTGCTCGGCGGTGACCGAGATGAACGCGTTCAGCGCCGGCTGGCTCGCCTCGATGCGCGCGAGGAACGCGCGCACCAGCTCGACGCTGGAGACCTTGCGGGCCCGCAGGTCCGCGGCCAGCTGAGTGAGCGTCTGGCGGTGAATCACGGGATCCGCGGCCTCATTCGATGACCTTGGGCACGAGGTAGAGCCCCGAGGCGACCTGCGGTGCGTTCCTCTGGTACCGCTCGTGCTCGTCCCGCTCGGTGACCGCATCGGGGCGCAGCCGCTGCGCGAGGCCCGGCAGCGGATGGGCCATGGGCGTCACGCCCGCGGTGTCCGCCCGCTCGAGCTCGCCGATGAAATCGACGATGCGCGAGAGGTTCTGCTGGAACTGCGGGATCTCGCCCGCCTCGAGCTCGAGGCGGGCCAGGTGGGCGATGTTTTCGACTTGCGCGCGGGTCAGGGCCATCGGGGATTCAGGCACATCGGAAGTATGTCCCGAAATCATACATGTTGCCTTGCTCAATGTGCTATCGGTTGCTAGATTACGCGCCTCTTTGTAAGAGGTGCCTCACTGAGAGGCTCTCCAAGCCACCGCCTCACCGGTATTCGGACGCTTCATGCTGAAACGCTTGCGCGGCTACTTCTCCAGCGATCTGTCGATCGACCTGGGGACGGCCAACACCCTCATTTACGTCCGCGACAAGGGCATCGTGCTGAACGAGCCGTCCGTGGTTGCGGTGCAGGACGAGCCGTCCCGGGGCGGCAAGATCATCGTCGCCGTCGGCTCCGAGGCCAAGGGGATGATCGGGCGCACCCCCGGGCACATCACCGCGGTCCGTCCGATGAAGGACGGGGTGATCGCCGATTTCACCTATACGGAGAAGATGCTCCAGTACTTCATCAATAAGGTGCACGGCAACCGGATGCTCAAGCCCTCCCCAAGGGTGCTGGTGTGCGTGCCGTTCGGCTCGACGCAGGTCGAGCGCCGCGCGATCCGCGAGTCGGCCGAGGGGGCCGGTGCGCGCAACGTGGCGATCGTCAGCGAGCCGATGGCGGCAGCCGTCGGCGCCGGACTCCCGGTGCACGAGGCGCGCGGCTCGATGGTGCTCGACATCGGCGGCGGCACCTCCGAGGTGGCGGTGCTGTCGCTGAACGGGGTCGTCTACGCGAACTCCGCGCGCATCGGCGGCGATCGCTTCGATGAGGCGATCATGAGCTACGTGCGTCGCAATTACGGCATTCTGATCGGCGAGGCGACAGCCGAGCGCATCAAGATCGAGATCGGCTCGGCCTACCCCGGTCAGCAGGTGCGCGAGATTTCGGTCAAGGGCCGCAACCTCTCCGAGGGCGTGCCGCGGGCCTTCACGCTGAACAGCAACGAGATTCTCGAGGCGCTGCAGGAGCCGCTGCAGAACATCGTCAGCGCCGTCAAGCAGGCCCTCGAGCAGACGCCGCCGGAGCTCGGCGCCGATGTGGCCGAGCGCGGCATCGTACTCACCGGCGGCGGCGCGCTGCTGCGCGACATCGACAAGCTGCTCACCGAGGAGACCGGCCTGCCCGTGGTCGTGGCCGACGACCCGCTCACCTGCGTCGCGCGCGGCGGCGGACGCATCCTTGAGCTGATGGACGAGATGGGCAGCGGCCACTTCGGGCTCGAGTAGCCGCACGCGCCGTGGCGGGTTTCGGCACCCGGAGCGGATCGCCGCACAGCCGCGGGGGTTCCCCGGGCTTCCGCTTCACGCTTTACGCGCTCGTTTCCATCGTCATCATGGTGCTCGACCAGCGCATGGACCTGCTGGAGCGGGCGCGCTTCGCGCTGCAGGCACTCACCTATCCGGTCGAAGTGGCGGTGAACTCGCCCATCGCGGGCTGGCACTGGCTCGAGCGCTCATTCGCCGCGCGCCGCGCGCTCGAGGCCGAGAACCAGCGCCTGCTCACGCGCCTGCGTGATCTGGAGGTGCGCACGCTGCGCTTCGCTGCGCTCGAGCGCGAGAACGCGGCGCTGCTGGGGCTGAAGCGCTCCGTGCCGCCGGTCGCCGAGCGCTGGCTGCCGGCCAACATCGTCGACATCGAGCTCGGCCGGCTGCGCCAGCGGGTGCTCATCGACCGCGGCACCGAGAACGGCGTGTTCCGCAACCAGGCGGTGCTCGATGACTACGGAGTGGTCGGGCAGACCATGCACGTCGGGCCGTGGAGCGCCACCGTGCTGCTGATCACCGATCCGGAACATGATCTGCCGGTGCAGATCGAGCGCACCGGCTTTCGCACCATCGCCGTCGGCACAGGCGACCCGAACGCGCTCGCTCTGCCGTACCTGCCGGCCAATGCGGACGTGCGCGTCGGCGATGTGCTGGTCACGTCGGGGCTTGGAGGGGTGTACCCGTCCGGTTATCCCGTAGCGCGCATCACGCAGATTCACCGCGGCGCGATCCAACCCATGAACCAGGTGCTGGCCAGACCGTTCGCGCATCTTCAGACCGATCGGGCGGTCATGCTGCTGTGGTTCCGTCGTGACTCGCCCGCCGCCCCCCTGCGCAAGCACAGCGGGCAGCTCGTGTCCGGCAATCCCGCGGCGCAGCCGCTGCGCCCGCCGCGGCCGGCGGCGCCGGCGGCCTCCCCGGCAGCCGCTCCCACCACGGGCGCCAAGCCTGCTGCGGCGCCGAAATCCTCAGCGCCGAGGCCGGCACCGAAGTCCACGACGCCGCCAGCGAGCGCCGTGCACCACCTCAAGCCATGAACGTCTCGCCCCGCGGTGCGATCTTCAGGTCCGTGCTGGTCGCGCTGGTGCTGACGCTCGTGCCGCTGCCCTCGTGGCTCGCGATCGCGCGGCCGGACTTTCTCGTACTGGTGGTGTTCTACTGGGCCATTCAGATCCCGCGCAGCGGCATCGGCCTCGGCTGGATTTGCGGACTGCTGATCGATGCGTTCCAGGGTCCGGTGCTCGGCGAGCACGCCCTCGCCGTGGCGCTGGTGGCTTACCTGGGCGTGCGCGAGAGCCAGCGCATCCGCACCAAGCCGCTGATCCAGCAGGCCCTGGTGCTGCTGGCGGTGCTGGTGCTGTACGAATTCGTGCTGTGGGCCATCGACGGCTGGACCGGACACCCGCTCACCACGCCGCTGCGCTGGCTGCCGGCGTTCACCGGCGCGCTGCTGTGGCCGCCGGTGGCCGCGATGCTCGCCCGCACCTACCGGCCGCGCGCCTGAGCGGCCGCTGCCCCCGACATGTCCCCCGTCCGCATCAAGGAGCATTGGCGCGAGCAGCGGATATTCAACCGCCGCGCGTGGTTCGCCGGCGCGCTGATGCTGCTGGCGGGCCTGGCCGTGCTCGGCCGGCTCTACTATCTGCAGGTCGTCCGCCAGCACTATTACGAGGTGCTCTCGATCGACAACGGCGTGCGCACGGTGCCGATCCCGGCCGCGCGCGGACTGATCCTCGACCGCAACGGCGAGGTGATCGCCTCGAACCGGCCGACCTTTGACCTCGAGCTCACCCCCGATGAGGTCCCCGATCTGCACGCTGAGCTGGCGCACCTGGTGAGACTCGGACTGCTGCAACAGACCGATCTGCCGCAGCTGATCCGCGCCATCCACTCGCGCCAGCGTTTCGATACCGTGCCGATCCGGCTCGATCTGTCGGCGCAGGAGGTGGCGCGCTTCGCCGTGCGCCGCTACGAGTTTCCGGGCATCGACATCAGCCCGCGGCAGGCCCGCTGGTATCCCTTCGGCAAGCTCGCGGTCGCCGCAGTCGGCTACGTGGGCACCATCAGCGCGAGGGAGCTGGCGCACCTCAATCCCGCCGAGTACGCCGGCACCGCGGTGATCGGCCAGACCGGCGTCGAGGCGGCATACGAGACGGCTCTGCACGGCACCAACGGCTATCGGCAGATCCTGGTCGATGCGCTCGGCCGCCCGGTGCGCCGCGCCGGGGCGCTCGGCAAGGAGCTGCACTTCCAGGCGCCGGTCCCGGGGGACGATGTCATCCTGTCGCTCGACCTGAAGCTGCAGCGGCTCGCCGAGCAGCTGCTCAAGGGACAGGACGGCGCGGTGGTGGCGCTCGATCCGTGGACCGGCGACATCATCGCCATGGCGAGCTCACCGGGCTTCGACCCGAACCTCTTCGCCCGCGGCATCAGCGAGAAGCAGTACGAGGCCCTCGTCGAGAACCCGCGCCTGCCGCTGTTTAACCGGGCGCTGCGCGCGCAGCTGCCCTCCGGCTCGACGATCAAGCCGGGGCTCGCCCTCGGGGCCCTGACCGAGGGGATGGTCGATCCCGACAAGCGCATCTTCGCCGGCTCCGCCTGGCACCTGCCCGGGAGCGGCCATCTCTTTCACAACGCCGCGCACGAGGTGTGCGGCTGGGTCGGCCTGCGCATGGCGATCATCATGTCGTGCGACGTGTACTTCTACCGTCTCGCCTTCAAGATGGGCGTCGATCGCATCGGGGCCTGGCTGCCAAATTTCGGCTTCGGCAGCCCGACCGGCATCGACATCCCGGGCGAGCAGCCCGGGCTCGCGCCCACCCCCGCCTGGATGGCGAAGCATTACCCGCACGACCGCGGCTGGTACCCCGGCGATACGGTGATTCTCGGCATTGGACAGGGCAAATTCCTCACCACGCCGCTGCAGCTGGCGCACTACACCGGCGTGCTCGCCGCGCGCGGACTGAGCTTCGAGCCGCGCCTGGTGACCGGACTGCGCAACCCGCGCACGCACCAGATCCACTGGAAGCGGCCGATTCTCGACGGCAACCTCACCATGATCAGCCCCGCCTCGTGGAAGGTGGTCATCGGCGCGATGGTGGGCGTGACCACCAACCGCCGCGGCACCGCGTACTGGGAAATGATCAACAGCCCCTACCCCATCGCCGGCAAGACCGGCACCGCCCAGTTGACGCGCGAGCAGGCGAACGAAGTCGGCAACGAGAAGACGGGACCGGAGAATCTGCGCGATGATGCGTGGTTCATCGCGTTCGCGCCCGCGCAGGCCCCGCGCATCGCGGTCGCCGTGCTGGTCGAGCATGCCGGCTACGGCGCCACGGGTGCAGCGCCGATTGCCCGCAAGCTGATGAACGCTTACCTTCTGGGCTCGAACGGCAAGCTGCTGCCGGCCGCGCCCCGCGGGCCGTATTCCGAGCCGCGCGGCATCAGGCCGCGCGTCAAGGCGGGGGTCGACCCGACCCTGACCGCGCTGCAGCGAGCCACTGAGCCATGATCCACGAGGAGATCTCGACCGATTCGCGCACGCGCCGCACGCTGAGCAGCGCGGCCCGGGTCCTGCTCGCGCTGAAGGTCGACGGGCCGCTCGCGGTGGGCCTCGCCCTCACCGCCACCTACGGGCTGGTGGTGCTCTACAGCGCCTCGGCCGAGAGCACGCCCATGCTCGTGCGCACCGTGCTGCGGCTGCTCCTCGGCATCATCATCATGCTCGCCGTGGCGCGCATCAGCCCCAATCTGCTGCGGCGCGCCTCCCCGTGGCTCTACGGCCTGGGCATCGTGCTGCTGCTGGCGGTGGCGGCCGTCGGCCACGTCCATCTCGGCGCCAAGCGCTGGCTCGATCTGGGCCCGATCCACTTTCAACCCTCCGAGCTGATGAAGCTCGCCGTGCCCATGATGTGCGCCTGGTACCTGCACGAGCGTCCCCTGCCGCCGCGCTGGACGGACCTCGGCATCCTCGCCCTCATCATCCTGGCGCCGGTGGCACTCGTGGCCAAGGAGCCGGACCTCGGCACCGCGGCGCTCATCACCGCCGCCGGCGCCATGGTGGTGTTTCTCTCGGGGCTGCGCGCCCGCACGCTGATCGCTCTGCTGCTGCTCGCCGTCGCCGCCGGCGCGGCGGGCCTGCGCTTCATGCACGGCTACCAGCGCGAGCGGCTGCTCACCTTCCTCAATCCCGAGGCCCATCCGCTCGGCGCCGGATACCACATCATCCAGTCGCAGATCGCCGTCGGCTCCGGCGGGCTGTTCGGCAAGGGCTGGATGGCCGGCAGCCAGGCGCAGCTCGACTTCCTGCCCGAGCGCACCACGGATTTCATCTTCGCGGTGATCGGCGAGGAGTTCGGACTGCTCGGGCTCGCGCTGCTGCTGCTGCTGTACGCGTTCGTCATCGGCCGCTCGATCTACCTCGCGATGCAGTGCCCCGATACGTTCTCGCGTCTGCTCGGCGGCAGCGTCGCGCTGACGTTCTTCGTGTACGTGTTCATCAACGCCGGCATGGTCACGGGACTGGTCCCTGTGGTCGGCGTGCCGCTGCCGCTCGTGAGCTACGGGGGCAGCTCGGTGGTGACGGTCCTGACCGGTTTCGGTATTCTGATGGCGCTCTACTCGCATCGGAAGCTGATGGGCTAAGGAGCGCTTCAGTGCTGCGATCCCTCCTCTTCATCCCGCTCATCGCGATCCTCGTGCCGCGCCCGGCCGCGGCCGCGCCCGCGGTCGGGACGCATTTCTCACGCGCCCAGATCGTGCGCTTCGCCGATCGCGTCGCCCGCCGCGACGGCCTCGGCCGCCGTCACGTCATCGCGGTCCTCGAGCAGGCGCGCCCGCAGCCGCGCATCATCGCGATGATGAACCGCCCCGCCGAGCAGGTGCTCAGGTGGTGGCAGTACCGGCAGATCTTTCTGCAGCCGGCGCGGGTCGATGCGGGCGCTGCGTTCTGGCAGGCGCACCGGCGCGCGCTCGCTCGCATCGGCGCCGAACAGGGTGTCGCACCGCGCTACATCGTCGCCATCCTCGGCGTCGAGACTTACTACGGCCGCATCACCGGCCCGTTCCGCGTGATCGACGCGCTCGCCACCCTGGCGTTCGACTACCCGTCCCGCAGCCGCTACTTCGCCCACGAGCTCGCGCGCTTTCTGCTCGTCGCCGAGCGCGACAGGCTCGATCCGCTCACCGTCAAGGGCTCCTACGCCGGCGCGATGGGTCCTCTGCAGTTCATGCCCTCGGCCTACCTGCACTACGCCGTAGGCAGCGGGCCCGCTCCGCCGAACCTGCTCACGGACTGGGACGACATTTTCGCGAGCGTCGCGCACTATCTGCGCGCGCACGGCTGGCAGCCCGGCGCGCCGGTGTTCTCCCGGGTGCGCATCGAGCCGGGCGCGACGTTCCAGGTCGATCCGGACAATCTGGCGCTCGATCGCACGGTCGGCTCGCTCGCCGCGCAGGGCGTGAAGGTCGAGAGCGCCGAGCCGCCCGACACCCCGGTGGTGCTGCTGCTCGCGCACACGCGCACCGGCCCGATCTACCGTGCCGGGTTCAACAACTTCCACGCGCTGCTGACCTACAACCGCAGCAAGCTCTACGCCATGGCGGTCGATGCGCTGGCGCGGGCGATCGCGCACCGCGTCGATGAATCTCGTCCGCCCGCTGCGATGGCCGCGGCGGTGAGCCGCCCGCGCAAGAGGCCGGGCGGGGTGGGTCCGCCGCGGTGAGGAGCGCGCCCCGCGCTCACCTGCCCCGGCTCGGGGCACTGCTGCTCGCCACGGCGCTCGCCGGCTGCGCCACGACGCGCCACATGGGGCCACCTCCCGCAGCGGGACTGCCGCCGCTGCCGGCGGACTGGCGCGCGGTGCCCGCTCCCGTGCCGCGCTACCTGCCGCCGGCGCCGCGCGGCAATCCGCCCTTCTATGACGTCGACGGGAGACGTTACTACGTGCTGCCGAGCGCCGCCGGCTACAACCAGATCGGCGTGGCCTCCTGGTACGGTCCGGATTTCGACGGCAAGTACACCGCCGACGGCGACCGCTACAACATGTACGCCATGACCGCGGCGAACAAGGTCCTGCCGCTGCCGACCTATGTCCGGGTCACCGATCTGAGCAACGGCCGCAGCATCATCGTGAAGGTCAACGACCGCGGGCCGTTCGTCGCGCACCGCCTGATCGATCTGTCCTACCTGGCGGCCGCCAAGCTCGGCATGCTCGGAACCGGCACGGCGCTGGTCGACGTGCAGGCCATCACCCCCGGCAGCCCCGCGAACATCGCCGGCGCGGTTGCCCCGGCGGGCGCCTTCCTCTACGTGCAGGTCGGGGCGTTCGCCGTCCCGGCAAACGCCGCTCGGGTGCTCGCCCGGCTGCAGGCGGCCGGCCTGTCGGACGCGTTCATCCTCTCCCCGGCGGTGATTGGCGGGGACCTGTACCGCGTGCGGGTCGGGCCGATCCACGACGTGGCCGACTACGACCGGCTGGCCGCGCGCCTGGCCGCCCTCGGCTACCCCGGCGCCATCCTGGTCAAACCCTGAGCCCCCGCGCGTGTCTGGTGCAGCGAACTATCGGGCGCGGGCGTAATCTTAATCTGCACCCCCGCCGTACCCTGTCAATAAGTGAGGAATCGTCCCATGCTCCGCTCGTCCGCCCTGGCCGCCGCGTCGGCCGTTGCGCTGGCGCTTCTGGCCACGCTCGCGCCCGCAGCCCAGGCTGCCGTCGCCGCCGTGCCGGTGCCGCCGCCCCCGGCGCTGAATGCGCGCTCCTACATTCTGGTCGACTTCAACACCGGGAAGGTGCTCGCGGCGAGGGACGCCAACGAGAAGATGCCGATGGCGAGCCTGACGAAGCTCATGACCGCCTACATCGTGTTCTCGGCGCTGAAGAGCCACCAGCTCGCGCTGCAG
Organism: Pseudomonadota bacterium; assembly: GCA_021787615.1. Taxonomy (GTDB): domain Bacteria; phylum Pseudomonadota; class Gammaproteobacteria; order Steroidobacterales; family Steroidobacteraceae; genus 13-2-20CM-66-19. The sequence continues at coordinate 18,576 of JAJYLP010000001.1, forward strand.
ACTCCGGTGACGATCAGCACCGCGGCGTGGCGCACGGGCGGCTCACGCATGTTCGTCAACCCGGGCAGCCAGGTCTCGGTGTTGAATCTCCTGAAGGGCATGATCGTCGAATCGGGCAACGATGCCACCGTCGCGCTCGCGCAGAAGGTCGGGGGCACTCAGGCCGGCTTCGTCACGCTGATGAATGATTACGCACGGCGGCTCGGCCTGAACTCGACGCACTACGCAGACGTCGACGGGCTGCCCAGACCCGATCATTTCACCACCGCGCGCGATCTGGCCACGCTCGCCTCGGACATCATCCGCGACTTCCCGCAGTACTACTTCATCTTCAAGATCAAGAAATTCACTTGGGACCACATCACCCAACGCAACCGCGTCTCGCTCCTGTGGACGGACCCGTCGGTCGACGGCATGAAGACCGGCTATACGGATGCGGCCGGCTACTGCATGGTCGTTTCCGCCGACCGTCACGGCATGCGGCTGGTGTCGGTGGTGCTCGGAGCGCCGAGCTGGAACGGGCGGGTCGATGACAGCGAGGCGCTGATCAACTACGGCTACAACTTCTACGAGAACGAGCAGGTCGACGTCGCGCGCGCCATCGTCGCCAGGCCGCGGGTGTACAAGTCGGCCATCGGGCACGCGGCAGTCGGGCCTGCGCAGTCGGTCGTGCTCACCGTGCCCCGGGGCCCGGATGCGACACTGAGCACGCGGATTCTCTGGGCTCACTGGCCGCTCGTGGCGCCGCTCGCTGCCGGGGCCGAAGTCGGCACGCTCATCGTCACCAACGGCGCCGGGCAACAGGTCGAGACGACCCCGCTCGTCACCCTGCACTCGGTGCCCGCCGGCGGCCTGCTCACCCGACTCGCCGATGACATCCGGCTGTGGTTCGCGAGCTAGGCTCTGCGCAGCTTCCACACGAGCCGAGACGCCCATGGCCGAACCGTTCCCGACCTGCTACTTGAACGGCGTGTACCTGCCGCTCGGGGAGGCGCGCATCTCGCCGCTCGACCGGGGCTTTCTCTTCGGCGACGGCGCCTATGAGGTCATGCCGGTCTACGGCGGGCGGCCGTTCCGGCTGGAGGCGCACTGCGCGCGCCTCACTCGCAGCCTCGCGGAGCTGCGCATGGGTGACCCGTTGTCCGGCGCGCAGTGGCGCGAGATGTTCGCCACGCTGATCGAGGCGGGCGGCCACGGCGATCTGTACCTTTACTGGCAGGTCAGCCGCGGCGCGGAGCGGGGCCGCAACCACGCGCCGCTGCCGGACATCCCGAGGACCGTGTTCGCCTTCGCCGCGCCGTGGCCCGCGCCCTCGCGCGAGGCTCTGGAGCACGGCCTCGCCTGTGTGACCGCGCCCGACACGCGCTGGGCGCGCTGCGACATCAAATCGACCGCGCTGCTCGCCAACGTGCTGCTGCGCCAGCTCGCGGTCGATGCCGCGGCCGCCGAGACCATCCTGCTGCGCGAGGGACGGCTGACCGATGCGTCGGCCTCGGCCGTGCACGTGGTGATCGGCGGTGAGGTGCGCACGCCGCCGAACTCGCACGAGATTCTGCCGAGCACCACGCGCACGGTGATCGAGGAGCTCGCCGCCCGCGCCGGCATCCCCTGGCGGGCTGCGCCCGTTAGCGAGGGCGAGCTGCGTGCGGCCGAGGAGATCTGGATCTCGGCAGCGACCCGCGAGGTGCAGCCGGTGACGTGGCTCGACGGGCATCCGCTCGGCGCGGGGCGGCCGGGGCCGCTGTGGCGGCGCGTCTATGCAGCATTCCAGGACTGGAAGCGCGAGCTGCAGGGGACGCCCTGGTGAGCAAGCCGCGGCTGCAGTTCCCGACCGACTATCCGATCAAGATCATCGGCCGGCCCTCGGATGAGTTGCGCGCGCGGGTGCACGCGGTGGTCCTGCGCCACTCGCCCGGACTCGAGGCCGAACGGGTCAGCGAGCGCCTCAGCGGCAACGGCAACTTTCTGTCGATCTCCTACACGCTGCTCGCCGAGAGCCGCGAGCAGATCGAGGCGCTCACCGCCGAGCTCAAAGCCTGCGACGGCGTCATGATGTTGATTTGACACCGCTACGCGTCGGCGATGGCCGGCGCGCAGGCACTGAGCCGCCGGCGGATCAGCAGCGGCAGCGCCGCGATGGTGATGATGAGGACCGCGAGGCACAGCACCGACCCCTCCGGTCCATCCGTGCCGCCGCTCAGGTAGATGTTGCCGAGCGGACGCAGCGTGAACAGATGTCCGAGCGAGCGCTCACCGCTGTCGGCACTGCCGAAGAGATAGCTCTCGGCCCAGTCCCAGGCCGCGTGACAGCCGATGACCCACCAAAGCGCGCCGGTGCGGCGGATCGCCAGGCAGAACAGCACGCTCACCATCGCCACGGTGGCGAGGCCCGTGGGATTCTCCCCCACGTTGAATCCGTGCGCCGCCATGAACAGCACCGTGACGGCGAGCGCCGCCGGCCAGAAGCCGTACCGCTCCCGCAGCACGGTGAGCAGGTAGCCGCGGAAGGCGGCTTCCTCGAAGCACCCGACCAGCAGCATCGTCCCGAGCCAGGCCAGAGCATATTCGAGCGCGGCGGTGTGCCCGAGGGTCGGCGCCTCGAGCCGCGCGAACCCGAGCGCCACGAGCGCCCCGACGAGCACGCTCAGCATACCGAAGCCCACCAGGAATCCCCCGGCCAGCTCGCGCAGGCAATTCGTCCGTTTCAATCCAATGTCGCCGATCCGCCTGCCCTCGAGCCAGGTCATCACCCAGGTCGCGAACAGCAACGAGGCGAGAAAGGCCGACTCGTTCAGGGCAATCAGCGATGCGGGCGCTCCGCCGGTTCGCGCCTGGTGCACAAGCGCATGCAAGCGCTGATTCCAGAGCGGCACGGAGTCGATGATGCCCCGGATCGCCAGCGTCACCAGCAGGCCCGTGACCCCGACGAGCACGATGAACAGCAGGGCGCGCACCACGGCGCGCACGCCGTGCGCATCGAATATCAGCCGCAGCAGCCACCCCCGCAGCGCATCGGGCGGTACGGTAACGGATCGTCGCAGACAACCGCGCACTGGCATGTCAACCTCGCGCTCTTACGGATGAGGGGTGTTGGTGGCGCCGCAGTGCCTCTGGTAAAGGTGCCGCAGCAGATACGGCCGCAGTCCCTCGGCCGCCGCGCCGACCGAGTCCACCGCGGCGAGATCGGCCAGCCGAGTCATCTCGAGCCCAGCGTAGCCGCAGGGGTTGATTCGCGCGAACGGCTCGAGATCGTTGCACACGTTGAGCGCGATGCCGTGATAGCTCGCCCCGCGCCGTACGCGGATGCCGACGCTCGCGAGCTTGCAGCCCGCCACATACACGCCGGGCGCGCTGCGCCGACTCTCGGCAAGGATGCCGAGGCTTCCCGCATAGTCGATCACGCTGCGCTCAAGCGCCGTGACCAGATCACGCACCCCGAGGCGCGCGCGGCGCAGATCGATGAGGGGATAGACCACGAGTTGCCCCGGTCCATGGTAGGTGACCTGCCCGCCGCGGTCGATGCGCACCACCGGTATGTCCCCGGCGGCGAGCACGTGCGCCGGATCGGCGTTCATGCCGAGCGTGAAGACCGCCGGATGCTCGAGCAGCCAGATCTCATCCGGCGTCTCGGCCGAGCGCGCGTCGGTGAAGCGCTGCATGGCCCGCCAGGTCGGCTCGTAAGGTGCAAGGCCGAGCCGCCGCACCAGCGGTTGCGGCACGGGCACGGGCACGGGCGCGAGCGCTTGCGCTTGCGCTGCCGGCGCTGGGTCCGCGCCGCCGGCGCTCACCGCGGCCGCGCCGCGAGGCGCGCGTTGTCGAGGCCGGCGTTGTTGCGGTTGAGCGCCTGCTCGGCCCGATAGCTCGAGCGCACCAGCGGCCCCGAAACGCACTCGAGAAAGCCCAGATCGAGCGCGCAGCGCCGATACGCATCGAACTCGGCCGGGCTGACGAAGCGCTCCACGGGCAGGTGGTTCGCGGTCGGACGCAGATACTGGCCGAGGGTCACGATGTCGACTTCGGCCGCGCGCAGCTCGCGCAGCGTGGCCTCGATCTCCTCGTCCGTCTCGCCGAGGCCGAGCATGAGACTGCTCTTGGTCAGGACCTCGGGGCGGTGGCGCTTGGCGTGGCGCAGCACCTCGAGCGTGCGCTCGTACCCGGCGCGCGGATCGCGGACCGGATGGGTCAGGCGGCGCACGGTCTCGATGTTCTGCGCGAACACATCGAGCCCCGAGCCGACCACGGTCTCGACATCGGCATGCACGCCCTGGAAATCCGGGGTGAGCGCCTCGACGGCCGTGCCCGGGTTGCGCCGCTTGATGGCGCGGATGCAGGCCGCGTAATGGCCGGCACCGCCGTCGGGAAGATCATCGCGATCGACCGAGGTGAGCACCACGTATTGGAGCTTCATCAGCGCCACGGTCCGGGCGCTGTTGTCCGGCTCGTCGCGATCGAGCCAGCCGCGCGGATTGCCGGTGTCGACCGAGCAGAAGCGGCAGGCGCGCGTGCAGACCGCGCCCATGAGCATGATGGTCGCGGTGCCGGCGTTCCAGCACTCGCCGATGTTCGGGCACTTGGCCTCCTCGCAGACCGTGGCGAGGCGGTGCTCGCGGACGATCCCCTTGACGGCCTGAAAGCCCTCCCCCGAGGGCGCCCGGGCCCGCAGCCACGAGGGCTTGGGCGAGATGGCGGCGGCCGCGGCGGTGGCCTTTATGCCGTCGCGGATGGCCGTAAATCCTTGGGGCGTAACGTATTTCTCGCCGCTGCGCGTGGCGGCGGATTGCGCGGCGAGGGGCATGTCTTTGGGGGTAGGCATGCGGCTATTGTACGGTTCCCGCGGCCCGGGCCCCAATACGGGGTTAGCGGGAATCGCCCGTGCCCCCTTTGGCGCGCACGTGCGCGTCCAGCCAGGCGAGCCGCTCGGGCGAGCCGGCGTCGAACCATTCGCCCCGATGCACCTGGCCGCGCAGGCGGCCGGCGGCGATGGCGCGGCGCAGCAGCGGGCGCAGCGGGAAGCGCTCCGCCGGCCAGCCGGTGAAGAATTCGGGCCGATAGAGGCCGATGCCCGTGTAGGTGAGGCGATCGGCGCTCGCCTCGAGCACCCTGCCGTCCCGCAGCGCGAAGTCCCCTTCGGGGTGATGCTCGGGGTTGGGCGCGAGCACGATGCTCGCATCGGCCCCGGCGGGCAACTGACGCAGCGCGGCGAACTCCAGATCGGTCCACACGTCGGCATTGACGACCAGAAACGGCTCGCTCCCGAGCAGCGGCAACGCGCGCGCAATGCCGCCGCCGGTCTCGAGCGGCACGGGCCCCTCCTCGCTGTAGCGAATGGCGAGTCCGAAGCGCTCCCCGGCGCCGAGCGTCGCGCGGATCTGCCCGCCGAGCCACGACAGATTGATCACCGCCTCGCCGATGCCCGCGCGCACGAGGTTTTCCAGGTGGTACTCGATCAACGCCCGCCCGGCGATGCGCACCAGCGGCTTCGGCACCGTGTCGGTGATCGGGCGCAGCCGCTCGCCCCGGCCGGCCGCGAGCAGGATCGCCCTCATGCCGAGCACCCGGATGCCGCGCGCGCGTTGGCCCGGGGCAGCTCCGCGGCGATGCGCCCCTCGAGGAACTCCCCGAGCGGCGCGAGCTCGGCGTAGTGCCGGCAGGTGTCGAGCACGTAACGCAGCGTCAGGGGCAGATCGCGCAGGTAACCGCTCTTGCCGTCGCGGTGCCACAGGCGGGCGAAGATGCCGAGCACCTTCAGGTGCCGCTGCACGCCGATCAGGTCGAACCAGCGCAGGAACTCGGCGGCATCCTCGCCGGCCGGCCCGCCGCGCGCGGCAAGCAGCGAGCGGTATCCGTCCACCCACTCGAGCACGCGCTCGCGCGGCCACGCGATGTAACAGTCCTTCAGGAGCGAGGCCAGATCGTAGCCGACCGGGCCGCGCAGCGCGTCCTGGAAGTCGAGCACCCCGGGATTGCGCTCGGCGGTGACCATGAGATTGCGCGAGTGATAGTCGCGGTGCACGAACACCTGCGGCTGCCTCAGGGCCTGCTCGATGAGCCACTCGAACACCGACTCGAGCGCGCCGCGCTCGGCGCTCGTCGGCGCGAGGCCGAGATGGCGCGCGAGGAACCACTCGGGCATCAGGTCCATCTCGCGCCGCAGCGCGGCGCGGTCGTAGGGCGCGAGCTCGGCGGCCGCCTCGAGGCCGAGCAGCTGGATGCGCGCGAGCGCCGCGAGCGCATCGCGGTAGAGCGGCGCCTCGGCGCCGGGCTCGGCGAGCCGGGTCAGGTACGGCGTCGCGCCGAGATCCTCCAGCAGCACCAGGCCCCGCTCGATGTCCGCCTCATACACGTGGGGCACATGGATGCCGAGCGGCTCGAGCAGCTGCGTGACGCGCAGGTACGCACGCACGTCCTCCCGGCCCGGCGGCGCATCCATGACGATGTACGTGCCGTTGGCGCAGAACGCCCGGAAATAACGCCGGAAGCTCGCGTCGCTCGAAGCCGGCTCGATGCGCTGCGGATGCACGCGAAGCTCGCGCGAGAGCCAACGGTGCAGCAGCGCGAGCCGCGCGTCTTGATCAACCATGGAATGCTTTGGGCCCACGGGAATTCGGGCCTGCCATTATAATCCGCTCCCTCATGCCGCGTTGGAGAGCACTCTGGGCCGCCCTGCTGTCGATTGGCGGCATCGCGCCCCATTGCCTGTGGGCGGCCGAGCCGCCGAGTCCGCCGGCGCCGGCGACGCTGCCCGCCAAGGCCCGCGCCGCGAGCCGGCGGGCGGCGCAGAAACACCTCGCCGCCGGCGGCAAGGTGCACGCCTCCGCCGACCGCGCGGTGCTCGGCAAGAACGGACAGTTCACCCTGGATGGCCATGTGCTGGTGCGCCAGGGCGAGCGGCGCATCCGCGCCGAGCATCTCGAGTATGACAGCCGCAGCGGCGCGCTCAGCACGCGCGGCGGGATCGAGTACACGGATCCTGAGGTCAAGGTCACCGGCAAGGGCGGCAGCTACTCCCCCTCGAGCGGCGCGCGGTTCGACGCGGCGCACTTCGCGCTGCTGCGCCGCTCGGCCCGCGGCACGGCGCAATTGCTGCGCCTGACGCCCGCGGGGGTGATCGATCTGCGGGGTGTCAGCTTCACCACCTGCCCGCAGGTGAAGCCCTCCTGGGTGCTGCGCGCGAGCTCCATCACGCTCAATACGCGCACGCACACCGGTGTCGGGCGCAACGCGCGCATCGACCTGCACGGTGTGCCGATCGTGTACCTGCCATGGGTGTCGTTTCCGCTCGGCAACGTGCGCAAGACCGGCTTCCTGTTCCCGACGTTCGGCAATACCTCGCGCGGCGGCCTGCAGCTCTCGGCGCCCTTCTACTGGAACATCGCGCCGAACGCCGACCTCACGCTGGTGCCGACCGAGTACCAGCACCGCGGCGTGGCTGTCGGCGGGGAGATGCGCCTGCTCACGGCGCGGCAGCACACCGAGTTGAAGTGGGACTATCTGCCGAGTGACGCCAGCTACCTCGGCGGGCGCGCCCGCGGCCGCATCACGCTCGACAGCGTGATGAACCTGCCGCGCGGGCTGCGCCTGACGCTCAACGGGGAGAACGTGAGCGACAGTGCGTACTTCGAGGACTTCGCCACCGGGCCCGAGGGCACGAGCACGGCCTTCCTCGACCGGCGCGCCGCGCTCACCTACCGCACCGAGCACTGGAACATCCGCGGCATGGCCCAGCAGTTCCAGACCATCGACAGCACGCTGCCGTTCAACGAGCGCCCCTATGCCCGCGTGCCCGACATCACGGTCGATGCCGACTACGGCTGGGGTCCGGCCGATGTGCTGCGCTACGGATTCAAATCGGAACTCGTCGATTTCCAACGCTCCGATCACTCGACGGCGGTGAGCGGCTGGCGCTTCGACGCCATGCCCCGGGTGTCGCTCAATTTCGACGGACCGGGATACTTCATCCGGCCGGCCATCGCCTGGCGCGCCACCGGGTACGAGCTGCGCCACACCGCGCCCGGTGCGCCGCAGTCCCCCTCGCGCACGCTGCCGATCGCCAGCTTCGACACCGGGGTGCGGCTCGAGCGGACGGCCGGCCGCGGCGGCTCGCATCTGATCACGATCGAGCCGCGGGTGATGTACCTCTACGTCCCGTACCGCAATCAGAACAATCTGCCGATCTTCGATACCGGGCTGCCGGACCTGGAGCCGGTGGAGCTGTTTCGCACCAACCGCTACGTGGGCGCCGACCGCGTCGGGGACGCCAATCAGGTGAGCACCGCCATCACCACGCGGCTGCTCGGCACCGCGAGCGGCCGCCAGTACCTCTCGGCCACCGTCGGCGAGGCCTTCTATTTCCAGACCCCGCGGGTACTGCTGCCCGGGGAGGTGGTGCGCACCGACCGGCGCTCGGACATCATCGCCGAGCTGTCGCTGACGGCGTTCCGGCACTGGAGCGCGCGCGCCGGACTGCAATGGGACCCCCAGGCCTCCCGGGCGCAGCGCGCGCAGGTGTCGCTGCAGTACCGGCCGGCACCGGACCGGGTGATCAATCTCGACTACCGCTACGAGCGCAATACGATCGAGCAGCTGGGCGCCAATACGGTGCTCTGCAGCAGCTCCCCGGGAGTGGCGGCCGGCAGCTCCTGCGGCATCGAGCAGGCGGAGATCTCGGCCGCCTGGCCCATCGGGCGCCATTGGAGCCTCTTCGCCCGCGGGATCTATTCAATCCAGGATCACGAGGCACTGGAGAGATTCGTCGGCTTCGAGTACCGTGCGTGCTGCTGGGCGGTGCGCCTGGGCGCGCGGCGCTATGTGGCGGTGCGGCCGGCGGTAGGGCCCGTAGGAACCGTGGCGCGCACCGGCGCGCAGGACACGGGCATCTATCTGCAGGTGGAACTCACGGGCCTCGCCAGTGTCGGATCAGCGCCGGATGCGTTCCTCTCCGAGACCATCCCCGGCTACACTCCGGCGGCCATGAACACCCCGGCACCCAATCCCTGAAGAGCGATCGAGGACTCAAGCGCATGCGGCGGCATTTTTCCTTCTTCACTCGCGCCCCTCGGGGCTCGCGCCCGGCGGGCGCCGTACCGGCGGCGTGGCTGGGCGTCATGTGCGCGATGGCCGCGCTCGCGCTGCCCGGCCGGGCGCTCGCCCAGACCCGCAATCTGTCCACCCAGGGGCAGCTGCTCGACCGGATCGCGGCCATCGTCAACAGCGGCGTCGTCATGCAGAGCCAGCTCAATGAGCGCGTCCAGCAGGTCGTGGCGGAGCTGAAGGCGCAGAACCTGACCCCCCCGCCGCAGAGCGTGCTGCGCAAGCAGGTGCTCAACAGCCTGATCCTGCAGCAGGTCCAGCTGCAGCAGGCCCGGCAGGACGGCATTGCGATCTCCGACGACACGCTGAACGCGGCGCTGCAGAGCGTCGCGGCGCGCAATGGGATCCCGTTCGCGGACCTGCCGAGCGCGCTGGCGCAGCAGGGCATCAACTACGCCGACTACCGCGAGCAGATGCGCGATCAGCTGATCATCGGCCTGCTGCGCGAGCGCGACGTGCTGCAGCGCATCGTGGTCACGCCGCGTCAGATCGATCAGTTCCTCGCGCACCAGGCCAAGGAGCCGAGCACCGGTGCGGAGTACAACGTCTCGCACATCCTCATCGCCGTGCCGCCGAATGCCACGCCCGCGGAGCTCACCGCCGCGCAGAAGCTCGCCGACAAGGTCGACGCGCTCGCCAAGGCAGGCAAGAACTTCGCCAAGCTCGCGGTCACCTACTCCAACAGCGGGGATGCGCTCAAGGGCGGGGATCTCGGCTGGCGCAAGGGCGTCGACCTGCCGACGTTCCTCACCAACGTGGTGCCGAAACTGCAGCCGGGCCAGGTGAGCGCGCCGATCCGCACCCCGTCGGGCTTTCACATCGTCAAGCTGAACAACATCCGCCGCCAGGAGCACAAGGACATCATCGAGCAGGTGCACGTGCGCCACATTCTGCTCATCCCGAATGCGCTGCAGGACAATGCCACGGTCCGCGCGCGCCTGGAGAAGATCCGCAAGGAGATCCTCGCGGGCAAGGTCAAGTTCTCCGTGATCGCCGCGTCGGTCTCGAAGGATCCGGGCTCGGCCTCCAAGGGGGGCGATCTCGGCTGGCAGAGTCCGTCGGTGTTCACCAAGCGCTTCGCCGCGGCGATCGACAAACTGAAAGTCGGCCAGATCAGCCAACCGTTCCAGACCCGCTACGGCTGGCACATCGCGCAGTTGCTCGGCCGGCGCCAGTACGATGAGACGAAGGAGATGAAGCGGCTGCACGCGATGGAAGCCATCCGCGCGAGCCGCGCCGACGAGGACACCGAGCTGTGGCTGCAGCGGCTGCGCGATGACGCGTACGTGAAGATTCTGAGCGACTGAGCGGGCCGCGCCCATGCCGCCGCGGATCGTGCTCAGCTCGGGCGAGCCGGCCGGAATCGGACCCGAGCTGTGCCTCGCGCTCGCCGCGCGGCGCTTCGAGTGCGAGCTGGTCTGCCTCGCCGATTGCGCGCTGCTCGCCGAGCGCGCCCGGGCGCTCGGGCTGCGGGTGAGCCTGCGCGCCTACCGCCCGGATGCCCCCTGCCCTCACGAGCCCGGCAGCCTCACGGTCGAGCATCATGCGCTCGCCGCCGCGAGCGAGCCCGGCCGGCTCGATGTGCGCAATGCGCGCTACGTGACCGGCCTGCTCGAGCGGGCTTGCGAAGGTGCCCGGGCCGGGGAGTTCGCGGCCATCGTGACCGCCCCGGTGCACAAGGGCCTCATCAACGAGGCCGGTCTGCCGTTCACCGGCCACACCGAATTCTTCGCCGCACGCACCGGCGCCTTCCCCGTGATGATGCTGGTCACCGGGTCGCTGCGGGTCGCGCTCGCCACCACGCACCTGCCGCTCGCCCGGGTGAGTGGCGCGATCACGCGCGAGTCGCTGTGCACGATCGCCACCATCCTCGATCACGATCTGAAACGCTGGTGGGGCTTGGTGCGCCCGCGTATCGCCGTCTGCGGCCTGAACCCCCACGCCGGCGAGGGCGGACATCTCGGCGATGAGGAGATCCGCGTCATCGGGCCGGCGCTCGAGACGCTGCGTGCGCGCGGCATCGACGTGGCGGGTCCGCTCCCGGCCGACACCGTATTCGTGCCGCGCGTGCTGGCCGGCTACGACGCCGTGCTGGCGATGTACCACGATCAGGGCCTGCCGGTGGTCAAGCACGCCGGGTTCGACACCGCGGTGAATGTGACGCTCGGCCTGCCGATCCTGCGCACCTCGGTCGACCACGGCACCGCGCTCGAGCTGGCCGGGACCGGGCGCGCCGAGCCCGGGAGCCTCATCGCCGCCGTGGAGCTGGCCGTCGCGCTGGCCCGACGCCGCGCGTGAAACGCCCCCGCGGCCAAGTTCTCCACCGGGCTGCCGCCGCGCCGCGCGCCCGCAAGCGCTTCGGCCAGCATTTCCTGCACGACCCCGCGGTGCTCGAGCGGATCGTCGCCGCGGTGGCGCCGCGCGCCGGGGACGCCCTGGTCGAGATCGGGCCCGGGCGCGGAGCGCTCACGGCGCTTCTGCTTGCATCCTCGTGCCGGACGCTCGATGCGGTGGAGATCGACCGCGATCTTGCCGCGCTGCTGCGCGAGCGTTTCGCGGGCGAGCGGCGCTTCAGGCTGCACGAGGCCGACGCGCTGCGCTTCGACTTCGCCGCGCTCGCCGCCGCGCGCGGCCGGCTGCGCGTGATCGGCAACCTGCCGTACAACATCTCGACGCCGCTGCTGTTTCACCTGCTCGAGAGCGCGCCGGTGATCGCCGACCTGCACGTGATGCTGCAGCGCGAGGTCATCGAGCGCATGGCCGCCGCGCCCGGCGATGCCGCCTACGGCCGGCTGACCGTGATGCTCGCCCCCTGGGTGCAGGTCGAGCCGCTGTTCGATGTTGGACCGGGCGCATTCCAGCCGCCGCCACGGGTCTGGTCGGCCATGGCCCGGCTGACGGTGGGGCCAACGCCGCGCTTCCCGGTGCACCCGCACTATGCCGCCCTGGTGGCCGCCGCCTTTGCCCACCGCCGCAAGACCCTGCGCAATGCGCTGCGCGGGCAGGTCACGGCCGCCCAGATCGAGCGCTGCGGGGTCGACCCGGCGGCCCGCCCCGAGACGCTCGCGCCGGAGACCTTCAACGCCCTCGCCCAGATGTCTCAAGCGCCGGATTGAGCTAGGCTGTGCGCATGGCCAGCGATTCATACCGTCGCATCCTGGTGGTGCTCGATCTGAGGGAGGACAGCGTGCAGATCGGACGGCACGCCGCCGCGCTCGCGCGGCGGCTGGAGGCGGAGATCGAGCTGCTGCACGTCGTGGAGTTCCTCCCGGTCGAGCCGATGGCCGAGACGCTCATGGCCACCGGTCGCATCGAGAACGAATTGCTCGAGCAGGCGCGCGCACGGCTCGCCCAGCTCGCCGGTCAGCTCGGCTTCGCGGGAGCGCCGTGCTGGGTCGAGACCGGCAGCGTCAAGGCCGAGATCGTGCGCCTCGCGCGCAAGCGGCAGGCGGACCTCATCGTGCTCGGCAGCCGCGAGCGGCACGGCGTGTCCATTCTGGTGAATCTCACCGAGGACACGGTGCTGCATGCCGCGCCCTGCGACGTGCTCGCCGTGCGCGTCAAGCGCGCGAGCGCGGCCGCCCAGGACTGAGCGGCGCGCCAGGCGCATCGCGGGCCCGGCCGCGGCCCGGTAAAATGCCCGCGTATGAGCGCGCCGCACAAGATCCGCATCGACGTCGAGACCAGCTACCTGGGCGAGCAGTCCGATCCGGGCGAGCAGCGCTACGTGTTCGCCTACACCATCACCATCCGCAATGAGGGCGGGTTGCCGGCGACGCTGCTCACGCGGCACTGGATCATCACGGATGCCAACGGCGGGGTGAAGGAAGTGCGCGGCGACGGGGTGGTCGGCGAACAGCCGCGGCTCGAGCCCGGCCAGCGCTTCCGCTACTCGAGCGGCGCGGTGCTCGAGACGCCGGTCGGCACGATGCAGGGCAGCTACCAGATGATCGACACCGAGGGGCAGCGCTTCGATGCGCTGATCCCGCTGTTCCGCCTCGCCATGCCCGGGATCCTGCATTGAGCCGCTTCGCCATCGGCGACGTGCAAGGCTGTTACGAGGAACTGCGCGAGCTGCTCGCGCGCGTGCGCTTCTCGGCCGATCGCGACCAGCTGTGGTTCGTCGGCGACCTGGTCAACCGCGGGCCGCGCTCGCTCGAGGTGCTGCGCTTCGTGCGCGCACTCGGGGAGAACGCCGCGACGGTGCTCGGCAACCACGATCTGCATCTGCTCGCGGTGGCGGCCGGCCGCCGCCGGATGCGCCGCTCCGACACCCTCGAGGAGGTGCTCGAGGCCAAGGACCGCGAGCGCCTGATCGAGTGGCTGAGTGAGCGCCCGCTTGCGCAGCACGCGGGCGGCGACCTGATCGTGCATGCCGGCATCGTGCCGCAGTGGACGGCCGAGGCCACCCTGGCGCACGCGCGCGAGGTCGAGTCCGAGCTGCGCACGGGACGGGCGGAATTGTTCGAGCACATGTACGGCGATCAGCCCGACCGCTGGTCGGAGGACCTCGCGGGCATGGACCGCCTGCGCTTCATCATCAACGTGCTCACCCGCATGCGCCTGTGCACGCGCGAGGGGCAGATCAATCTCGCCCTGAAGGGCGAACCGCCCGGGGACGGCTCCGCGTGGCGGCCGTGGTTCGAGGCCGAGGATCGGCTCACCGGCGGCGTTCGCGTCGTGTTCGGACACTGGTCGGCGCTCGGCCTGGTGCTGCGCGCGAATCTCGCCGGACTCGACACCGGCTGCGTGTGGGGCGGCGCGCTGACCGCGCTCGACCTCGACAGCGGGATCACCACCGCGGTGCCCTCGCGCGGCTATCAGTCCATCGACAGCTGAGGAGAGCGACCATGGGTGCCCCGCATGCGCTTAATTTCCAACAGTGGATCGAGGCCAACCGGCACCTGCTGAAGCCGCCGGTCGGCAACCGGCGCGTGTTCGCCGACGGGGACTTCATCATCATGGTGGTCGCAGGCCCCAACGCCCGTCAGGACTATCACCTCGACCCCGGCCAGGAGCTGTTCTACCAGCTCGAGGGCGAGATCGTGCTGCTGACGATGCAGGCGGGAGGCGTGGTGGAGATTCCCATCCGCCAGGGCGAGATGCTGCTGCTGCCGGCCCTCATGCCGCACTCGCCGCAGCGGCCCGCGGCGAGCCTCGGCCTGGTCATCGAGCGCCAGCGCCGCCCCGGGGAGCGCGACGGGTTCCAGTGGTACTGCCCGAGCTGCGCAAGCCTCCTGCACGAGGCGTTCATCGAGCTCACCGACATCGAGACCCAGCTGCCGCCGCTGTTCGAGCGCTTCTACGCCAATCGCGCGGCGCGCACCTGCAAACGCTGCGGCACCGTGCTCGAGCGCTGAGGGCGCGCAGCAAAGAACTTCCGGGTCCGGCGGGATTTCCTTACACTCGCCGAACGGCGGCCGCCCAGGCCGCTGGCGGGGGGAGATCGTGATGTCACGCGGACTCGCAGTGCGGTTACTCCTGACCCTGTTCGCGCTCGCCAGCCTGGCGGCCGGCGCGCTGATCGGATTCGGACTTGCGCCGGGAGCGACATTTGCGGCGCGGCTCGTGCACCTGCGTGACGGATTGTACGTCGTCCACGCGACACAACAATCGCCGCTGCCGCAGGGCCTGCGCGCGGGCGACATCATACCCATCCAGCGCCTGAGCCCCACCGAGCGCGCCGTGGTGTTCGACCCTCACGACGTCGTCCCCGGCACGAAGCTCACACTTCCGGTCATGCGTGACGGTCAACTGGCCGTGCGGCGGGTCACGACCGTCCCCGACAGGATGCCGACGCTGCAGCGCGCGGAGTTTCTGGTCTTTCAGATCGTGATGTTCGTGATCGCGATGTTGACCTTGTGGCGCGGGAGGGACTGGGCGGCGTGGGGACTGTCGGCGCTGTTCCTGCTCGCACTGTTCGACGCGGCCCCCCTGCAGCTGCCGCTGCCGCCGGCGTGGGCGGTCTGGCAGTATCAGATGGAGATCCTGGCCGGCGGCGTGGCCATCATGCTGGCGCTGTTCGCCATGGCCGACGGCCTGGCCGGCGCGAGTCTCCCCTCGCGCTGGCGTACGACGGCACGCTTGAGCATCGCGCTCGTGACCGTGGCCATGTTCGGCTTGCAGGAGATTCGCTACCTCGCGCTCATTCGCGCCGGCGTGACGCTCATGGCTGCAAGCCACCGCGCGATCGGCGTGACGCTGTTCGCCTTGATTGCTGCCGTGACGCTGTCGATGCTGCTCGCCGGCTATCGCTTCGCGGCCCACGAGGACCGGCTGCGCATCCGCTGGGTGCTCTGGAGCACCGCTCTGCTGCTCGGGAGCGATCTGCTCTCGTTCCTTACGCCGCGAAGCTGGCAGGCGGACATGACCCAGGTGGTGACCGTGCTGCAGGGCATCGCGCTGCTCGGATACTTGTACGCAGTCCTGCGCACGCGCCTCATCGACGTGGGCTTCATCGTCGACCGGGCGCTGGTGTTCGGCCTGCTCACGGCGCTCGTGTTCGGCACGTTCTCGATCCTCGAGGAGACGCTGCACCAGTTCGCCGTCAGCGACAAAATCGGCTGGGCGCTGCAGGCGCTCGCGGCGCTGGTGCTGGCGCTGGTGCTGACCCCGCTGCACCGGCGGCTCGAGAGCTGGATCGAGCAGGTGTTCTTCCGCAGCCAGCGCCTGGCGCTCCTTGCCCTGGAGCGGTTCGCGCGCGAGTGCCCGTTCGTCGAGCGCGAGGCGCACCTGCTCGAGATGGCGCTCGAGCGCCTGAAGATCCAATGCGCCGCGGTGGCGGTCTACGAGCGCGCCGGCAGCAGCTACCGCCGGCACGCCGCGAGCGATGAGTCCTGGCCGGCGGCGATCGACGCCGACGATCCGGTGTTCGTCGCGATGCGCGCCTCGCACGAGCCGGTGGCGCTCGCGGCGCAGGCCAACCGCATCGGCGCCGAGGGACTCGCACTTCCCATGACCGTCGCCGAATCCCTGCTCGGCGCGCTGATCTGCCGGCCGCGCGACGGCGAGCAGTTCGCCCCCGAGATCCGCGCAGCGCTCGCCAACGTCGCGCACCATCTCGGGATGGCGCTCACCGGATTGCGCCATCGGGAGCACGCGCGCCTGGTCGCCGACGTCGCGGCCGGCCGGCTCGATCCTGACACCGCGCGGCGCCGCGCCATCGCCCTGTTGGGAAGAGAGCTGCCGCCGGCGGGTCTCGGCGCAGCGCCGTAAGCGGCACGAGGGGCCCGTCGGGCTGCCGCAACGCGCTCAGCGCCGCTGCGCCATGGCCCCCTCGCCGGCCGGCGCCATCTCCGGGATCCCGATGCGGTGGGTCGATTTCACTTCCTCCATGACGAAGTAGCTGTGCGTCTGCTGCACGCCGCGGATGCCCGCGATGGTCTCCCCGAGTAGCGTGCGGTAGCGCTCCATATCCTTCACCCGCACCTTCAGGAGGTAATCGAAGCCGCCGGCGACCATGTGGCATTCCATGATCTCATCGTGCGCCGCCACCATCTCCTTGAAGCGCTCGAACGCCTCCGGCGTGGTGCGGTCCAGCGTCACTTCCACGTAGACCAGCAGACTCAGCCCCAGCCGGCGCGCGTTCAGGTGCGCGAAATACCCGTTGATGAAGCCGGCCGCCTCGAGCCGCCGGATGCGCTCGAGCGTCGGCGTGACCGTGAGATTCACCTCGCGCGCGAGCTGGGAGACGGGCACCCGTCCGTCCTGCTGCAGGCGGAACAGCAGCTTGCGATCGATCCGGTCCAGCGAGCGGTGTCCCGCGGCAACGGTCTTTTGCCTCATAGGTAGTTAATCTTACTTCTATTACGGCCAAAATATAAAAATATTCTCTGCCTAAACGGATACGATGAGCATATTCGCCTAGCTACCTCCGCGTGCCGCATGACCGCCCTGCCCGCCCACCGGGTGCTTTCACCGGACCAGGAAGATCTCGACACCTTGCGCGCGCGCATGCGCGAGGCGACGCTGCGGCCGGAGGAGCCGGCCATCGCGGCGCTGCGCGAAGAGCTGCTGACCGTCTCGGAACCGCTCGAGGCGGCGCGCGCGCAGGCCATGCGCTGGGTGAGCGCGGCGCGCGCGCATGCGCGCGCCGGCTCGCTGGTCGAGTCGCTGCTCGGGCAGTTCGCCCTCGACAGCGCCGAAGGCAAGGCGCTGATGAGCCTGGCCGAGGCGCTGCTGCGCACCCCCGATGCGCTGAGCGCCGACCGCCTGATCGCGGAGCGTCTCGCGGCGCTGCGCGGCGCGGGCCGGGACGCGAACCTGCAGGTGCGGCTGGGGCTCGCGCTGCTGCGCAGCGCGGGGCATCTGCTGCCCGATGCGCGCGTGCTGATCACCCAGCCGTCGGGCTGGAGCCATCCGCTCGCGCCGGCGACCCGCCGGGTCATGCGCCGCGCCATGCGCCTGATGGGGCACGCATTCATCGTCGGGGAGTCGATCGAGGCGGCGCTCGCGCGCGGCGCGCGCCACAGGGAGCTCGCGCTGTGCTCCTTCGACATGCTCGGCGAGGGCGCGCGCACCGATGCGGACGCGCAGCGCTATTTCGACGCCTACCGCGACGCCATCGAGGCGCTCGGCCGCCAGCCGGCCGGCCCCGTGCATGCCCGCTCGGGGATCTCGGTGAAGCTCTCGGCGCTCGAGCCGCGCTACCTGCTCACCCAGCGGCCGCGGGTGCTCGAGCGGCTGGTTCCCCGGGCCATCGAGCTCGCCCGCGCCGCGTGCCGCGCCGGCATCGGGCTCACCATCGATGCCGAGGAAGCCGACCGCCTCGATCTGTCGCTCGATGTCATCGAGGCGCTCGCGCGCGATCCGCAGAGCCGCCCCTGGGAGGGTCTCGGTCTTGCAGTCCAGGCGTACGGGCGGCGCGCCCCGCTCGTGATCGAGTGGGTCGCGGCGCTGGCGCGTCAGACGGGCCGGCGCATGAGCGCGCGCCTGGTCAAGGGCGCCTATTGGGATGCCGAGATCAAGCGGGCGCAGGAGCGGGGACTGGCGAGTTTTCCGGTCTACACCGCCAAGACCGTGACGGATGCCAGCTACCTGGTGTGCGTGCGGCGGCTGTTCGCGGCGAGCGACGTCATTTATCCGCAGTTCGCCACCCATAACGCGCTCACGGTCGCCGCGGTGGCCGCGCTCGCGCCCGCCGGCGTCCGCTACGAGTTCCAGCGGCTGCACGGCATGGGCCAGGCGCTGTACGGGGTGGTGCGCGCCGAGCGGCCGGATCTCGCGCCGGTGCGTGTCTACGCGCCGGTCGGCACCCATCAGGAGCTGCTGCCGTATCTGGTGCGCCGGCTGCTCGAGAACGGCGCCAACACCTCCTTCGTCCACCACTTTCTCAACCAACGCATTCCCGTGGAGCACGTCGTGGGACCGATCCTTCCCGAGAACCCCGAGCGGCCCTCCGGCGTGCGCGAGCCGCCGCGCCTGTACGGCTCGCGCGCCAACTCACGCGGTGCGGACCTCGGCAACCCGCAGCAGCTCGCCGCCCTGCTCACAGACCTTAAAGCCGGGCGCGACCGGCCCTACACGGGCGGCCCGATCCTCGCCGCCGCTGCTGCAGCGGCGCCCGAGACGCCCGTGCGCTCGCCGGCGGACGGGCAGATCGTCGGCCTCAGCCGCGATGCCAGCGAGGCCGAGATCACGGCCGCCATGGACGCCGCCGCGCGGGCCCAGCCGGCCTGGGACCGCCGGCCCGCGGCCGAGCGCGCCGAGTGCCTGGAGCGGGCGGCCGATCTGCTCGAGCAGCGCCGCGGCGCGTTTCTCGATCTGCTGGTGCGCGAGGCGGGCAAGACGCTGCCGGACGCTCTGGCCGAGGTGCGCGAGGCCAGCGATTTCTGCCGCTACTACGCCGAGCAGGGCCGCAGGCTCTTCGGCGCGGCGCAGGCGCTGCCGGGCCCGGTCGGCGAGCGCAACGAGCTGTGGCTGCAGGGCCGCGGGGTGTTCGCCTGCATCAGCCCGTGGAACTTTCCGCTTGCGATCTTCACCGGCCAGCTGAGCGCCGCGCTCATGGCCGGCAACGCGGTGCTCGCCAAGCCGGCCCCCAGCACCCCGCTCGTGGCGCACGCCATGGTGAGCCTGCTGCACGAGGCGGGCGTTGCGCGCGGGGTATTGCAGCTGACCCCCTCGGACGGCCCGCCGTTCAGCCGCTCGGCCCTCACGCACCCCGCACTGGCGGGCGTGGCATTCACCGGCTCGACCGCGACTGCGGCCAACATCAACCGCACGCTCGCCGGGCGCGAGGGCCCGATCGTACCGCTCATCGCCGAGACCGGCGGAGTCAACGCGATGATCGTCGACGGCACCGCGCTGCCGGAGCAGGTGGTCGACGATGTGATCGCCTCGGCGTTCACCAGTGCCGGCCAGCGCTGCTCGGCGCTGCGCGTGCTGTACCTGCAGGAGGATATCGCCGAGCGGGTCATCGAGATGCTGATCGGCGCGATGCGCTGCCTGAGAGTCGGCGCTCCGGGCGATCCGGCCACCGACGTGGGACCGGTGATCAGCCCGGAGGCGCTGGGGCGCCTCACGCGGCACGCCGAGCGCATGCGCCGCGAGGCGAAGCTCCTCTACGCCTGCCCGACCAACCACTGCGCCGCGGGCGGCCATTTCTTCGCACCGCACCTGTTCGAGCTCGCCGCGCTCGATCAGCTGAGGACCGAGGAGTTCGGCCCCATCCTGCACGTGGCCCGCTACCGCGCCGACGAGCTGCCGCAGGTGCTCGCGGCGATCCGCGCCACCGGCTTCGGGCTCACCCTCGGGGTGCACAGCCGGCTCGAGACGCTCGCCGAGCACGTGTTTCATGCGCTGCCGGCTGGCAACACCTACGTCAACCGCAACATGATCGGCGCGGTGGTCGGCGTGCAGCCCTTCGGCGGCCAGGGCCTCTCCGGCACCGGCCCGAAAGCCGGCGGCCCGCACTACCTGGTGCGCTTCGCCACCGAGCGTACGCTCACGATCAACACCGCGGCGATCGGCGGCGCGGTGGAGCTGCTCGCCTGAGCTAGCCGCGCAGCGCCTCGGCGAGCGCGCCGAGGGAATCGATCGGCTCTGCGCAGACGCTGCCGCGGCAGAGGTAGGCCGTCGCCGCGCCGCGCGGCGGCTTGGCCGCGATCGCGCTCGGCAGGTCCGGCGCGCCCGTGGCGGCCGCGAGCACCATGCGCCGCGGCGCGTAGAGCCGCGCGAGCTCGCGCCGCCAGGACTCGATGACCGCGGGCTCGCCGCGCAGAATCACCGTCTCGGGCGGAGCGAGCAGCTCCTCGAGCGCATTCAGCAGCGTCGCGTGAGCCTGCGGATGGTGCGCCAGCGGCGCCCAGCCCGCCCGTACGAGGCGCTCGGCCGCCTGCAGATAACGGCTCTGCCCGAGCAGATACCCCAACCGCGTCAGCACCCGCGCCGCGACCGCGTTGCCGGCCGGCAGCGCCTCGTCGGCGAAGGTCCTCATGCGGTGCAGCAGCGGCTCGTGATCGTCCGAGGTGAAGAAGAACCCGCCGTCCCCGGCGGCGAAATGACGCAGCACCACCTCCATCAGCTCGCAGGCGAAGGCGAGCTCCGCCGGCTGCAGCCGCAGCTGCTGCAGCTCGAGCACCCCGTCGGCGAGGAACACGTAATCGTCGAGATACGCGTTGAGGCGCGCCGTGCCGCCGTTGTAGCTCGCCAGCAGGCGCCCGTCGCGCCACAACACGGCTCGCGCGAACTCGAGCGCGCGGGTGGCCGACTCCTCGAGCGCCGCGCATCCCAGAGCGCGGGCGGCGCGCGCCAGGCCGGCGATGGCGAGCCCGTTCCACGCCGTCAGGATCTTCTCGTCGCGCGCCGGGCGCTGGCGCTGCGCGCGCAGCGCCAGCAGTTTGCCGCGCGCACTCTCGAGCAGAGCCGCCACGCGCGCGGCGGGCAGACCGAGCTCGGCGGCGAGCGCATCGCGCTCGCGCGCCACGTACAGGTGCCAGCGGCCCTCGAAGTTCGGCGGCAGGTCAAGACCATGACAGGGGGCGAACGCGGCGTACTCCTCGGCGCTGAGCGCTGCGCGCACCTCAGCGCGATCCCACACGTAGAAGCTGCCCTCGTGCCCGGCGGAATCCGCATCAAGACTCGAGTAGAACCCGCCCTCGGCGGACTGCATCTCGCGCCGCATCCACTCGGCGGTATCGCGGGCGATGCCCGCGTACAGCTCGTCTCCGCTCGCCACGTATGCCTCGGCGTACACCGGGAGCAGCCACGCGTTGTCGTAGAGCATCTTCTCGAAGTGCGGAATCCGCCACAGCTCATCGACCGAGTAGCGGCAGAAGCCTCCGCCGAGGACATCGTGGATGCCGCCGTCGGCCATGCGCTTGAGCGTCAGGGCCGCCATGTAGAGCGCGCGCAGGTCCGGCGGGTCCCGGTGCGCGCTCGCGCGCCAGTGCCGCAGCAGCCGCTCGATCGAGCCTGGATGCGGGAATTTCGGCGCGCCGCCGAAACCGCCGTTGTGCGCATCGAACAGGCGCTCCAGGTCCGCGCGGGCGCGCTCGAGCGGCTCGGCGCTCACAACCAGGTCCGCCGGCGGCGGCGGCGGATCGATGCTCTGGAATGCGGCACTCAGCGCCTCGCCCTGCGCGTCGAGCTCCTCGCGGTGCTCTTCGTAGTAGCGCGCGATGCGGCCCAGCAGGTCTTTGAAGCCCGGCAGCCCGTGGCGCGGCTCGGGCGGGAAGTACGTGCCGCCGAAGAACGGCCGCCGCTCGGCGGTGAGAAACAGGGTGAGCGGCCAGCCGCCGGGGCCGCGGGTGAGCATCTGTTGGGCGATCTGGTAGATCCGATCGAGGTCGGGCCGCTCCTCGCGGTCGACCTTGATGTTCACGAACCGCTCGTTCAGCAGCTCGGCGGTCGGCTCGTCCTCGAAGCTCTCGGCGGCGAGCACGTGACACCAGTGGCAGGCCGCATAGCCGATGCTCAGGTGCACCGGGCGGCCGAGCTCGCGCGCGAGCGCAAACGCCTCATCCCCCCAGGGGTGCCAGTCGACGGGGTTGTGCGCGTGCTGGCGCAGATAGGGGCTGGCCTCGCCGATCAGGCGATTGGTGTATTTCGGCGTGCCGTCCGCGTTGCGATGCCGGCTTTCCATGAGACTCCCGCGGCCGTGCCGGGCGGAGAACAGGGGCGCTCAGCATAGCGCGCGGCACGGCGCCAGCGCCTGTATACTGCGCCCCCCTCCGAACCGCCGACGCCCATTGCCTTGAGCGCCCTCCCGTCCCCCGTCGAGACCGCCCCGAGCCCCCCGCGCGCGCTGCGCCTGAAGCGCGGCGAGGAACGACGCATCGTGGCGGGGCATCCCTGGGTATTCAGCAACGAGGTCGACGAGCACACCCCGCTGCGCGCATTCGCCCCGGGCGAGCACGCGCGGATCGAGTCGCACCGCGGGCAGTTTCTGGGTCACGCCTACGTCAACCCGCACGCGCTCATCTGCGCACGCATCATGAGCCGCGAGGCGGCGCGCCCCATCGACCGCGCGCTCATCGAGGAGCGGCTGCAGGGGGCATTGCGGCTGCGCGAGCGCCTGTACCGCGAGCCGTATTACCGGCTGGTGTTCGGCGAGTCCGACGG
Organism: Pseudomonadota bacterium; assembly: GCA_021787615.1. Taxonomy (GTDB): domain Bacteria; phylum Pseudomonadota; class Gammaproteobacteria; order Steroidobacterales; family Steroidobacteraceae; genus 13-2-20CM-66-19. The sequence goes on from JAJYLP010000001.1 coordinate 41,226, forward strand.
CCTGCCGGGCCTGGTGCTCGACCGCTACGGGGATCTGCTCGTCGGGCAGATCGCCACCGCCGGAATGGAGGCGCTGCGCGCCACCGTCGAGGCCGCGGTGCGCGAGCGGCTCGCCCCGGCCGGGCTCTTCTGGAAGAACGATTCGGGCGCGCGCATGCTCGAGGAACTGCCGCGCATCGCCGAGACGGCTTTCGGGCAGGTCCCCGCGCAGCTCACCGTGCACGAGGCCGGCCTGCGCTTCAGCGCGCCGCTCGCGGCGGGGCAGAAAACCGGCTGGTTCTACGATCAGTGCGCCAACCGCGCCCGCTTGGCCCGCTACCTGAGCCCCGGCGCGCGCGTTCTGGATGTGTGCGGCTACGTTGGGGCGTGGAGCCTCACGGCGCTGGCCGCCGGCGCAGGCTCGGCCCAGTGCATCGACGCATCGGAAGCCGCGCTCGCGTACGCCACGCGCAATGCCGAGGCCAACGGGCTCGCCCTGCAGACGCTGCGCGAGGATGCGTTCGAGGCGCTCGCCGCGCTGCGCGAGCGCGGCGAACGATTCGACGTGGTCGTGCTCGACCCGCCCGCCTTCATCAAGCGCAAGAAAGACATCCCCCGCGGCCAGGCCGCCTACCGCAAGCTCAACCAGCTGGCGATGGGGGTGATCGGCGAGGAGGGCCTGCTGGTGTCGTGCTCCTGCTCGTATCACCTCACCGGCGAGGCACTGACCGAGATCCTGCAGTCGGCGGCCCGGCACAGCGGGCGCAGCGTGCAGATCCTCGAGGCCGGCGGACAGTCGCCGGACCACCCGATCCACCCCGCGGTCCCGGAAACACGCTACCTGAAGGCGTTCTTCTGCCGCATTTCCAGCCAGGTCGGATAAACTGCACCGCCATGATCAAGTACCCGGACTTCAATCCCATCGCGTTCCGTATCGGCCCGCTGAAGGTGCACTGGTACGGCATCATGTACCTGCTGGGCTTCGCCAGCGCCTGGGGCCTGGCGCGCTACCGCGCCTCGCGCCCCGAGTCGACCTGGAAGGCCGTGGATGTTGACGACCTGATCTTCTACTGCATGCTCGGGGTCATCCTCGGCGGGCGCATCGGCTACGTGCTCTTCTACGGGATGACCTTCTGGACGGCGCACAACCCGTGGTATCCGATCGAGGTGTGGGACGGGGGCATGTCCTTCCACGGGGGCCTGCTCGGGGTCGTCCTGGCCATGACGATCTTCGCCATGCGCCGCAAGCGCAACGCGGCCGACGTGTTCGATTTCACCGTGCCGCTGCCGGCGCTCGGCCTGTTCTTCGGCCGCATCGGCAACTTCATCAACGGGGAGCTGTGGGGCAAGCCGACGACGCTGCCCTGGGGCTTTCTCTACCACGGCGTGGTGCGCCAGCCCTCGCAGCTCTACGAGGCCTTCTTCGAGGGCGTAGTGCTGTTCAGCACGATGTGGATCTTCACCGCCAGACCCAAGCCGCGCCTGGCCGCCTCGGGGCTGTTCCTGCTGCTGTACGGCACGTTCCGCTTCCTGGTGGAGTTCGTGCGCTTGCCGGACCCGCAGCTCGGTTACCTCGCCTGGGGCTGGGTCACCATGGGCCAGGTGCTCTCCTTCCCCATGATCGTGATCGGCGCAGGACTGCTGATCTACGCCTATCAGACGCGCAAGACCTCGGGTAACTACCTTCCCGCCGCCGCGCATTGAGCCTCGATGCGCCCGTATCTCGATCTGATGCGCCGCATCCTCGAGAGCGGCACGCCGAAGGGGGATCGCACCGGCACCGGGACGCTCTCGAGCTTCGGGGAGCAGCTGCGCTTCGAGCTCGCAGACGGCTTCCCGCTCGTCACCACCAAGCGCATTCACATGCGCTCGGTGATCGGCGAGCTGCTGTGGTTCCTGCGCGGGGACACCAACGTGCGCTGGCTGCGCGAGCAGGGCGTCAGCATCTGGGACGAGTGGGCCGACGAGCACGGCGAGCTCGGCCCGGTGTACGGCAAGCAGTGGCGCGCCTGGACGGGCGCCAACGGTGAGCGCATCGATCAGATCAGCGCCGCGATCGATCTGATCCGGCGGGACCCCGACTCGCGGCGCATCGTGGTGAGCGCCTGGAACGTCGGGGAGCTCGCGCAGATGCGCCTGCTGCCCTGCCACGCCCTGTTCCAGTTCTACGTCGCCGCCGGCCGGCTTTCCTGCCAGCTCTACCAGCGCAGCGCGGACGTGTTTCTCGGCGTGCCCTTCAACATCGCCAGCTACGCGCTGCTGACGCACATGCTCGCCCAGCAGTGCGACCTCGAGCCCGGCGCGTTCATCTGGACCGGCGGCGACTGCCACCTCTACCGCAATCACCTCGAGCAGGCGCGGCTGCAGCTCGCGCGCGAGCCGTTCCCGCTGCCGCGCCTGCGCATCCGCCGCCGCCCGCCGACCCTTTTCGATTATCGCTTCGAGGACTTCGAGTTCGTGAACTACCAACATCACCCGGCCATCCCCGCGCCGGTGGCTGTCTAGGGAGAGCCGGTGACCGGCAAGAGCGCCGCGCGCGGCGCGCCATTGTTCAAGGTACGCCGCTCGCGGGTGCACGGCCGCGGCGCGTTCGCCGCTCGGCGCATCCGCAAGGGCACACGCATCATCGAGTACCGCGGCGAGCGGGTCTCGCACCAGGAGGCGGACCACCGCTACCAGGAGCGCAGCGCGCGCGACAATCACACATTCCTGTTCATCATCGATGCGCGCACCGTGATCGATGCCGGCGCGGGCGGCAACGATGCGCGCTTCATCAACCACTCGTGCAATCCAAACTGCGAGACGGTGATGGAGGGCAAGCGGGTGTTCATCGAGGCGATCCGCACCATCCAGCCGGGCGAGGAGCTGAACTACGATTATCAGCTCGGGCGCGCGGCGGACGATCCGCCCGACGTCGATGCGATCTATGCCTGCCGCTGCGGCCAGGCCAACTGCCGGGGCACCATGCTGTGGCCGCCGAAGAAGGCGCCGCGGCGCACGGCGGCACGCCCGCACACCCCTCGGCGCGCCAAGGGCGCGCCGAGCACCAAGCGTGGCACGGCACGCAAGCGCAAGCAGGCCGCGCGGCGGTGATGCAGTGAGCACTCACCCGGGGCAAACGCGCGGCTGGACGCTCGCGGCGGTGATCGGGGCCACCGGCATCGTCTACGGGGACATCGGCACGAGCCCGCTCTATGCTCTGGAGGAGACCCTGACCGAGGCGGGGCACTTCGATCACGTGGCGGTGCTCGGCTCGCTGTCGCTGATCGTCTGGGCGCTGACCATCTCGGTCACCATCAAGTACGTCAGCATCATCATGCGCGCTGACAACGAGGGCGAGGGCGGGATCCTGGCGATGTTCGCGCTCGCCCAGCGCAACAGCATCGCCGGCAGCCTCTGGGCGCGCATGGTGGTGTGGCTCGCGCTCGCCGGCACCGCATTCTTCTTCTGCGATTCGCTGATCACGCCTGCGATCACCGTGCTGAGCGCGGTGGAGGGCCTGCAGGTGTTGAGCCCGGACTTGAGTCACGCGGTCGTGCCGCTGACGGTCGGGGTGATCATCGGGCTGTTCGCCTATCAGCGCCGCGGCACGGCCCGCGTCGGCGCATTGTTCGGTCCGGTCATGATCGTGTGGTTCCTGGTGCTGGCGGCGACCGGCATCAATGCGATCCGCGCCGATCCGGTGGTGCTCTACGCGCTGAACCCGCTCTACGGCGTCGATCTGCTGGTGCGCCGGCCCGGGGTCGCGCTCGCGGTGATCGGCGCGGTGTTCCTGTGCCTCACCGGGGGCGAGGCGCTCTATGCCGACATGGGGCACTTCGGCAAGGAGCCGGTGCGCGTGGCGTGGTTCTCGCTGGTCTGGCCGGCGCTGCTGCTCAACTACTTCGGCCAGGGCGCGCTGCAGCTCGCGCAGGGGCATTACATTCCTCAGACCCTCTACTTCATGGTCTCGACCTCGGCGCTGCCCTGGATGGTGATCCTGGCCACCGCCGCCAGCGTCATCGCCTCCCAGGCCGTGATCTCCGGGGCCTTCTCCATCGCCCGTCAGGCCGTACAGCTCGATCTGCTGCCGCGCATCCGGGTGCTGCAGACCTCGGCCACCGAGCTCGGCCAGATCTACGTGCCGGCAGTCAACTGGCTGGTTTTCCTCGCGGTGGTCGCGTTCGTGGTGGGCTTCGGATCCTCGAACGCTCTGTCGGCCGCATACGGCTCGGCCGTGGTCGGCACCATGCTGATCACCACCGTGCTCGGGGCGTTCGTCGCGCTGCAGCAGTGGAACTGGCCGAAGTGGGTGGTGGGTCTGGTGTTCGGGGTGCTGTTCCTGGTCGATGCCACCTTCTTCGTCGGCAACATGACGAAGGTGCCGAGCGGCGGGTGGATTCCGCTCACCCTCGCGGCAATGCTGTTCGTCGTGTTCGTCACCTGGCGCGGCGGGCGGCTCGAGCTGCGCGCGGCGCTGGCGCGCCAGGCGATTCCGCGCAGCGAGCTGCCGAATCTGCTCGCCGGCGTGCACCGCGTGCCGGGAACCGCCGTGTTTCTCGCCAGCACTCCGGATCTGGTGCCCTCGGCATTGATCCGCAACCTCGAGCACAACCGCGTGGTGCACGAGCGGCTCATCATCCTCAACCTCGAGATCGTGCGCACCCCGCGCCAGGACCCGGCCAACCGGGTGGAGATCGACGAGACGCTGCCGGGGGTGTATCTGGTCACTGCGCGCTTCGGCTTCATGGAGACCCCGGATGTCGCCGAGGCGCTGCGCGGCTGCCGCGCCCGCGGGCTGAAGGTGTTCATGGAAGACAGCTCGTTCTTCGTTGGCCAGCACGTGGTGCGCGCGCGCGACCTGCCGGGCTGGCGCGGGCTGCAGCGGATCCTGTTCGCGCGCATGCAGCGGCACAGCACGCAGGCGGCGGAGTTCTTCCGCATGCCCTCGCGCGGCGTCGTCTCGCTCAACACCGTGGTGGAAATCTGAGACCGCGCGTGCGCAGCCTGGATCCAGTCGCGCGGGGCGAGCGGTGAGCCTCCTGCAGCCGCAGGTCTCGCTCATCGTGGCCATGGCCGAGAACGGCTGCATCGGCCGCGACAACGCCCTGCCCTGGCGGCTGCCGGAGGACCTGCGCCGCTTCAAATCCCTCACTCTCGGCAAGCCGATCCTGATGGGCCGCAGGACCTTCGAGTCGATCGGTCGGCCCCTGCCCGAGCGGCGCAACCTGGTGCTGACGCGCAATCGTCAGTGGCACTCGCGCGGCGTGCTCGCCGTGCACTCCCTCGGTCACGCCCTTGGGTGCGTGCGCGAGGACATTGAGCTCATCGGCATCGGCGGCGCCGAGGTCTACCGGCTGCTGATGCCATTCGCGCGCCGCATCTATCTCACCCTGGTGCACGCCGATGTCGCCGGCGATACCTTCTTCCCGGACATCGATCCGACGCAGTGGGCCGACGTCGAGTGCCATCGCCACGCAACCGACGAGCGCAACCCTTATGCGTTCACCTTCATGACGCTCGAGCGCAAGAGCGCCCCACAGCCGCCGGGAGCCTACTGACCGAGCGCCTGGGCCACCGCGCGCGCAAAGTAGGCAATGTTCTCCATGCGCAGCCCGGCGATGTTGATCCGGCTGTCATCGGTCATGTAGACGTGGTGCGCCTCGCGCAGCCGCCGCACCGTGTCGGGCGCGACGCCGAGGAAGGAGAACATGCCGCGCTGGCGGACGATGTGGCTGAAATCCTTGTGCGGGCAGGCCGCCGCGAGCGCGCTCGCCACCGCGGCGCGCAGCTGCAGAATGCGCTCGCGCATGGCCGTGAGCTCGGCGAGCCACGCCGCGCGCAACGGCTCGCTGCCGAGAATTTCCGCCACGATGGCCGCGCCGTGATCCGGCGGCATCGAGTACAGGCCGCGCGCGATGCGCACCAGTTGAGTGAGCGCCGCCCCGGCCGCCGCGCCGCTCTCGCCGAGGGCCAGCAGGCATCCGACCCGCTCGCGGTACAGACCGAAGTTCTTCGAGCATGACACGGCGATCAGCGCCTCGGGCAGCTGCTCGGCGAGCAGGCGCGCGCCGTAGGCGTCCTCGGCGAGCCCGCGGCCGAGCCCCTGGTAGGCCATGTCGATGAACGGCAGGAGCGCGCGGCGCCGGAGCACCGCGGCAATCTGCCGCCATTGCGCCTCATCGAGATCCGCGCCCGTGGGGTTGTGGCAGGAGGCGTGCAGCAGCACCACCGAGCGCGGCGGCAGCGCCTCGAGCGCGCTCAGCATGGCCTCGAAGGCGACACCACCGGTGGCGGCATCGAAGTACGGATAGCGCTCGAGCCGCAGCCCGCAGCCCGACAGCAGCGGCACGTGATTGGCCCAGGTCGGCGCGCTCACGTGCACCACAGCCTCGGGCCGCGCGGCCCGGATCAGCTCCGCGCCGAGGCGCAGCGCCCCGCAGCCCCCAGGCGCCTGCAGCGCGCACACCCGCTCGGCAGCGGCCAGGGGCGAGTCCTCGCCGAGCACGAGCCGGCGCATCGCTTCGTTGAAAGCCGTGTTGCCGGCGGGCGCCACGTACGTCTTGGTGCTTTGGCGCGCCAGCAGGGCACGCTCGGCATCCCGCACGGCCTGCATGACCGGCGTCTCGCCCCGCTCATCGCGGTATACACCGACGCCCAGATCGACCTTGCGGGGATCGGAATCGGCGCGAAAAGCGGCCATCAGGCCCAGGATGGGGTCCGGCGCCAGCCGGTCGAGATGCTCAAGCACGGGGTCTCCTCGCCGCTCGCCTCGGGCGGCGCTGCGGGGGGCAGTTTACACGGTCAGCGTCACAGTTCCGGGCCTCCGCGGTTCAAGAACCCCGTGGCGCCGCCGATACTCGCATCAGTATCGCTGCACAGTGGACCGGCTCGCCCACCTCGGCGCCAAGGACCGCGCGCAGCAACCTTAGAACAGGCTTACGCAGCTCGTGATTCAGATCATCGGAAGCGTCGTCGTCCTCGCCTGCGTGGCCGTGGGCTTCATGATAGAGGGTGGGAAGCTGCTCGCCCTCTGGCATCCGGCAGAATTTCTCATCATCGTCGGGGCCGCCTTCGGCGCCTTCCTCACCAGCAACCCGATCAAGATCGTCAAGGCGAGCTTCGCCGACATCGTCGCGCTCGTGCGCCAGGAGCGCTACGAGCACGACGATTACGTCTCGCTCCTGAAGCTGCTCTACGACATCCTGGTGAAGATCCGCAAGGAAGGCCTGATGGCGATCGAGTCGGACATCGACGCCCCGGACGGCGGCGCGCTGTTCAAGAAATACCGGCGTATCGCCGAGGACCAGCACCTGCGCCAGTTCATCACCGACTGCCTGCGCCTGATGGTCGGCGGCAACCTCGACCCGCACGAGTTCGAGAGCCTGCTCGACCAGGAGCTCGAGACCTTCCACCAGGAGATCCACGAGCCCTCGCACGCGGTGCAGCGCATGGCCGACTCCCTGCCGGGATTCGGCATCGTGGCCGCAGTGCTCGGCATCGTGAACACCATGGCCTCGATCGCCGGCGCCGATACGGCGAGCATCGGTGCGCGGGTCGCCTCCGCTCTGGTCGGCACCTTCCTCGGCATCCTGATCTCCTATGGCTTCGCCGGGCCGCTGGCGGCGGCCATGGCGCACGCGGCCAATGACGAGGCCAAGGCCTTCGAGCTGGTCAAGATGGCCCTCGTGGCGAGCGTGCGCGGCTACGTTCCCGCCGTGGCGATCGAGTTCTCGCGCAAACTCCTCTTCAGCGACGTGCGCCCGACGTTCGCCGACCTCGAGGCGCAGCTGAAAGGTAAGGCCAGAGCCAGCGCCTGATGGCCGCCAACGCGAACAAAGACGACAAGGCGACCATCGTCATCCGGCGCAGCAAGCGCCGCGCGGCCGAGCACCACGGCGGCGTGTGGAAGGTCGCCTACGCCGATTTCGTCACCGCCATGATGGCGTTCTTCCTGGTCATGTGGATCGTCACGGCAGTCAACAAGGCCGAGCGCGCGGCGATCTTCAACTACTTCAAGAACCCGAGCATGCAGAGCGGGCGCAGCGCGCGAGCCGCTCCCGGCCCGATGGGCCCGGGCGGCGCCAGCACCAGCCCCATCAATCTCGGCGGCGGCCTGAACGGCCTGAGCTCGACGCCGCACCAGGTGATCGACGTCGAGGCGCCCGAGAAGGGCCCCGGCCGCAACCATGATCAGCAGCCCGCGCCGCGCACGAGCCTCGCCGAGGCGAAACAGCAGGTCGCAGGCGCCGACCACAAGCGCCTCGAGTCCCTGATGGCGCAGCTGCGCCAGGCGGTCAACAAGAGCCAGGCGCTGAAGCCGTTCAAGAACCAGCTGCTCATCGACATCACGCCCCGCGGCGTGCGTATCCAGATCGTCGATGCCAAGAACCGACCGATGTTCGATCTCGGCAGCGCGCAGCTGCGCAGCTACACGCTGCGCATCCTCAAGACGCTGGCACCGTACCTGAACTCCGTGCCCAACCAGATCGCGATCATCGGCCACACCGACGCGCACCCGTACCCGCGCGAGGCGCGCTACACGAACTGGGAGCTATCGGCCGACCGCGCCAATGCCGCGCGCCGCGCGCTCGTCGCGGGAGGGCTCGCCGCCGGCAAACTCGCCCGGGTGGTGGGCCTGGCCTCGACCGTGCTGTTCGACAAGACCAATCCGTACGACCCGATCAACCGGCGCATCAGCATCATCGTCATGACCCGGCGCGAAGCCGAGGACGCGCTGCGCGCCGATACCGGCTCATCCGCACCGCCCCTGCCGCTGAGCCCGCCGGGCGCCGCGCCGGCGGCAAAGAGCCCCGCACAGTCCGGCAATCCGCACTAGCCTGTCGGGCTTAACGAAAAGTCCTCGTAAACGGACTCAACCGACGGCGAAGGGCGAGTTGCATGCTGCAACATCGCCGAATGTCAAAACGGCCGCCGTAAACCGCGGTATGGCGCGTGGTACCCCATGTCAAAGGCTCCCGGATCGCAAATTTGGCCATTTCCTCAGTCAATCTTGCTAACACCGACGGGCTGCTGGAGGCGTGCGATTTCCTCACCCGCCGCTGACCGCCGCGCGCGTAACGTTGCATCCGGCACGGCCGGCTGATGCACCACGATGACTCCTGAGGCGCACCAGCGCGGTGCGAGGACCTCCCGCGCGAAGCCCCCGCGGGGGCTCAATTTGCAGGGATTTGCTGCCGCACCCACCCTGGCACGGCGCGTGCTTGAGTGCCCGTGTCCGACACCCGACTGCGGTCACGAAAGGTTCAGCATGCCCAAGTTCCTCCCGACACTGTCCCTGCTGGCGGCGGCGCTCGGCGCCCTCGGGCCCGCCGGCGCGCGCGCGGCCGAGCCGCCGGCGGGCACGCTCGCGCAGCTGCTTGCCGACTCCGGCATCACGGCGTCCGGCTATCTCGCCGCCTCGTACTACACCTCCTCCGGCGGCAACACGTTTCATCAGTTCGACACCGCGCACGATGCGTTCCAGCTCGATCAGGCGGGGCTCACGCTCGCCTACCAGCCCCAGCAGGGCTTCGGCGCGCTGATCGACACGATCGCGGGCAATGACGCCAAGATCGTCAACGCCGCCGAGAGCGCCTCGGCTTCGAGCAACAACCCCATCGACATCCTGCAGGGCTTCGTGCAGTACGTCGACGGCGGTCTCACGGTGCAGGCCGGGAAGTTCACCACCTTGGCGGGCGCCGAGGTCATCGCGCCGACCGGCAACAGCAACTTCTCGCGGTCGTTTCTCTTTTATGCCGAGCCGATGACCCACACCGGCGTGCGAGCGACCTACGCGTTCGACAGCGCCGCGAGCGTCATCCTGGGCGTCAACAACGGCTGGAACTACACCAGCGTCAGCTCCGGATCGAAGACCGTCGAGCTCGGCATCGCCCTGAGCCCGACCGCGAGCTTCTCCTTCACCGCGCAGAGCTACATCGGCAACGATCCGGTCGATCTCGCCCGGCGCACCCTGATCGATACCGTCGCCACCTACAACGCCACCGCAACGCTGCAGTTCGTGGCGAGCTACGACTGGGGCCAGCAGCGAGCGAGCGCCGTGACGGCCGGCGGGCAGTGGAGCGGCATCGCTGTGTACGTGAACAAGCGGCTGAGCAGCCGGTGGCGCGTCTCGGTGCGCGGGGAGTCGTTCGACGACCGCGATGGGTTCGTCACCGGAACGCCACAGACGCTGAAGGAGGTGACCGTCACGTTCGGCTACGACCCGGCGGCGGACTTCGAGCTGCGCCTCGAGGGCCGCTACGACACGTCGAACCGGCCGACCTTCCTCTACGCGCATACGGACGCGGCCACCGGCCGCACCATCGCCGAATACAGTGCCCACCAGAGCGAGCTCGCGGTGCAAGGGGTGTATTCATTCTAGAGCTGCCGGCGGCGCGGCCGGCCGAGGGCGAGATCGCGCGTGCCCGCGACGCGCGGAACGTGCTATGGTAACTGTGTCTCGATCCACCGCCCCTGAGCGCCACTGCCCATGCCGAAGTCATCCGCCACGGTCCAGCCGTCCGCCGCGCCGTCAGCGCCGCCGATTTGGGTCAATATTGCTTTGTTTTCATTGACTTTTTTGGCTGCGATCGTGGTCGTGCCGTGGTATGGCATCACGCACGGATACAGCGCCTCGGCCTGGGTGCTGTTCGGGCTGTTCCTGGCGGCGAACGAACTGGCGATCACCGCCGGCTACCACCGGCTCTGGGCGCACCGCACCTACGAGGCGCACTGGAGCCTGCGGGTGCTCTACCTCATCTTCGGCACCATGGCGCTGCAAAACAGCGCCTGGATCTGGTGCAGCGGCCACCGCCGCCATCACCTGAACGTCGATGACGAGGAGCTCGACCCGTACTCGGCGCGCCGCGGCTTTTGGTTCTCGCACATCGGCTGGATGATCCGCGAGTACCCGAGCGGCAAGACCGACTTCAGCAACATTCCCGACCTGCGCCGCGACCGCATGCTCGCCTTCCAGCACCGCCACTACGTGGCGCTCGTGCTGCTCACCAACTTCGGACTGCCGCTGCTCGCCGGATGGCTCACCGGCGAGCTGTGGGGCGTGTTCCTGCTCGCCGGCGTGCTGCGCTTGGTGGTGAGCCACCATTTCACGTTCTTCATCAATTCGCTTGCGCACATGTGGGGCTCGCGTCCGTACACCGAGGACAACACCGCCCGGGACAACCCGGTGCTGGCCGTGCTCACCTTCGGCGAGGGCTACCACAACTTCCACCACATCTTTGCGCACGATTACCGCAACGGCGTGCGCTGGTGGCAGTGGGATCCGACCAAGTGGCTGATCGCCGGCCTGCAGTTCGTGGGGCTGACCCGCAAGTTGAAGCGCACGCCGGTGTTCCAGATCCAGCGCGCGCTGCTCGCGATGCAGTTCGCGCGGGCGCAGAGCTCGCTCGAGCGCGTCGCGCCGACCGCCGCGCCCTCGCGCATCAGCGAGCTGCGTCAGCACATCTCGCGCGAATACGACAGCTTCCTTGCGGCCGTCGCCGACTGGGCCAAGGTGAAGGAGCAGTGGCTCACCGAAAAGAAGCGCGCCGTCACCGAGCACTGGGAGCACACCAGCTTCCAGCTGCGCTTCAAGGAGCTCGAGCAGCAATTACGCCTGCAGCGCCGCCGACTGCGCATGCTTCAGGCGCAGCTCGCCTGAGCGCGCTGCCCGCTGCGCCCCCGGCAGACTTTCATGGGACGAATTTTCGAAGTCCGCAAGCACACCATGTTTGCGCGCTGGAACCGCATGGCCAAGCAGTTCGCGCGCATCGCCAAGGACATCACCATGGCGGTGAAGGCGGGCGGGGCCGATCCGACGGGCAACCCGGCCCTGCGGCGCGTGATCCAGAACGCCCGCGCGGTCAACATGCCGAAGGACAAGATCGAGGCCGCCATCAAGCGGGCGAGCGGTCGCGATGCCGCCCAGTACCAGCAGGTGCACTACGAGGCCTACGCACCGCACGGAGTCGCCCTGCTGATCGAAACGGCGACGGACAATCCCACGCGCACGGTGGCCGCCGTGCGCAACATCGTCACCAAGAACGGCGGCAACCTGGCCACCTCCGGCAGCGTGGCGTTCCTGTTCAAGCACATGGGCGTGTTCCGCCTCGATCCGGCGGGCATCGACCAGGACGACCTTGAGCTGTACCTGATCGATCACGGACTGGAGGAAATGGGCGAGAGCAGCGGCGAGAACGGCGAGCCGCAGCTGGTCGTCCGCTGCGCGTTCGAGGATTTCGGCAAGGTGCAGGAGGCGCTCGAGGCGCGCGGCCTCGCGCCGCTGTCGGCCGAGCACGAGTACATCTGCGCCGCACCGACGGAACTGCCCGAGGCGCAGGCACAGGAGGTGCTGGCTCTGATCGACAAGCTCGAGCAGGACGATGACGTACAGCGGGTGTTCCACACCCTCGCCTGAGCCCGCCGCGCCGGCTCAGTCCGGCATCGGTGTCATGCGCGCGCCGAGGGCGTCCTCGAAGCCGAAATTGCGCAGGTCCTCGATGCGCTGCGGGTAGAGGATCCCGTCGAGGTGATCCACCTCGTGCTGCACGACGCGCGCGTGAAAGCCCTCGACCGTGCGCTCGATGGGCGCGCCGCGCGGGTCGTATCCGCGGTAACGCAGCCGCGTGTAGCGCGGCACCAGCCCGCGCAGTCCCGGCACCGACAGGCACCCCTCCCAGCCCTCGGCCTGCTCGCTGCCGAGCGGTGTCAGCTCGGGATTGACCAGCACCGTGTAGGGCACCGGCGACACGTGCGGATAGCGTGGGTTGTCTGCGACCTCAAAGAGGACCACCCGCAGACGGACTCCGATCTGCGGTGCGGCGATTCCGGCGCCGTTCAGGGAGCGCATGGTGTCATCCATGTCGCGCACCAGCGCTTGCAGCTCGGCATCGAAACGCTCCACCGGGGCGGCCACCTGCCCGAGCAGCGGCTCGCCCATCTTCAACACCCGTCGGACGGTCATCCGAGCTCTCCGCGCCGGAAACCTCGCCGTTCAGCGCGAGGAGGAGGAGGCGCCTGGGCGGGTGCTCTCGTGGTTGTTGACGGACGTCGAACGGCACGTATTGCCGAACATCCGCGACAGGCATATCTAGCGCGCGGCACGTTCGCGTCGCTCCTGAGGCTGTTGCAAGTTGTGGTATTGCGGACGGCAAGTCGGGCGTGAAAATGCCCGCACGATGTATGCCGTTGGTCTTGTTTTTTGCCGCATCTCTCGAGGACAATGTCGCGATGGCGCTGGCCTATCAGTATAGGATCAAAGATGCCACCACCGCTCGGCATCTCGAGCGGCAGGCGCGCGGGGTGAACCGCGTGTGGAACGACTGCGGGGAGGCTCAGCACGCGGCTCGCTGCCACAACAGACGCCGGCCCTCGGCCTTCGATCTGATCCGCCTCACCTGCGGCAGCAGCAAGCTCCCAGGACTGCGCTCGGACACGGTTCAGGCCGCGTGCGCCATTCGCGTGGACGGCGATGTGGCGATCGTCCTCGGACGGCGGTACCGGCGCTGGCTCAGTCGTCGGCTCGAAGGGAGGATGCGCTGCGGGTGCTTCGCCGAGGACGCCCGCGGCCGCTGGTACCTGAACCTGCAGGCCGAGTTCGCACAAGACAGCGCGTGTGGTACGGGGGAGGCGGGCATCGATCGGGGCCTTGCGTCCCTGGCGAGCCTCTCCACGGGAGAGAAGGTCGAGGCGCCGCACCGGTACCATCAGTACGAGCAGGCGCTCGGTGTTGCACAACGCGCCGCAGGCAAGCCCCGTGTGCGGGCCATCCACGCCAAGATCGCAAATTGCCGCCGCCACTTCCTGCACGAGGTCTGCAGCCGCCTCGTGCGCGAGAACGGCCGAATCGGCGTCGGCAACGTCAACGCGCAAGGTCTAGCCCGCACTGCCCTGGCCAAGTCCGTACTCGATGCCGGCTGGTCGCAACTCCGATCCCAGCCCCGCTACAAAGCCATCAGGCACGGGGCCGGGTCCATCGAGGTCGACGAGTGATTGACCAGGCAGGTCTGTTGTGCGTGCGGTGCGCGCGGCGGCCCACAAGCCCGAGAGGGCCTGGTGGTACAGAGAGTGGATCTGTTGCGGATGTGGTGCTCGGCACGACCGGGACGTCAACTGCGCGCTCAATATCCTCGTCTCGGGCCGGAACGTCGGCCTCCGGTAGACGGAAATCCCCTCCCTGCAGGCAAGGGAAGACGTTAAGGGTGTACAGTACAATATTTCTTGTCATCGGGAGTGACGCCAGATGTGGAACAAGACTGACCCGGAAGAGTCCTTCCGCAACAAGGTCATATGGGTGGCCGCCGGAGTCGTTGCGGCCGCATTGATCGGCGTCGGCGTCTACTACCGCTTCCACGGGACGCAGCGCGCGCCGGTGAGCACGCCCGTGCCGGCGCCCGCCCCGGCCGTCACCAGTGCTCCCACGCCGCTGCCGAGCGCTGCGCCGGCGATTCAGCACCCCGTTCCGGCGCAGGCGGCGCGCTCGAGCGCCAAACCGCTGCCGCCGCTCAATTACAGCGACGCGGCCATGCTCAGCGCGCTGGATGCGCTCATCGGCCATCCGGCGGTGGCGCACTTTCTGGTGCCGAAGAACATCATCCGGCGCATCGTGGTCACGGTGGACAACCTGCCGCGGGCCAAGGTCGCCGCGAATCTGCGCCCGGTCAAGCCGACCCCGGGGGAAACCATCGTCGACCGCCAGGGCGGGGTCGCCCTGCTCAGCCAGCGCAACTTCGCCCGCTACACGCCGTTCGTCGCGGTGGTGAGCCGCCTCAACGTCAAGGCGCTGGCGAGGCTCTATTTCCGGATGTATCCGCTGTTCCAACAGGCCTACGAAAGCCTCGGCTACCCCGGCAAGTACTTCAACGACCGTCTGGTGCAGGCCATCGACAGTCTGCTCGCCACGCCCTCGGTGAGCACGCCGCCTACGCTCGAGCGGCCGAAGGTCTTCTGGCAGTTCGCCGACCCGAAGCTCGAGGCGCTGCCGGCCGGGCAGAAGCTCCTGATCCGCATGGGACCGCAGAACGCCGCCGTCATCGAGCACAAGCTCCGTCAGCTGCGCGCGCTGATCGCCAAGGCGCCGCAGTAAGCGGGCCCGTGGCGCCTCAGGCGCCTGCGCAGCGCTCGAGCTCCCGGCGCAACCGCACCGCCAGATCCCCGTGCGCGCCGGGATCGAACGGTGCGCCCGCCTGCCAGTCGTACGCCCAGGGGTGAGCGGTCCTCAGGCGCTCGGGCTCATCGGCGTAGCGGGGAATGACGTGCGCGTGCAGCGCCGGCTCGAGATTGCCGAGAATCGCATAGTTGATGCGCACCGCGCCGGTGACCGCGAGCACCGCATCGCCGAGGCGGGCCAGATCAAGGAGGAAGCGGGCGCGGGCGGCACCGTCGAGCGCATTGAGGCTCGGCACCACCGGATCGGGCAGCAGCAGCGTGTAACCGCGCAGGAACTGCCGCTCGCCCATCACCGCCCATCCAGACTCGAGCCGGGCGATCACCCGCGGCTCGCGCGCGGCGCGCGCGGCCTCGACCTGGCGGTGGATGGCGGTGACGGCCGTGCTCAACACTCGACCTGCAGCGCGCGCAGCGCGCTCACCGTGGCGGCATGGCTGGCGTGCTCGATGGCGTGCCAGCCGCGGCCGCGCGCGGCACGCACATTCTCGGGGCGATCGTCGATGAAGACGGTGTCGGCCGGCTCGAGCGCGAAGCGCCGCTCGGCCTCGGCGTAGATGAGCGCATCGGGCTTCATGACCCCCGCGAGATAAGACGGCAGCGCGCCGTGGCCGATGCGATGCAGCCCGTACTCGCGCGACAGATGCGCCCAGTGCAGATCGCCGATGTTCGAGAGCAGGTACACCCGGTAGCGCTCGCTCAGGCCGTGCGCGAGCTGCACCATCGACGGCTGCAGCTCGAACATGTCCACCCAGCGCTCATGCGCGGCATCGAGATCGACCGGCTCGCGCGCGAGGCCGGCGAAGCGTGCGAGCAGATCGCGCCCGGCGAGCCGCCCGCACTCGTGCTCGTGCAGCTCGACGCGTGTCAGCACCGAGTGCAGATCGGGGACCTCGGCCCCGTGCGCGCGCAGGAACTCGAGAAACGGCGTGCTGTCGAGGTGCACGAACACCCAGCCGATATCGAAGACGATGTTACGCATCAGGCGGTTGACTCCCTCCGGTTCGTGCGCGGCGGATCACAGCGGAAATGGCATCACCATCCCGGTATCCCCCGGGGTCAGGTTCACCGCCACCACGGTGGCCTTGGGGAAGAAGTTGAACTCCGAGGCGCTCGCCCAGGTGTAGGCGCCCATGGCGCGCCCGATGATCAGGTCGCCGGCCTCGAGCTTCGGCAGCAGCAGGTTCTCGGCGATCACATCGATGCTGTCGCAGGTGGGGCCCGCGAGCACCGAGGGCAACCGCTCATCGGAGTCCTTCAGCGGCTCGACCGGATAGCGCGCGTGATCGTAGAGCTGCCCGCTGTAGGAGCCGTACAGGCCGTCATCGAGGTAATACCACCAGTGCCCTTCCCGGCGCGCGCGCCCCATGACGGACGCCACGCCGATCGCGGCGGGTCCCACGATGAAGCGGCCGGGCTCGGCGATCACCCGCACGCGCTTGGGCAGCTCATCGAGCGCGACGCGCAGCGGCTCGCAGAAGCGCTCGATGTCCTGCACCGGCTGCGTGTAGTCGATCGGAAAGCCCCCGCCGATGTCGAGCGTGTCGAGCGCGCCCAGCTTGCGTCGCCGGCCCGCGGCCATCAGGCGGGCGCAGGCGTGCAGCGCCTCGACGTGCTTGGCCGAGTCGCCGGCCTGCGAGCCGACGTGAAACGACAGTCCGCGCACCGTGATGCCGAGCTCGGCGGCGAGCCGCGCAAGCGCCAGGGCATCCTCCGGGTCGCAGCCGAACTTGCGCGACAGGTCGCACACCGCCCCGGGACTGCGGAACGAGACGCGCAGCAGAAGCTCGGCGCGGTCCGTGAAGCGCTCGAACTTGCGCACCTCGTCGGGATTGTCGGCCACGAACGTGCGCACGCCGAACTCGAGCGCATTGCGGATGTCCTGCGGGCGCTTGATCGGATGGGTGTGGATGCAGCGCGCCGGATCGACGCCGAGGCGCCGGGCGAGCTGCACCTCGCCGCTCGTGGCCAGATCGAGAAAGCCGCCCTCGGCGAGCACGGTCTGCACCACCGCCGCGTGCGGCATGGGCTTCAGCGCGTAGTGCAGGTCCACCCGCCCGAGCGCCGCGCGCAGCTTGCGGTACTGCACGCGCACCCGCTCGCAGTCGAGAATGATGAGCGGCGAGCCGAACTGGTGCACCAGCCGGCGCACTTCGGCCGGCTGGAACGGATCGACGAACCGATTGCGTCTGACACTCATGGCGCCTCCCCCTGCGCGTTCACCTCCGCGGACGCGGTGCCGGCGGCCGCACGGCGCAGCCGGTCGCGAATCGCTGCCCAGGCTTCCCCGTCGGGCACATCCTGCACCAGGATGCGCTCGCACCGGCTCTTGTCGAGCGTGCGCAAATGCGCGTAGAGGTCGTGGCCGTACTGCTGCGCACGCATGCCGGCGTTGATCCAGCTCACCCCCGGCTGCGCGGCGAGCGGCGCCCGCCAGGCGAGCACCGCCACCCGCCGGCCGCCCGCGGCGAGCGCCGCGCTGCGCGCGTCGATCTGACCGGCGGGGACGATGGTGAGCGGCGTCGAGGGCGCGTAATGCGCCGCCGTGCTGCCCGGCACGCGCGGCGATGCCGGATCGGCGCCGATGCGGAGGTCTTCGACGAGCGCGCGGATCTGACCGGCCGTGATCCGGCCGGGCCGCAGTAACCGTGTACTGCCGTCCTGGAACGCGACGATGGTCGACTCCAGCCCGATCGGGCAATCCCCGCCATCGAGCACCACCCTGACCGCATCGCCGAGCTCCTCGCGCACGTGCTCGGCACGGGTCGGGGAGAGGCGCCCGTAGCGATTGGCGGAGGGCGCGGCGATGCCGCCGCGGAAGGCCGCGAGCAGCTGCTGCGCCACCGGGTGCGCCGGCACGCGCAGAGCCACCGTGTCCTGAGCGCCGGTCACGCTGTCATCGACCCCGGCGGCGCGGGGCAGCACCAGAGTGAGCGGTCCGGGCCAGAAGTGCTCGGCCAGCCGCCGCGCCTCGGGAGGCACCTGCCGTGCCCACTCGGGCAGCTGCGCGATATCGCCGAGGTGCACGATCACCGGATGGCGCGCGGGGCGCCCCTTGACCTCGAAGATGCGGCGCACCGCGGCCGGATTGCGCGCATCGGCGCCGAGCCCGTAGACCGTCTCCGTCGGAAACGCGACCAGCTCGCCGGCGCGCAGCGCGCGCACCGCGGCCTCGAGATCCGCCGGTGCCACTCGCCCCATCGTCGTCCTCCGCCGCGCCGCTCACGGCAGCGCGCGGCGCACCCAGCCGTGCGGCGTGCGCAGCAGCTCGTAGGCCGGCCAATAGTGATCGTCGAGCGTCAGGGTGATCACCTGCGGCGCATTGTTCCAGCCGAGGGTGGTGATGCGCACCGAGGCGTGATCGGGCCGCCCCGCCACGGTGCTCAGGAACGCATCCAGGTTGGGCGTCGGCTTGCCGTTGACGGCGACGATCCGCAGTCCCGCGTACAGCCCGTAGCGGGCCGCGGGCGAGCCGTAGTCGAAATCATCGACGTACACGCCGTAGGGCGGCACGCCCCGCTGCGCCAGCATGGAGTGGAACGGGGTCTGCAGCGTCGCGCCCGCCCACTCCACCACGCGGTGCAGGCGAGTACCGGAGAGCACCACGGTCGGCACGGTCAGCGTCAGGGCCTGCTGGCCGCGCCAGATCGTCAGGCGCACCCGGCTGCGATCCGCGGTGGCCCGCTCGACCTGCTCGAAGCGCGTCACGACGTGCCCATCGATGGCGAGCAGCAGGTCACCGGGCTCGAGCAGTCGGGCCGCCGGCGAGCCGCCGGTGGTGCGGATCACCGTCAGCACGACACGCCGCGTGCCGCTGTGCGCGGCGAGCCGCGCGGTCCAGCTGGGCGCGAGTCCGATCAGCTGCGCGCTCGCGAGCGGTGTGAGCGCAAGCTCGACGTCGAGCGAATGCAGCGGCTGGTCGCTGCGCATCCGTTCGATCATGTCGCGCACCGGGGCGATCGGCACGCCCTGCAGGTCCTGGCCCACGCCGTTCGCGGTGTCGAAGGCGAAGCTCGACCACAGTCCGAGCACCGCGCCGCGCCGGTTCACCAGCACGCCATCGAAGTTGCTCGGCGGATTGACCAGCTGGATGCTCTCGATGTTGGTGTCGCGGAAGCGCATGGTGCGCGACAGCGGCAGCTCGAGCGGCTCGATGCTCGAGACCTGGGTGGAGCGCAAGTGCAGATCGTTGTCAGCGGCGATGCCGACCACCTCGATCGGCTCGCCCGCCTCCAGGCGCTGCGGCGCGAGGTCCGCCGAGCGCACCGGCGTCGAGCCGATGAGGCGCGGGTCGTACGCGACCACGGCGAGATTGTGAATGGGGCTGACGTACACCACCCGGCCGGGCACCTGCAGCGTGCCGGCGAAGGTGATCGTGACGTCCCCGAGGGAGACCGGCACCGTGTTGCGGTCCACCACCACCCAGCCGCGCTTGGCGTCCACCACCAGGCCCGTGCCGTGGTAGTAGTGCTCGGTCACGCCGGAGACCGAGTACGGCATGCTGAAGGTCACCGACACGAGCGAGTGCGAGAGGCGCGTGAGCAGCGGATTGCGATAGACCGGGAAGCGCGTCGAGGTCCCCGGGCGGGGCTGGGGCGGCGGTCCGGGCGGCAGCGCCGTGCACGGCCAGATGCCGAGCTTGTCGTTGCGCACGCAGTACTCGGCCGGGAACCAGCGCCGATCCATGCGGAAGTAGGCAAGCTGGGTGCTGTTCGGATCGTTGGCGACGGTGAATCGCACGGTGGCGTACTCGCCGTCGGCGAGCCGCCCGAGCGCGCGGCGGAAGTCCTGCAGAGTGTCGATCGGCCAGGAGTCCACGGCGTGGATAACCGCTCCGCGCGGCACGCCGGCGGCCCCGAACACGTAGCCGGGATTGGCGACCCATACTCCGCGCGGCGGCACGTTCAGCTGCAGCGCCATCTGGTATGAGAGGGTGTTGAGCACCGCGTTGCCGAACTGCACGTAGGCGCTCGGCGTGATGGCGTTGAGGTTGCCGACCGGCAGCCTCACGGAGATCTTCTGTCCGCCGCGCTCGAGCTCGAGGGTGATCTGGCGCTCCACCGAATCATCCAGAATGCGCTCGAGCGGCTGGAAAGTCGTCACGTACCGGCCGTTGACGCGCACCAGCACGTCGCCGGGCTCGAGCACCCGGGCGCTCGGCGAGCCGGTCAACACGGTGCTCACCACCAGCATCCCGGTCCGCTGCGGATACGCCTTGCGCACCGCCACCTCGACCCGGCGCGGCAGCCCAAGCCGTTCGAGCTCATCGAACGGCCTGTAATGGAAGATCGTGTACAGCGTCCCGCGTGTCACGGGCCGGTTCCGCTCGATCCGCCGCAGCGCCCGCTGCACCGCCCAGAGCGGCAGGTAGAAGCTCGAGGCGGCGTTGTTGGCGCCGCCGGCATTGAGCGCCACCACGTGGCCGCGGATGTCGATGACCGGGGAGCCGGAGGAGCCGCCCGAGGTCCCGGAGGCCGCCTGCAGGTAGAACGTGTTGAAGTCGTTGTAGTTGCCGAACCCGTAGTCCGGCGCGCGGCGGTGCAGCCGCGCGAGCGTGCCGGCGAGGATCGACAGCTGCTCCCCGGCGTTGTTGCCGATGACGCGGATCTCGCGCCCGACGCGTGCGCCCGCCGGATCGAGCTCGAGCGCCTTGGGGTGGATGAAGTGCAGCTTCTTCGGATCGAAGCGGTAAAAACCGAAGTCATGGACCGGATCGCGGTAGATCGGATAGATCGGGATCTGCTCGCGGTCGAGGAAGGTGGCCGTGGCCGTCACCGGCCCCGGCGTGACCACATGGCGGTTGGTGAGGATGATGCCGCGCTTGGCGTCGACCACGAAGCCGGTGGCCTCGGCCGTTTCGTTGACGTCGGTATCGAAGGCGCGATCCTGGCTGAAGTTGATCGCCACGACGCTGCTCGCCACGCGCCCAAGCGTCGCGGCCCAGGTCGGGTTGGACTCGAGCGCGGCGGCCTGACGGGCCAGGTGAGCCGCGACGGCCGTGCCGCCCGGCAGCGGCGGCCGCGGCGGCCCCGCCGCACGGGCGAGCGCGAAGCCGGTCAGGCTGACCGGCGGGACAAGAAGAAGCAGGCACAGCAGTCGCACGGATCGCATCGGTCCCCCGATTGACATTGCGCTAACGGCCGAGCAGCACCAGCAGCCACAGCACCGCGAGCAGGACGAACGACATCAGCACGGCGGCCGAGCCGATGTCCTTGGCAAGACCGGCGAGCGCATGGCGCTCGAGTCCGATGCGATCGACGGTCGCCTCGATGGCGCTGTTGATCAGCTCCACCACCAGAATCAGCAGGACCGGAGCGGCGAGCAGCGCCCGCTGCGTGCCGTCGTGCCCGAGCCACAGCGCGAGCGGCATCGCCAGCGCCGCAAACGCCAGCTCCTGGCGAAACGCCGCCTCCTCCCGAAACGCCCCGGCGAGGCCCCGCCAGCTCGCGCCGCAGGCGCGCAGCACCCGGGTGAGGCCCCGCGGCTTGTATCGGTCAATCGCTATCGGGCTGGTTTCCACGCCAGATCCAGCTGCTTGGCGGCCCGCACGTCATCGAGCCGCCGTACCGGCATGGTATGCGGAGCGCTCGTGACGCGCTCGGGTTCTTGCGCGGCCTCGGCGAGGATGCGCGTCATGGCCTCGACGAATGCATCCAGTGCCGCCTTGCTCTCGGTTTCCGTCGGCTCGATCAGCAGACATTCCGGCACGAGCAGCGGAAAGTAGGTGGTGGGCGCATGCTGGCCATGATCGAGCAGGCGCTTGGCGAAGTCCATCGCCGTCACACCGAGCTCGCGCGCCTGGCGCTTCACCGTGATGATGAACTCGTGGCTGGCGCGCCGGCGCGGGTAGGCCGCATCGAAGCCCGCCCGGGTCAGCCGCGCGAGCAGGTAGTTGGCATTGAGCGTGGCGTACTCGCCCACCTTGGCCATGCCGTCGCGGCCGAGCATGCGCATGTAGATGTAGGCCCGCAGCAGCACCCCGACATTGCCGGCGAAAGCCGAGAGGCGCCCGATCGAGTGCGGCAGGTCGCGCTCGGTGAGCCAGACGTAGCGCTCGGCGCGGCGCGCCACGATGGGCACCGGCAGGAACGGCGCGAGTCTCGAGGCGACGCCGACCGGGCCTGCGCCGGGGCCGCCGCCGCCGTGCGGGGTGGAGAAGGTCTTGTGCAGATTGACGTGAATGACGTCGAAGCCCATGTCTCCCGGGCGCACCTTGCCGAGAATGGCATTGAGGTTGGCTCCGTCGTAATAGAGCAGGCCGCCGGCGGCGTGCACCGTGCGGGCGACCTCCTCGATGCGCCGCTCGAACACCCCGAGCGTCGAGGGGTTGGTGAGCATGATGCCGGCGGTCTTCGCGCCGACCGCGCGCTTGAGCGCCTCGATGTCGACATCGCCCTCGGCATCGACCGGCACCTCGCGCGCCACGCAGCCGCACATGGTCGCGGTGGCCGGATTGGTGCCGTGCGCCGCTTCGGGCACGATGATCTCGTTGCGCTCGAGATCGCCGCGCGCGCGGTGGTAGGCGCGGATCATCGCCACGCCCGCATACTCGCCCTGGGCGCCGGCCATGGGACTCAAGGCCACCGCCTGCATGCCGGTGACCTCCTTCAGCATCTCCTGCAGCTCGAACAGGCACTCGAGCACGCCCTGGCCGCTTGACTCGGGCGCGAGCGGATGGCGGCCGAGGAACTCCGGCAGCATCGCGTACTGATTGCACGCCTTGGGGTTGTACTTCATCGTGCACGAGCCCAACGGGTAGAAGTTCGTGTCGATGGAGAAGTTCAGCTGCGAGAGACGCGTGAAATGGCGCACCGCCTCCAGTTCGCTCACCTCCGGCAGCAGCGGCGGGGCGGCGCGCAGCTGCGCGGTCGGCAGATCCGCCGTGCTGCGCTCATCGGGCTCGGGCGGCCACTGGTCCTCGGCCCCGCGGCCGCTCACCGAGTGCTCGAAAATCAGTTTTTCCAGACGGTCGGTTCGTTCAGAGCTCATCGTCGAGTCTCGCATCAGGCGGCGCGCGCTTCGCGCAGGCACTCATCGAGCGCGGCGCGGTAGCGCTCGATGTCCTCACGGGTCTTGGTCTCGGTGGCGCACACCAGCAGCGCCGGCCCGAGCTCCGGATAGTGCTCGGCGAGGTCCCAGCCGCCGATGATGCCGCGCGCGGCCAGGCGCTCGAGCAGCGGCGCCGCCGGGCGCTCCAGAGCGATCGCCGCCTCATGGAACACCGGCTCGGCAAACAGCCGGCGCACCCCGGGCAGGGCGGTAAGCGCGGCAATCAGCTCCTCGGTGCGGGCGTGGCAGGCCGCCGCGGTGCGCCGCAGCCCCTCGGCTCCCATCAGCGCCAGGTGGATCGTGGCCGCCGTGACCATCAGGCCCTGATTGGTACAGATGTTCGAGGTGGCCTTGGCGCGGCGGATGTGCTGTTCGCGCGCCTGCAGTGTCAGGGTGAAGCCCGGCCGGCCGTCGGCATCGACGGTGCGCCCGACGATGCGCCCGGGCATCTGCCGCACGTGCGCCATGCGAGTGGTCATGAAGCCGAAGTACGGCCCGCCCGAGGAGAGGGGGATGCCGAGCGGCTGGCCGTCGCCGACCACGATGTCCGCGCCCCGTGCGCCCCATTGCCCCGGGGGCTTCAGCAGCGCGAGCGAGACCGGATTGACCACGCCCACCACCAGAATGTTGCGCGCGTGCGCCCAGTCGGTCAGCGCGTCCACATCCTCGAGGCGTCCGAACACGTTGGGCTGCTGGATGACGAGCGCGGTGATGTCCTCGCCCTCGTAGCGCTCGAGCGCGCCCATCGGGATGCAGCCGCTCGCGCTCGAGAACGGCACCTCCTCGAACACCAGACCCTGGTTGCCGGCGATGCCACGCGCGGCGCACCGGTAATGCGGATGCACGGTACGCGGCACGAGAATGCGCTGCGAGTGCGAGTGCCGGTTGGCGCGCACGGCCATCAGGCTCGCCTCGGCGAGCGCGCTGGCTCCGTCGTAGAGCGATGCGTTCGAGACCTCCATGCCCGTGAGATTCACCATCATGGTCTGGTATTCGTACAGCGTCTGCAGCGTGCCCTGGCTGGCCTCGGCCTGATAGGGCGTGTAGGCGCTGTAGAACTCCCCGCGCGTCGCCACCGCCCAGACCGCCGCCGGAATGTGATGCTCGTAGGCGCCGGCGCCGATGAAGCACAGCGGCCGCCCGTCGCGGCGCGAGCGCTCGCTCATCAGGCGTGCCAGCTGCATCTCGTTGAGCGCCTCGGGCACTCCCGCGAGCGAGCCGATGCGAAGGTTCGCGGGGATCTCCTCGAACAGCCGCTCGATGCCCTCGACGCCGATGGCCTCGAGCATCGCCGCGACATCCTCGCGCGTATGCGGAACGAACGCCATCAGTTGCCCTCCTCCGCGGTCAGCTTCTCGTACTCGGCGGCAGTGAGCAGCGCGCCCGGCGCGCCCTCGGGGCGCACCCGCGCGAGCCACCCGCCGCCGTAGGGATCGGTGTTGAGGGCCTCGGGGGCGTTCGCGAGGGCCGCGTTGCCCTCGATCACCTCGCCGGTGACGGGCGCGTAGACGTCCGAGGCCGCCTTGACGGACTCCACCACGGCGAACGGCTCCCCCGGGGTGACCTTGCGGCCCTTCTCGGGCACCTCGACGAACACCAGATCGCCGAGAGCGTGCTGCGCGTGATCGGTGATGCCGACCTCGACGGTACCGTCGGGCAGCGTCCGCAGCCATTCGTGGGTGCGCGTGTATTTGAGATCGGAAGGAACCTTGCTCATGCGACGCTCCGTAGGGTCGAATCGATGATTGTGGGTGGTTGGATGGCGGGGAGGCGACCGGTTCGCGCAGGCTCAGCCGACGAGCGACTTGCCGTGCCGCACGAACGGCGGCTTCACGACGCGGGCGGCGAGCAGCCTGCCGCGCACGTCGACCTGGACCTGATCGCTCGCCGAGGCGGGGATGCGCGCCAGCGCAATCGAGCGCTCGAGAGTCGGGGAGAACGTGCCGCTGGTGATCTCGCCCTCGCCGGCGCCCGGGGCGATCACGCGCTGGTGCGCGCGCAGCACGCCGCGCTCCTCGAGCACCAGGCCGGCGAGCTTGCGCTCGAGCCCGCGTGCGCGCAGCGCCTCGAGCGCCTCGCGGCCGATGAACGCGCGCCCCGGTCCCATCGCGACCGTCCAGGCGAGGCCCGACTCGAGCGGGTTGGTGTTCTCGTCCATGTCGTTGCCGTAGAGGTTCATGCCCGCCTCCAGGCGCAGCGTATCGCGCGCGCCGAGGCCGCAGGGCACGACGCCGGCGCCCCTCAGGGCGCGCCACAGCGCTTCGGCCTCGTGCGCCGGCAGCATGATCTCGAAGCCGTCCTCGCCGGTGTAGCCCGTGCGGGAGATGAACCAGCCATCGATCTCGGCGCCGAAGAAGGCGCCGAGTGCGAGCGCCCGCTCGGCCCCGGCGCCCGACAGCAGGCCCGCCACGCGCTCGCGCGCCTCGGGCCCCTGCACGGCGAGCATCGCCAGATCGGCCCGCTCGCGCACGCAGACGCCGAACGGCTCGGCGTGCCGGCGCATCCAGGCGAGATCCTTGTCGCGGGTGCCGGCGTTGACCACGGCGCGGAACCACTGCTCGTCGAGGTAGTAGACGATGAGGTCATCGATGACGCCGCCGCGCTCATTCAGGAGACACCCGTAGAGCGCCTTGCCGGGGGCGGCGAGCTTGCTCACGTCATTGGCGTAGAGCTTGAGCAGGAACGGCCGCACGGCCTCGCCCTCAAGATCGACCACGCACATGTGGGACACGTCGAACACGCCGGCTGCACGCCGCACGGCATGGTGCTCGGCGATCAGGGAGCCGTACTGCAGGGGCATGTCCCAGCCCCCGAAATCCACGATGCGCGCGCCCGCGGCCTGATGGATGGCGAATAAAGGGGTTCGTCGTGCCACAGATCCTCCAGAGAAACAAAAAAAGCGGCAGGCTCGCCTGCCGCCCCTCTGTCCGGTGACCTGAGAGATCGGGCGCCGCGCGCCTCTCCCCTTCGGTGGGCCGGCACTGCAACGCGCCCGCCGCTCTCCAGAGACCCCGCGCAGAACCCTGCGGCCTGCGCAATCTGCCGTTCGTGTGCCTGAGCGTTTCCGGGCGGGAATTGCGCCTTCGGCGTTCCGGCCCGCGGGCCGGACTCTCTCCGTGCAGATCGGTGTTCGGGGCGCGCCGATGATACCAGTCTTTGGGCCGGATTGGCGCAGCCGGCGGCGCGGCGCGCCGCCCCCGCTCGCGCCGGCGGTCGCGTCGGGCCGGCCGGACCGGTAAAATCCCAGGCCCATCGATTCGCTCCCCGAAGTCACTGGCAGGTCTCCATGTCGCCCATTGCACGCCGTTCCACCGTTCAGGTCACCCTTGGCGCCGTGCGCGTCGGCGGCGGCGCCCCCATCGTCGTGCAGTCGATGACCAATACCGACACGGCCGACGTGGAGGGCACGGCGCAACAGGTGAAGTCCCTCGCCCGCGCCGGCTCCGAACTGGTGCGCATTACGGTCAATTCGGCCGAGGCCGCCGCCGCCGTGCCGCACATCCGCGAGCGGCTCGATCAGATGGGCGTCCCGGTGCCGCTCATCGGGGACTTCCACTTCAATGGGCACAAGCTGCTGCGCGAGCATCCCGCCTGCGCCGAGGCGCTCGCCAAGTACCGCATCAATCCCGGCAACGTCGGGCGCGGCAGCAAGCGCGACCCGCAGTTCGCCGAGATGATCGAGACCGCCTGCCGCTACGGCAAGCCCGTGCGCATCGGGGTGAACTGGGGCAGTCTCGATCAGGACCTGCTCACGCGCATCATGGATGAGAACGCCGCGCGCGCCGAGCCCCTGAGCGCGCAGCAGATCATGCGCAATGCCGTGGTGCTCTCGGCGCTCGAGAGCGCCGCGCGCGCCGAGGCGCTCGGCATGCCCCACGAGCGCATCATCCTCTCGGCCAAAGTGAGCGGGGTGCAGGATCTGATCGCCATTTACAGCGATCTGGCCGCCCGCTGCGAGTACCCGCTGCACCTCGGGCTGACCGAGGCCGGGATGGGCTCCAAGGGCATCGTCGCCTCGACCGCGGGCATGGCCGTGCTGCTGCAGCGCGGCATCGGCGATACCATCCGCGTCTCGCTCACTCCCGAGCCCGGCGGCGACCGCACGCAGGAAGTCATCGTCGCGCAGGAGATCCTGCAGACCATGGGCCTGCGCTCGTTCCTGCCGCTCGTGACCGCCTGCCCGGGCTGCGGGCGCACCACGAGCACCGTCTTTCAGGAACTCGCCCAGAGCATCCAGACGCACATCCGCCACCGCATGCCCGAATGGCGGCGCGAGTACGAGGGCGTCGAGGACATGACCGTCGCGGTCATGGGCTGCGTCGTCAACGGGCCCGGGGAGAGCAAGCACGCCAACATCGGCATCAGCCTGCCGGGCACGGGCGAGCGGCCGGTCGCGCCGGTCTACGAGGACGGCGAGAAGACCGTGACGCTCAAGGGCGAGCACATTGCCGAGGAGTTCCAGGGGCTGCTCGAGCGCTACGTGGCGCGGCGGTTCAACAAGAAGTCCGCCCCCGACACGGCCGCCGCCTGAGGGCGCCGCGGGCGGCAGGCACGAGGTGCTGCGATGAGCGAACTGAACGAGCGCAAATGCAAGCCCTGCGAGGGCGGCGTCGCGCCGCTGACGCGCGAGGCGGCCGAGGCCCTGGCCCGCAAGCTCTCGCACGAGTGGGTCCTGTCCACGGCGGGGCCGTACCTGCGGCGCGAATTCCGTTTCAGGGACTTCTACCGCACCATGAGCTTCGTCAACGCGCTCGCGCACATCGCCAACATCGAGGACCATCATCCGGACCTCGAGATCGGCTACAACTACTGCCGCGTGCAGTACACCACGCACGCCATCAAGGGCCTGTCCGAGAACGACTTCATCTGCGCCGCGAAGATCGACCGCATCCCGCTCAGCTGAGCGGCGCCCCGCCGAGGCGCGCCGCAGCGGGCAGCTCGCCGGTGAGCCCGAGCGCCTGAGCGATGAACAGGCGCTTCACCGTCTCGCTGCGGTTCACCCAGGCGAGCCCGTGCTGCGCCAGCTGCGCGAGCGGGCCGGAGCCGTGGGCGAGAAAGCGGTTGAAGCCGTCGATGGCGAGCGTCATGGGCGCCAGTTCGCTCTTGCGCCAGCGCTCGTAGCGGCGCAGCGGCCGCGCCGCGCCCGGATCCTCCCCCACGCGGTGCGCGAGCAGCACGCACTCGGCGAGCGTCGCCGCATCGAGCAGGCCGAGGTTGACGCCTTGCCCGGCCAGCGGATGCACCACGTGCGCGGCATCGCCGATCAGCGCGCAGCGCGCAGCGGTGAAGCGCTCGGCGCGCAGCCTGCGCAGCGGCACCCCGAGGCGCTCCGTGCACAGCCGCACCGCGCCGAGCACGCCGTCCGAGGCGGCAAGCAGCGCCTCCTCGAACTGCGCCGTCGGCAAGGCCAGCCGCTCGCGGGCGGTCGCCTCATCGAGGGACCACACGATGGAGCTCGATCCGTCGGCGAGCGGCAGAAACGCCAGCGTGCCGTCCCCCAGGAACCGCTGCCAGGCGGTCCGCTCGTGCGGCTGCTCGGTGCGCACGTTGGCGACAATCGCGGTCTGCTGGTAGCTCACCTCGCGGACCGCCAGCCCGAGCGCATCGCGCACCCTGGAGCGCGCCCCGTCGGCCCCGACGAGCAGCCTGCAGTGCAAGACATCCGCGCCGGCGCGCACCTGCACATCCTGATCGCGTATCGCAAGCCCGGAGAACCCCGCCGCGATGACCGTTCCGCCGGCCGCCTCGAACGCCTCGAGCGCCGCGCACTGCACGAGGCGGTTCTCGGCAATGGCCCCGAGATTCGCCTCGCCCGCATAGGCCGCATCGAACCGCAGCGCATCGGCGCTGCGCGCCGGCAGATGCGCCGGCCAGACGCACATGCGCTCATAGGGCTGGACGCGGCGCGCGGGCATTCGCTCCCACGCACCGGCCGTGGTGAGGATCCGCTCGCTCGAGCGCGACCAGGCGGACACGCGCGCATCGAGAGCCGCCTGCGGAGCCGGCGGCGCGGGCCGGGCGGGCTCGAGCAATCCGATGCGCAGCGGGCGCCGCCCGGTCCCGGCGGCGCGCTGCAGCAGCGCCCCGGCGCACGCGCCCACCGGACCGCCGCCGACGATCAGCACATCCCAACGCGGCGCAGCAGTGCTCATGCGAGCGGCAGCCCCCGCGCCAGACGCGGTGTCGGACCGCCGAAACCCAGGCTCACCCGGGCCAGCGCCCGCTTGGCCGGCGGCGACAGATCGAACAACACCAGGCCGAGATTGCGCAGCAGGCTCGCCCCGGGGAGGCGGCTGGCGAACAGCTTCACCAGGGAGTCGGTGAAGCGCACCACGCCGCCGCGGTCCGCCGCCCGCGCCTCGCTGTAGGCGTCGAGCAGCTGCGGCGCACCGGGATCAGCGGCGCACGTGGCGATGCGCTCGGCGAGCAGCGCCGCATCGCGCAGGCCGAGATTGAACCCCTGTCCGGCGATCGGGTGCAGCCCCTGGGCCGCATTGCCGATGAGCACCGTGCGCATGCCCACCGTCGCGGCGGCGCGGGACAGCCTCAAAGGATAGGACGCGCGCTTCCCGGCGCGCAGGAAGCGCCCCGCACGCCAGCCGAATCGCTCCTGCAGCGCATTCAGATAGGCCCCGTCGCTGAGGGCGAGCAGCTCGGCGGCGCGCGCGGGCTCGCTGGCCCAGACCGTGCCGTAGCCCCCGCCGTGCAGCGGCAGGACCGCCACCGGACCGGTCGGCGTGAAGCGCTCGTATGCCGTGCCGTCATGGGGCCGATCGGTGAGGACCGCCGCCGTGATGGCCACCTGGGCGTAATCCTCCACCTGCGCCGCAATGCCGGCTGCCGCGCGGACTACGGAGTTGGCGCCGTCCGCCGCCACCAACAACCGCGCGCTCGCGGTCTCGTGCGCGCCGTCCGCCCCCTCGACCGTGAGCGCCGCGCCATCGGCGGCAATCGCCACTGCGGTGACCCGCGCCGGCACGCGTATCGTGACGCCGCCGGCGCGCCGCAATCCGCGCCACAGGGCGGCGCCCATCACACGATTGGGGATGACGTGCCCGAAAGCCTCGACACCCTGTTCCGCGGCGCGCAGACAGGCGCTGCCGAAGCGGCCCGCCTCCGAGACATGGATGGTGCGGATCGGCGCCGCCTCGCCCGCGAGCTCCTCCCAGATGCCCAGTCCCTGGAAGATGCGCCGGCTGGCGTTGCCGAGCGCGCTCGTGCGCTCATCGAAACTCGGCTGACTGCTCGAGTCCGGCGCGACACCCTCGACCAGCAGCACCCGCACCGCGCTGCCGGCAAGCGCCAGCGCCAGGCTCGCGCCGACCAGCCCGCCGCCGACGATCGCAACGTCGTACTCGCGCGGCGCGCCGCCGCGCACCTCATGCTTGGGCACGCTGACTCCGCCGCGCCTTGCCGCGCGTGCGCGCGGCCGGAGCCCGCGCGCCGTTCACATGCGGCTCGGCCATCAGCGCCTCGATCAGATCGGGATCCTTCGGGACGCCGTCGGTGAGCACTTCGGCTCCGCTCTTGGTCACTACGACGTCGTCTTCGATGCGCATGCCGATGCCTTGGAAGCGTTTGGGCGCGCCGCGCGCGCCGCGAGGAATGTAGATGCCCGGCTCGATCGTCAGCACCATCCCGGGCTCGAGGACACGCCACGCCTCCCCGACCTTGTAATCGCCGACATCGTGCACATCCATCCCGAGCCAGTGGCCGGTGCGGTGCATGAAGAAACGCCGGTAGGCGCCATCGCGCTCAAGCTTCGCCGGCCGGCCCTTGAGCAGCCCGAGTCGGACCAGCCCCTGGGTGATCACCCGGACCGCCGCCTCGTGCGGCTCGTTCCAGTGATTGCCGGGGCGCACTTTGGCGATCGCCGCGCGATTGGCCTCGTGCACGACCTCGTAGACCGCCCGCTGCTCACGGCTGAAACGCCCGCTCACCGGGAAGGTGCGGGTGATGTCCGAGGCGTAGCACTGGTATTCGCAGCCGGCGTCGATCAGCACCACCTCGCCGTCGCGCAGCGGCTGATCGTTCTCGTTGTAGTGCAGGATGCAGCTGTTCGCCCCCGAGCCGACGATGGGGTGGTAGGAGGTGTCGGCTCCGTGGCGGCGGAACTCGTGCACGAGCTCGGCCATCAGCTCGTATTCCATGCGGCCGGGTCGGCAGAAACGCATGGCCCGCACGTGCGCCAGCGCGCCGATGCGCGCCGCTTCACGCATCAGATCGAGCTCGGTGCGCGATTTGAACAGGCGCAGCTCGTGCAGCACCTGATCGAGCGCCACGAACTCCTGCGGCGGATGGCGGCCATTGCGCGCCTGGGTGCGCAGGCCGTTCACCCAGCCGACCACCCGCTGGTCGAATTCCGGGTATATGCCCATGGCATAGAAGACCTTGGCGCGGTTCTCCATCAGCCCGGGGAGGATCTCGTCGATATCAGTGATGGGGAACGCATCGTGCGCGCCGTAGAGGCGGCGCGCGCCCGCCGGGCCGGCGCGCCGGCCGTCCCACGTCTCGCGCGTCGGATCACGGTCGCGGACGAACAGGATGTACTCGGCCTGTTCGCGCCCCGGGATCAGAACGGCGACCGACTCCGGCTCGCCGAAGCCGGTGAGATAGTGAAAGTCGCTGTCCTGCCGGTACGCGTAATCGACGTCGTTGTTGCGCTTGCGGACCGGCGCGGCCGGGATGATGGCGATCGCATCGCGTCCCATCAGGCGCATCAGCGCTCGACGGCGACGCGCGAACTCTTCTGCGGGGGTCTCGGGCTTCAATGGAAAGGCGCTCCAGGTGAGGCGGGCGGGTCGCGCAGCGGCGCGAGCTCCTCGAATACCACTTGCACGCTGACGCGCATGAACTCGACGAGCTCGGCATAGGCCGCCTCGTTCGACTCCTCGCTCTGCGTCGTGTCGACCGCGGCACTGCCGATTTCCGTAATGTCGTTGACGATCTCGCTCAGCTCCCCGGGCATGTTCGCCGCATCGCGCAGCACGCCGAGGCCGAGCCCGTAGAGAAACCCCTGACACCACAGCGCGAGCGCCCCGGCGCGCTCGATGATCGGCCGCTCGTCATCGGGCAGCAGCAGGTCAAATCCCATCTCCGGGCCGGTGAGCGTCCCTGCGGTATGCCGATACAGGGCGCGCAGCACCGGCATGCTCGGTGGGCGGGCCTCCCCCTCCGGCAGGATGTCGAGCAGCCAGTCCTCGAAACGATACCCCGGCGCAGAGCACAGCGAGCCGGTCAGCGTGCCGTGCGCCTCGGCCGCATCGGTGAGCGAATGCTCGCCGGTGAGAACGGTCTGAACCTCTGCATAGTCCGCCTGCATCATTACCGGCCATTATGCCGCATGTCGGCGCCGGCGGATCCCCGCCCCCTCGGGGGGCGTGCGGAGCTTCGCATTGACCGCGTAGAGAGCGCGGCACTATAGTCGCGCCAGCATGAGCGCTGCCGCATCATCAGCCCTCGATACCGAGCTCGCCCGCCTGACCCGGCGGATCGATGAGCTGCTCGGCGCCCTCGAGCAGCTGCGCGAGGAGAACCACGCACTCAAGCAGCGGCACGAATCGCTCGCCAGCGAGCGCGCGACGCTGCTGCAGAAGAACGAACAGGTGCGCGCGCGGGTCGAGGCCATGATCGGGCGATTGAAAACCCTGGAGCACGGCGCGTGAGCGCAGATCCGGCGCGCGTCAGCGTGCGCATCCTCGACCGGGACTACATGATCGCCTGCCCCCACGAGGAGCGGCCGGCCCTGCTCGATGCGGCGGAATACCTGAATGCCCGCATGCGCGAAGTGCGCGACAGCGGCAAGGTCGTCGGACTCGACCGCATCGCGGTCATGGTCGCGCTCAATATGGCAAACGAGCTGCTGCTGCTTCGCGAGCGGGGCAACCGCAGCACCGTCGAGGCCGGCGACAAGGTCCGCGCCCTGCGCGAGCGGGTGGAAACGGCGCTCGGACACAGCCGGCCGCTCGAACTGTGAGGCGCGGCGCGGCGCGCTCGCCCCGACTGCACCCAGGCGGGCTTTGGTGTACAGTGCTCAGAGCGTCGCCTGCGGTGTTCGACACGCGGGCCGGGTTACCTCGGACCCTAATTGAAACACCCATGGGACTTCAGGGCTTGCCGGCAGAATTGTGCAAGTCCGCCCCGAGCGGAAAGCCTTACCTGCCGCAGCCCGTCCCACTTGTTGCTCCGGTTCGAGAGCAACGGTTCGCACCGGCACAGGCGGGTGACGCTTCCTGATTCCAGCCTGCAGGCGGCCCGCATGCGATTGCGGGCCTCGCTCCGACAAGCCCGCCGGAGCATTCCTCCGATCGAGCGTGCGCGCAGCGCGCGCCGCGTGGCGCTGATCGCCGACCGCGAGCGCCTGGTGCGTCCGCAGTGGCGCATCGGCCTTTACGTCGCGCTGCCCGAAGAACTCGATAGCGCCGCGCTGCTGGCGCTCGCCCGCCGCCGCGGCTGCCAGGTGTATCTGCCGCGCATCGGCGCGCAGCCGCCGGCCCGCTCGATGCAGTTCGTGCGGCTCGGCACGCGGATGCTGCGCAATCGCTTCGCCATCCCCGAGCCGCTCGGCCCCGCGCTGCCGAGCGCGCGCGCGCTCGATATCCTCTTCGTCCCGCTGGTCGGATTCGATCGGCGCGGGAACCGTCTCGGCATGGGCGGGGGTTATTACGATCGCGCGCTGGCTTTCGCGCGCGCGCGCGCGATGAGCGCGAGGCCGCTGCTCGTTGGACTCGGCTACGCGATGCAGCAGCTCGAGCGCATCGAGCGCGCGGCGCACGATGTGCCGCTCGACATGGTGATCACCGAGCGCGGCCTCATCCATTGCGCCCGCACCGGCGCTCTCGCCGTGAGCGATGGGAACACGCGGCGTCGATCGAGTGGCGCCGCACGACCCGCGGTCCGCTAGCACATCCTCTTAGGACTTGCTTGTATTTTTGTTTCGCATGTATATACTCGGCCCTCGGACTAACCCGTCAACTGGAGAGCCAACATGGCGAAGGCAAAGAAGAAGGCCGCGAAAAAGAAAGCTGCGAAGAAGAAGTAAGGCCTTTCGCTCGGCGGCCGCTTCGGCGGCCGCCGAGTGAAACAAAGTTCGATGCCCTCGTGCCCGCGCAAGCGGGCACATTCGTTTCCAGCCACTGGAAAAAGCCGTGTCACACACCACTCGCACAGCTTCGAAAGACACCGAGGCCCACGCCAAGAAGCGCCGCAGCGCCGAGGCGGCGCTCGATTACGTCGCAGCGGACAGCGTGCTCGGCGTCGGCACCGGCTCCACCGTCGGCTGCCTCATCGAGGCGCTCGCGGCGCGGCCCGGCCTGATCCGCGCGGCGGTATCGAGCTCCGAGGCGAGCAGCGCTCTGCTGCGCGCCGCGGGTATCGAGGTCCTGGACCTGAACGACGTCGCCGCGTTGCCGCTGTACATCGACGGCGCCGACGAGGCGACCCGCGCGCGGCAGCTCATCAAGGGCGGCGGCGGCGCGCTGACGCGCGAGAAGATCGTGGCGGCGGCGGCGCAGCGCTTCGTGTGCATCATCGATGACGGCAAACTGGTCGAGACCCTGGGCGCCTTTCCGCTGCCCGTCGAGGTCATTCCCATGGCCCGCACGCTGGTGGCGCGGGCGATCGAGGCACGCGGCGCACGCCCGGTGTGGCGGCGCGGCTTCCTGACCGATAACGGCAACCACATCCTCGACGTGCACGACCTCTCGATCACAGATCCGCGCGCGCTCGAGCGCGCGCTGGGTGAGATTACGGGTGTCGTCACCGTGGGACTGTTCGCCGCACGCCCGGCGGATGTGCTCGTCGTCGGCACCGCGACGGGCACCGAGACGATTTAGCCGCCGCAGCTCACGGGCCGTTGCCGGAGGCGATGACCAGCGCCGGCCGGGGTGGCTCCTGCACCAGATCGCGCAGCGTGAGATCCCCGCAGCGATGGCGGCGCGCCTCATCGATCGCGCCGAGCAGGCGATCGACCGGCGGGATCGGCATCAGGCGCGGGCTGAAATCCCCCGGCAGGCGGCTGCGGGCAACGTCGAGTATCTCCGCGAGCGTGATGCGCCCGATATCGCGCGCCGGCAGGAGCTCATCCTCCTCGGTCACCACCAGCAGCCCGCAGTGCTCGAGCGCGTGCACGATTTGCGCCACCGCGATGCCCGGCAGTCCGAGCTCGGTGGCGAGCGCGTTCATGCTCCAGCGCTGCTCGCCCGTGAGATGGGCGCGCCCCACCAGATACATCATGCGCAGGGCCAGCTGCTCGACCTCCGCGCCCGAGAGCTTCAGCTCCTGCAGGCCGAGGCGCAGATAGGCCGGATTCTGGATGTAGAACGACAGCTGCGCTCCGGCGAGCAGGATCAGCCAGCCGAGATACGTCCACAGCAGGCCCGCCACGATGAACGCGAATCCCGCGTACACGATGGCGAGGCGCGTCGAGTGCACCACGAAGGCCGTGAACACCCGCCCGACCGCCGCCCAGATCACGCCACCGACCACCGCACCGATCAGCGCGGGACGGAATTGCACGCGCGTATTGGGCACGAGCAGATACAGCCCCGTGAAGGCGACGATCACCATAACGTAGGGGGCGAGCTTGATCCCCGCGGTGGTGAACAGGTCGACCCACGGCAGACGGGCCAGGTCGCGGAACGGCGCGCTGTCGATCGCGCGGTGCGACATGCCGATGAACATCACCAGAATGACCGGGCCGCCCACGACCAGCGTGAGGTACTCGGTGATGCGGCGGGCGAAGCTGCGCGCCTTCTGCACGCGCCAGAGGAAATTGAAGCTGTCCTCGACCTTCTTGATCGTGCCGATCAGCGTCCAGGCGAGCAGCGCGAAGCCCACCGAGCCGAGCACCCCGCCGCCGACGCGATCGGCAAACAGCACCACTCGCGAGGTGACCTTGGCCGCATCCGCAGGCCCGAGGGCACTGAAGAACTGGTAGACGACCGGCTGCAGATCGCCGCCCGCGCCGAAGAGCTTCAGGATCGCGAAGCTGAAGGCCGCCAGCGGAATCAAGGTCAGCAGCGTGGTGTAGACGAGCCCCATCGCGCGCAGGTTGATCTGCCCGCCCGTCAGGTCGCGCAGCACCGCGTAGAGATAGCTCAGTCCGCGGATGAGCCGGCCGCGGGCGACGGCACCGCTCGCGGCGGTCCCGAAGAACCAGTCATCGAGGAATGCCCAGATTCTCGCCCACATGGCGCCGGAAGATTATCCCATCACGCCGTAAAACTCCGGCATTCATGCCGAGATATCAGGCGTCTTTGGGAATGGATCTTGATGCCTGGATTAATATACAGCGACACGATGGGAATGCCCCGCAACCGTTCAGCCTGTCCGGAGCAGGAGTGCGCACCCTGCGGGTGCGCGTGTGGGACAAGCACGTGCCGTAGCTTTGCGCTCGAGCGCGTGAGGTCAACTTTGTCTGGAACGACGAGCAGGAGACCGGTCTGAAGGTCCTCGAGCGCGAGGGTCGGTTTCTCTCGACAGAGGATCTGCACGAGTTCCCCGCCGACGCAAGCTCCGCTGGCGGGTCTCGGGTCGAGCGCGCTCGAACGACAGCCTGGGATGGATCCCGTTCAAGGCGGTCGCGATCCAATGCCGCTCGCAGGGTGTCGTGCGCTTCATGGGCCGGCCCATACGGCTCTGGGACAGCGGGGATCTCTCGAAGCATCTCATCCGTTGCAGCTCTTGCTGCGAGGACGCCCGCGGCCG
Source organism: Pseudomonadota bacterium (assembly GCA_021787615.1). Taxonomy (GTDB): domain Bacteria; phylum Pseudomonadota; class Gammaproteobacteria; order Steroidobacterales; family Steroidobacteraceae; genus 13-2-20CM-66-19. The sequence goes on from JAJYLP010000001.1 coordinate 78,105, forward strand.
GTAGTCGCGGAACGCGCTCGTGAGAGTGAAGCGGGAAAAGTATCCCGCCATGCCCCGTCTGATGCGATCGAGATCGACCTCGCACTGAAGGACTTGCAGGCCACCTCCGACGGCATCAAGGTCGAGCCGCCGCCGTTGTACCGGGATCTCAAGGGCAAGCTTGCCACCGCGCAGCGCGCCGGCAAGAAGGCTCGCGAGCGGGCGATCCATGCCAAGATCAAGAACCGCAGGTCGGACCACCTGCACAAGCTTTCCCGCGCCCTGGCCTCGAGCCACGGCGCGATCTTCGTCGACAACGTGAGCGCCGCCGCCCTTGCCCAGACTGCCCTTGCGAAGTCCGTGCTCGATGCCGGGTGGAGCGTGTTCAGGACACAGCTCAGGTCCCAGTGCCATCAGGCGCGAGCGCTGTTCCTCGAGGTCAACGCAGCCGGATCGACCCAGACCTGCTCAGCGTGCCACGCAGGCTGCGGCCCAAGAGCTATCGCAGGCCTCGGAACAAGAGCATGGGCGTCTACGGGATGCGCAGCGCTCCACGACCGCGACGTGAGCTCCGCGCGGCTCATCCTCGCGGCGGGTCGTCGCCGTCTTGTAGAAGGAATCCTCGCCCTTCCCGCGCAAGCGGCAGCTTAACGAGCCGAGGGCGAGGCGGACGTCAAGCGCCGCGGGCGTTCCTGTCATCCGCGGCGCCGCGCCGGCTCAGGTGTGCATTCCCCGCCGCTCGCGGATCAGCTCGTAGGCCTCGATGATCTGCTGGGTGCGCTGCTTGGCGTGCTCGATCATCGAGTCCGGCAGACCGTTCGCCTTGAGCTTGTCGGGGTGGTGCCGGCTCAATTGCCGCCGGTACGCCTTGACGACTTCCCGATCGCCGTCGGCCGCGCCCACCCCGAGCACCCGGTAGGCGCGCTCGAGCGCCTCGCCCGCATCAGCGCCCGCGGACTGCCCGAAGCCGCGCGCGTGAATGCGAAGCGCCGCCTCGATCTGGGCGAACTCGAGGGAGGAGACCCCGAGCCGCGCGGCGATCTGACCGAGCAGCGGGCGCACCGGCCCGTCGAGGCCATTGCCGGGGAGAGCCGCGCGGATCTGCAGCTCGATGAAGACGCGCTTCAGATGCGGCCGCCCGAGGCAGACGCGGTTGAGTTCGGTGAGCTCGCCGGCCAGATCGAAGCCGGGCTGCTTGCCGGCCGTGAAGTGCTCGATGGCCAGCTGCACCTGCGCCGGGTCGAGCCGCAGCTGCATCATCACCGCGCGAGCCGCCGCGATCTCCTGCTCGGACACTCGCCCGTCGGCTTTCGCCAGGAACCCCATGACGCGGAAGGTCGCGCGAAAGAACCGCTCGCCGACCGCCGCGGCGTGCGCGGCGCGCCCGCCGGCGCCGTGCTGCTCAGCGTAGGCGTCGAACTGGTGGCCGAGCAGCGCCCCGAGCATGGCCCCGACCGGGCCGAACCCGAGCACGAAGCCGAGCAAACCGCCGGTCAGCTTTCCGGTATATCTCATACGCGCGGGGGTACGTGCGGGAGGTGCATGCGCTGCTATAGTAGCAAGCATGGATGCGCCCACCGTCTACCGCACCTCGCTGCGTGGCCTCGAGAAGATCCACGAAGGCAAGGTCCGCGACATCTACGCCGCGGGTCCGGACGCGCTGCTGATCGTGACGACCGATCGGCTGTCTGCCTTCGACGTCGTGCTGCCGGATCCGATCCCCGGCAAGGGCCGGGTGCTGAACCGCATTTCCGAGTTCTGGTTCGAGCGCACGCGACACATCGTGCCGAACCACCTCACCGGGCGATCGATCGAATCGCTGGTGAGCGATCCGTCCGATCGGGCGCTGCTTGCCGAGCGGGCCGTCATCGTCAGGCGGCTGAAAGCGCTGCCGATCGAGGCCGTGGTGCGCGGCTATCTCATCGGCTCGGGATGGAAGGATTATCAGAAGACCGGCAGCATCTGCGGCATCGCACTGCCGGGCGGGCTCGAGCTCGCCTCCCGCCTGCCCGCGCCGATCTTCACGCCGGCGACCAAGGCCGCCGCTGGCGAGCACGATGAGAACATCTCCTTCGCCGAGACCGAGCGGCTGATCGGCGCGCCGCTCGCGGCGAAGGTGCGCGCGAGCGCCATTGCGCTGTACGAGTTCGCCGCCGCCCACGCGCGCACGCGCGGCATCCTCATCGCCGACACCAAGTTCGAATTCGGGCTCGACGAACACGGCACGCTCACGCTGATCGACGAGGCGCTGACGCCCGACTCCTCGCGCTTCTGGCCGGCAGAGGCCTATCGGGCGGGCTCGAGCCCGCCGAGCTTCGACAAGCAGTTCGTGCGCGATTACCTCGAGACACTCGACTGGAACAAGCGCGCGCCGGGTCCGGGGCTGCCGCCCGAGATCATCGCGCGCACCAGCGAGAAGTACCACGAGGCGCTGCGCCGGATCACCGGACCGGCCACGTGAGCGCGCACTGGATCGCCCCGTCCATCCTGTCGGCCGACTTCGCGCGGCTCGGCGAGGAGGTCGATGCCGTCATCGCCGCGGGAGCCGACCTGATCCACTTCGACGTGATGGACAACCATTACGTGCCCAATCTCACCATCGGTCCGCCGGTGTGCGAGGCGCTGCACAAGCACGGCGTGAACGTCCCCATCGACGTGCACCTGATGGTCCGCCCCGTTGACCGGATCGTGCCCGACTTCGCGCGCGCGGGCGCCGAATTCATCACCTTTCACCCCGAGGCGAGCGAGCACGTCGACCGCACCATCGAGCTGATCCGCGAGCAGGGCTGCCGGCCGGGACTGGCGCTGAACCCCGCCACGCCCCTCGACTGGCTGGATTACACGCTGGAGAAACTCGATCTGGTGCTGGTGATGTCGGTGAACCCGGGCTTCGGCGGCCAGCGGTTCATCCCCTCGGCGCTCGCCAAGCTCGAGACGATTCGCGAGCGGATCCGCTCGAGCGGCCGCACGGTGCGACTCGAAGTCGACGGCGGCGTGAAGGTGGACAACATCCAGGCGTGCGCGCGCGCGGGCGCGGATACCTTCGTGGCCGGGTCGGCGATCTTCGGCAGCGCGAACTACGCCGAAACGATGCGCGCCATGCGCGCGCAACTCGCGGCGCTTTGAGCGCGACGCGCCCCGGCAGGGCGCGAGCTCATTCTTCCGGGCCGGAGCCGGCCGGCCGAGCACCCTTGCCGGCCTGCTTGACCGGCACCACGACCGGGCGGGTGCGCATCTTCGGCCGGGCGTTGAACACCACGATGGTCTTGCCGGTGGCGCGCAGCAGGCCCTGATCCTCCAGCACCTTCAGCACGCGGCCGGCCATCTCGCGCGAGCAGCCGACCAGGCGCGAGAGCTCCTGGCGGCTCACTTTGATCTGCATGCCCTCGGGGTGGGTCATCGCATCCGGCTCGTCGCACAGATTGTTGATCGCGTGCGCGACGCGGCCGGTCACGTCGACGAACGCCAGGTCCCCGAGCTTGCGGTTGGTGCGGTCGAGGCGCGTCGCCAGCTGCGTCGCCAGCTCGAAGACCAGCCCCGGGCTTTCCGCGGCGATCTGCCGGAAGCGCGGGTAGGTCATCTCCGCCAACTCGCAGGCGTTGCGGGTGCGCACCCAGGCGCTGCGGGTGGCCTGGTCCTGGAAGAACAGGCCCATCTCCCCGAAGAACTGCCCGCGATTCAGATACGCGAGCACCATCTCGTTGCCTTCCTCGTCCTCGATCATCACTTCGACCGAGCCGCTGATGATGTAGTAGAGGACATCCGGCAGATCACCCGCGTGGATGACCACCGTCTTGGAAGGCACGGTGCGGATCCGGCAATAACTGAGGAAGCGATTGATCGCCGGAATGTCACTCAGCGGCTTGACGACGTTTTCTTCCATCACCGGCTCCCCCCGTCTCGCGTGGCCTTGAGCAGAAGATTACTTAATTTGCCCCCCCGGGTGAAAGCGTACCGCACGCGGTGCTGGAAAAACCAGCGCAACGTGCAGCCGGGGTCCCCGGCGCTCACAACCAATAGGCGGTCTCTGTCATGATCCGCGCCGTGGCGCGCATCAGCGCCCGGACCGGGGGTGGCAGATCAATGCCCCCTGCCGCCTTGGCGCTTGCCCGGTGCGCAATCTCATCCGTGCGCATCGCATCGACGATGGCGCGGCTGCGGGCATCGTCGGGGGGCAATGAGCCCAGATGCCCATCGAGATGCCCCTCGACCTGCCGCTCGGTCTCGACCACGAAGCCGAGGCTGATCCGATCGCCCATCAGGCCGGCCAGCGCGCCGATGGCGAATGAGCCGGCATACCACAGCGGGTCGAGGAGGCTCGGCCGGGACTCGAGCTCGGTCAGGCGAGTCGCGCACCAAGCCAGATGGTCCGCCTCTTCACGGGCGGCGTGCAGCAGCATGTCACGGGTAGAGGCGTTTTGGGCCGCAAACGCCTGGCCGTGGTAGAGGGCTTGGGCGGCGATCTCCCCGGCGTGATTCACCCGCATCAGCCCGGCGGAGCGGCGGCGTTCATCCGCCGAGAGCTTCGCCTTGGCCGTATCAGGCTCGCCGGGCACCGGCCGGCTGGCGCGGGCCGGTGCGCCGAGGGCGCGCAGCGCCCGATCCACCGCTGCAATGCAGGCATCGAGGGGTTGGCAGGCTTCCATGCCCTTATTATAGGTGTTCGGCGGGCCGCGTGGCGCCCGGCCTCGCTCACGGCGCTCGTGCGGCCTTTTGCAATACGGGCGCGCCTTCAGTAGACTTGCCGGCCCTTTGGATAGGGTCCTTTTTGGATCGAAGCCCCCCCCTGCAGAGGCTCTTATGAAGACGGTTTTCGCGAAGCCCGGCAGCGTCCGCGGCGACTGGTTCGTGGTCGATGCGGCCGGCAAGACCCTTGGGCGCCTTGCCACGCAGATCGCCCATCGCCTGAAGGGCAAGCACAAGGCCGATTACAGCCCGCACGTCGACATGGGCGACCACATCGTGGTGCTCAATGCCGGCAAGGTGCGCGTCACCGGACGCAAGCTCAGCGACAAGATCTACTATCACCACACCGGCCACATCGGCGGCATCAAGTCGATCGCGCTCGAGAAGCTCCTCGCGGAGCACCCGGAACGGGCGATCGAGTTTGCAGTCAAGGGCATGCTGCCGAAGAACCCGCTGGGACGGCGCATGTTCAAGAAGCTCCACGTGTTTGCCGGCGGCGAGCACCCCCACCAGGCGCAGCAGCCGCGGCCGCTCGAGATCTGAGGAATCCATCGATGGCAGTCCAGCAACTGAACTACGGCACCGGTCGGCGCAAGACCGCGACCGCGCGCGTGTATGTACGGCCCGGCAGCGGGAAGATCACGGTCAACGACCGCCCGCTCGATGAGTTCTTCGGCCGTGAGACCGGCAGGATGATCGTCCGCCAGCCGCTCGAGGCGCTCGAGCTCATCAGCCGCTTCGACATCAGCGTGACCGTCGACGGCGGCGGCATCACCGGCCAGGCGGGCGCCATTCGCCACGGCATCACCCGCGCGCTGATCGAGTACGATGAGAGCTACCGCAAGCCGCTGCGCGATGCCGGGTTCGTGACCCGCGATGCGCGCGAGGTGGAGCGCAAGAAGGTCGGCCGCCGCAAGGCCCGCCGCGGGACGCAGTACTCCAAGCGCTAACGGGGTCTTGAAGCGCTCGCCGAGGCAGTCTTCACTACTGCCGCGGCGCGTGCCGCCCAGAGCGCTTGCCGGTTTTGGGGGATCGTCTAGTGGTAGGACAACGGACTCTGACTCCGTTTACCTAGGTTCGAATCCTAGTCCCCCAGCCAAACCGCACGAAGCCCACCGCGAGGTGGGCTTCGGCGTTTTGAGCGCCGGCGCGGGCGCGGCAGCCGGCGTCATCTTGCGCAAAATCGCGGCCGTTTCGGCCCCGATATGCCGGACTGCACGGATGACCGGAATGGGCCCGAACCCCGAGCGAACCCGCCTCCGGGGAGTTTTCGCGGCTGGCGCGAATGGATCGAGCACGAAGCCCCCTTGGATCGCGGTCAGCGACGATTGACGGCTTGCAACATCCGCTGCAGCGCCGTCTCAGCTGACCCAGCCGCTGCCGGCCCCTGCTCAGAAGCAGAACCCGTCTCGAGTGGCGGCCGGACAAGGCCATCCAGCCCGAGCGATCAAGCACTGTCGCAGGTTTGCCGCCGACCCGGTCGGGCAGCCGAGCGCGTCGGCGCCAACCCCGTCTGCGGATCTCTTGCGGCACTGACGGTCAATTTCTCGCCTCGAAGGCGACTCGCTTGCCCTGAGCGGAAGGTGGGTGATGCCCCTCAGGCTCGCGCCAGGAAACGCACCGCGCTGTCCTCGCCGTTGCCACTGGCAGATAAAGTATTAGAGTATTATGATATAAACGATTGCAGGGGAAGGACTCGGAAAGGGCCCGCGCGGATCGTGGGCCCGGTGAAACCGAATGGCGGCCTCGGCAGGAGCTATCGCGTTGTCGCCCCGGGGAATCTCGCGGAAGGCTGAAGTGATGACGAGGCGAAAATGCGCGGCTGAGTCCCTCAGGATGGGCCTGAAGCGCGAGGATGATGCCAGCGAGAGCGTCGTCTCACGGTTCAAGGGCGCCAACGGGAGCGCCCCTGCAGCGACGCGGGCGTCATCTCAAAATCAAAAAGCTTCGCGGGAATCGAGCGCAGTCGTGCGCGAGCCGCTTGCGCGGCCGGCCCGGGAACGCGCCACGCTGGAGCAGATCGCCCGGACGCTGCGCGAGCGCCGAGTGCATGAACTCACGCCCAGCCAGCTGCTGAAAGCCGGCATCGCCGAGCTTGCAGCGCTCGATGCGACGCAACTCGAGCGCGCCATTGCAGCCCTCGAGCGGGGTCGGCTTGGCCGAAAGACGAGAAAGTCCGTGCCAAGCTCTACCTTTGGCGCGCCGGATGGAGGGGTCATGATCCCCCGGCTGCCGCCCGAGCCAGAGAGTCTGCGAGCATCCTCTGTGCGGATCATGCTGTATCGCTCTGCAGATCCCGAGCAGTTCTGCTCCGGCATCCCCTCCTCCCCGGCCCACGCCTGATTTCGGTGCCAATAGTGCCGGTCGCAATGGGGCGGTTCTCGCGGGAGATTTCCCCGCCGGTGCGCACAGGGTCGCGATGGGTGCGCCGCGCCCGTTCGCGGTCGAACATTACTTTTTCGGCCCGTCGTACAGGCCGTCAGGCGCCCGCGGCGCCTGATTTTGGCACCATTGATGACGGCCGCATTCATTCGCTCGACCGCTCAACAGGGCAAGCTGAACACGCCGCACGGATCGACCCCCCAGGGGTGTATGCCGCGGCAAACCGATCGATGGGCCACGGGGAACACGGCGCTTGCGCGCTGCGCATGCCGGCTTTCGGGGAGCGACTGCATTGCTCATCGGGCGCAAAGAGCACGCCGAGGCTCGCCAGAGTGTCCCCGCCGCATCGATCAGCTTCACCATGGCAGGCTCTTGCAGCAGAGCCTTTTTTTATTTTTACCTCTCTCAGACACGCGGCAGCAGTAGACTGTTGCTGCGGCGGCGGTTGAATTCATCATGACGAGCAGCAGCGGCAAGACATCTATCCAGCGGTCTCAAACACAAATGTTCGGACACACCCCCGGTACCGTAGTGCCAAACATCACATTGAACGAGAAGACGACCCATCTCGGCTCCGACGATGGTCTCATCCGCAAAACCGAGCTCATCATCAGCGGCGTGCTGCGCGGCGGCGTACTCCTGAGCGTTGCGGTGATACTCGCCGGCGTTTTCTATTACTACGCGCTGCGCATACTCGGCCGACTCCCCCCCTCAACCTTTCCGGATACGCTGGCGGAGGTTGGCGCAGGTCTCAGGGCTGCCGAGCCGGCAGCGATCGTGACTGCGGGCCTCCTCGTCCTTCTCGCTACGCCGGTGTTGCGGGTCGCCGTGTCGATTGTCGCCTTTGCGATCGAGAAAGATCGCACCTACGTCATCATCACCGCGATCGTTCTGGCGATCCTGCTGTTCAGCATCTTCGGAATCGGGGCCTATCTTGGCCGGCCGGGCCTGACGGATGTGTCGAACAGCACGTTCGGCGTCCTGGTCTTCATCGCACTCAGCAGCGTGTTCGCCGGTTTTGTCGGCGCACTCGCCGGGCTCGGTGGCGGCGTGTTCATCGTGCCGATCCTGACGCTCATCTTTCACGTGTCTTTCGCCACCGCGATCGGCGCCTCCATCGTGTCCGTGATCGCCACATCCTCCGGCGCGGCGGCGGCCTATGTGCGCGATCGAATGACCAATCTCAGGGTCGGCATGTTTCTCGAGATCGCCACGACGGCAGGAGCGGTCTGCGGCGCCCTGGTGTCATCCATGCTCAACGATACGGTGCTGTTCATCGTGTTCGGCGTCATTTTGCTGATCTCGGCCATCCCGCTCGTGCTGCGGCTCGGCGAAGAATTGCCGCGGGGCGTCGAGAACCACAAATGGGCCGCGTGGTTGAAATTGCCCGGCACCTACTCGGACCGCCGCACGCGTCAGGACGTCCCCTACCACGTGGCGCATGTGCGCATCGGCTTCGGCATGATGTACGTGGCGGGGCTGATTTCCGGCCTGCTTGGCATCGGCAGCGGCACTTTCAAGGTGCTTGCGATGGACACCGCGATGCGCCTGCCGATGAAGGTCTCGACCACAACCAGCAATTTCATGATCGGCGTGACGGCGGCGGCTTCCGCCGGGATCTTCTTTCAGCGCGGGGATATCGAGCCGATGATTGCCGCTCCAGTGGCCGTCGGGGTGCTGGGCGGCTCCATGCTCGGCGCGAAGACTCTCAACCGGATGTCCAACGTGCACCTGAAAAAGGTGTTCGTGCCGATGATCGTGCTGGTGGCGCTCAGCATGCTGGCCCGTGGCCTGGGCTGGCTGTAGTGGCCAAGGTGAGCGGCGTGGGGCCTCACACTGGCGCTTCAGCGTCGCATCAACAGCGGCAATGCGCTCGATTGGATCAGCCGGCTCGACGTGCCGGGCACCAGCCAGTTTAAGATCTCGCCGCGCCGGAATGCGCCCATGACAAGCCCGTCGGCCCGGTAAGCGGCAGCCGCCTCCAGCAGAACAGCCGCCGTCTTTCGCCCTTCGGGGGCAATCACCCGATAGCTGGCCCCGGCGGCAATCGGCGCAATCGCGGCGCGCGCACCCTCGAGGGCACTCTCTTCCTGGTCGACCGCCACTGCCTCGACATGCTCGGCCGCAGCGAGGAACGGTTTGAACGCGGCGAGGGCGCGATGCAGCGGCGGTATATCCCGCCAGCCCACCATCAGCCGTCGCCCAAAACCACCCTCCCAGGCGGGCGGCACCATCACCACCGGATGACGGGTGCGCAACAGCGCCGCGCGCAGCCCCTCGCGATGTCCGATGGGCTGAGTATGCGGCGCTGCCAGCACGACCATGCTCGCCGCCTTGCGGTAATGACGCATCACCCGCCATTCATCGCCCTTGTACAGATCGAACTCGACGGAGATGCCGCTCGAGCGGGTCCATTCGGCGACAATGTCGCGCAGCTTCTCGGTCTCCCCCTTTTCACGCTCGGCGAGATGCTCGACCTCGTATTCCGACAACTGTTCTTGCGAAGGCAAGAGGATCGAACGCGGGCCGATCTCGACATGCGCAAGCCGCAGCTTCTGGCCGAGACGCTCGCTCATCACCGAAGCGATGTGCAGGCACTGTGTAGCGCCGGTGGTAGATGGAAGCAGAACCAGGATGAATCTGGAGTCCACGGCTGGCACCTCGGGAACTGGGCGCAATCTCTAGAGACACTGTACACATCCATCTTATCGCGAGAAAGGCTGCGTTGCGTACCGGTGCCGCTGGCGCCGCGAGAGAGCGGCGGCGGGCCTGCCTCGGCCGGTTCGGCAGCCTCAAGAGCCCCGTTCAATCCGGCGGCAGCCCCCCCTTTTGGTCGAGCCGCCGCGGATATGCGGCTGCGGCTGTCGCTGCGCAGCCGAGCATTCATGCTGCCCGCCCGAATGTGCCGCGCTGCGAGGCGATTTTTGCGCACAGCGGCCCGTCCTGGGAGCTCACACAGGGGCTGTACGGAAGTGCGGCTATTCGCCGTCCATCGATATCGCGGCGCCCACAGCGCAGCCGGCAGCGCCCCTGGCGCAATGCCAGCATTGCGGCATACCCGAACGGTGCGTGTTGCCGGCCCCGAAGGGCACCCCGACGACAGCGCACGGTACGCAGCGGACAAGGGGAACCGGGGCGGTGAAGCCCGGCAGATCGGCCATGGCACGCCGCAATGACCGCCACCGGGCTCGCAAGCCCACGGGGCTTCGGCGCCTTGAGCGCTCCGGCATCAGCCGGCCCGCAGGTTCGGACTCAGTCTCACCCCGCGCATCGCAACCCATGAGGCCGGCCGCGCGCCGCCCCGCGCGTTGATCCGCGACCGGCATGACGCGCAGCCAATCGCGCAAGCGTGCGCCGCATGCGGGCCCGCAGCGCCGGTGGCCCCAGCACCGGCACGTCCTCGCCGAGTCGCATTGGCTCACGGCTGCCGAACTCCTCGGCCTCGATGGGTACGGTGCAGGATACCCCGCCCCGCCGGTCCGGTTCGCGGGCGGTTCGCGCCGCAGCCGCTGTGATGTAAGGCCGCCGCAGTTCCAGCAACTCCTGCCCGCGCACAGACGAGCACACCCGGGCGCTGCCCGCCTGGCCGGCCGGCCCCCCGCCGCTCGCCTGACCGGTCCCCCGAGAGGCTGCCTCTCGCGCCCACGGCCCGCTCGCAGCCGCGCCGCCGAGTCAGTCGCCGCGGCGCTGGGCGCGGCGCAGGCGCCGCCAGAGCAGACTCAGCCCCAGCCAGGCGGCGAAAGTCGCGAACGGCCAGGCGAGCAGCTGCGGCACCCAGAATCCGAGCGTGGCGAGCACCACCAGCGCGACTCCCGCCACCGTCAGCACCCCCCGCTCGGAATCCCCCAACACTCGCCGGTTGGCGATCGCCGCGCCCACCGTGTTGGCGATGCGCAGCGCGCTTGCCGCAGCCCGCGAGGAGCTGCCGCCGCGCGCGCCGCGCAGGATCAGCGCCTGCGGCTGCGGCCGCCGGCCCCGCAGCTGCAGCTCGGTGGCGTTGTCCAGATCGCGCAGGTACTGCTCCTGCATCTGCCCGGCGAAGCCGCCGTCCTCAATGGCGGCATCGATCTCGCAGTTGGCGAGCCAGCTCGAGAGGTTCAGGTTGGACGAGCCCACGCGCGCCCAACGGCCGTCGGCCACGGCGGTCTTGGCGTGCATCATGCTGCCGTTCCACTCGAACACCCGGATGCCCGCCTCGAGCAGCGGACGATACCCGGCGCGAGAGAGCGCACCGACCGCGGGCAGGTTGTTGCTCCCCGGCACCAGCAGACGGACGTCCACGCCGTCGGCGGCGGCTGCCGCGAGACCGCGCACGTAGGTCGGAATGCCCACGAAATACGCATCGCTGATCCAGAGGCTGCGCGTCGCCATGGCGGCAATCAGACTGTCGAGCCGGTACATCGCCCCGTGCGCCGGCAGCGTCGCGATGACGCGCAGCGCCACCTCGCCGCACGGCGCCGGCGTCGGCGCCGCGGCGAAGGGCAGCGGCGCGCCGAGTCCCGCCCAGCTGTCGCGGAAAGCGACCTCGATGTCGGCGACCGCGGGGCCGGCGAGCAGCACGCCGCTGTCCCGCCAGGGCGCGATGCCGCGGGCCGGATCGCCGAGCCACTTCGCCGCAAGGCACACCCCGGAGATCGAGCCGACCTGCCCGTCCGCCACCAGCAGCTTGCGGTGGTCGCGGCCGATCCAGCCGAGCGGGTTCTCCACGCGCGGCCGGTTGAACGCGCGCACTTCGACGCCGGCGGCACGCAGCGGGGCGAAAAACCCGCGGCCCGCGTTGCCGAACGTGCCGAACCAGTCGTGGATCAGCGCCACGCGCACCCCGGCGCGCGCGCGCGCAATGAGCAGGTCGCGGAAGCGCCGTCCCACGGCATCGTCGGCGATGATGTAGTTCTCGAGCAGCAGGTAGTGACGCGCCGACTCGATCAGCGCCGCCCAGGCTCGGAAGTGCGCCTCGGCGTCGATCAGCAACTGCACGCGGTTGCCGCTCACCAGCGGCGCGCCGGCGGCGCGGCTCAAGGCCTGACCGGCAAGCAGCCGCAGCGAGGCGAACAGCCGGTGAGCCGAATGGGGATCCTGGGCGCCCATCGTCACAGTTTATGCGCAGGCGCTCGAGCGGCGATACGGGGCCTCAATGCTGCAGGCGATCCGGCGCCGCGAGGGGTGCGCCCGACACCGCCCCAAGCGCCTCTCCCGGTACGCCACTGCACAAGCCGCATCGCCGTATCGAGCGTCGCGAGGGTGAGCAGATCGACCCGCTCAGCCCGGGGCGCGAGCAGCACCCGGGCGGCCGCTGCGAGGATGGACGACCGCGGAACCAGCCCGTACACCACGCGCTTGCAGACGGCGCGGCCGAGCCGATACCGGCACGGCACGGCCGCGAGCGCGACGCCCTGCGCGAGCGGCAGCGTGCCGAAGGGCCGCGCCAGCACCACATCGCTCCCCACCGCCGCAGCAATGATCCAGCCGATCAGCATGGCGTGCATGTCGTGCAGGTGCGCGCCCATGCGCCCCGGATCCCTCGAGCGCACGATCGCGGCCGTGGCATCGCGGCTCGAAGTGCCGAAATACAGCCACCACATCGCCCGCGTCCCCCGGAACGCCACGAGCGCCGCCCGCACCCCTCCGGGGCTCCAAGGCGCCGGCGCGGGCGAGTGCCGCACCCGTGGCGAGCAGCAACTCCCCGAGCGCGACGATGACGAACTGCTGGCGGCGCTTGGCGAGATGAGCGCCGTCGACCGTCCACTCGCGCGTGCGTGAGCGCCCGAGACCCGGCAGCGCAAAGCCCAACATCGGCGAGACGTACTCGCACAGCACCGCGGCCAGCCACCGCGCCGGGCGCAGCGGCGCGGCGGCCCAGCCGCCGGCGAGCCAGACGCACCCCGCGATGAACAGCCAGGCGAGAATCCGCCGGTAGTTGGCCGCGAGGGCGTGGTCGTCCGGCAGCCCCGCGAGCAGGTCGGCGGTGCGGCCGACCGGCATGAGCGCACAGGAGCGCCCGAAGAGCCACCCTCGCGAGGCGAACGCCTCGGGACGGCTCGCGGCCATGACGAGCGCGAGCGCCATGGTGGCGAGCAGCAGCGAGCGGATCGCGGAGGTCTCGGGATCGAACCAGTTGGTGAGCCAACCGGTGTGCTGCCATCCGAGCCACACAGCGAACCACACGATCAGCGCCCGCAGCACCCCGAGCACCGTGAGGTGAGCCACGGCTGGTGACACAACTGCGTGAGCGCAAAGGCGAAGACCCGATCGAAGAACACCGCCTCGTTGGTCACGCGCGCGTGAGCGCCGTCGCGCCGCCGCAGCAGGGGATGCTCGTCCGCGGTGTCGGTTCGCGCCGTCACGGTTGCCCTCGCATCGATCGGCGCTGCTCGTCGCGGCCAGGGCGCAGCGCCGGATCAATCCCCGGCGATGGTCATCTCGCCGATGAGCAGCGAAGGACAGCGGATCGTGCCGCGCACATCGACATCCTCGCCGAGCGCCACGATGTTCTGGTACAGCTGGCGCAGATTCCCCGCGATGGTCACCTCGTGGACCGGATGGACGATGGCGCCGCCCTCCACCCAGAACCCGCTCGCGCCGCGCGAATAATCGCCGGTCACGCCGTTGACCCCCTGCCCCATCAGCTCCGTGACCCACAGGCCCGAGCCCATCTCCCTGAGCAGCGCCTCTGGCGAGCGCGGCGCGGCCGAGCCGACCAGCAGGTTGTGAATGCCGCCGGCGTTGCCGGTGGTCTTCAGGCCGAGCCGCCGCGCCGAGTAGCTGCCGAGCACGTAGCCCTGCAGGATGCCGCCATCGATGAGCTCGCGGTCGCGGGTGGCGGCGCCCTCGGCGTCGAACGGAGCACTGCCGAGGCCCTTGGCGATGTGCGGCCGCTCGCTCATGCGCACGAACGCGGGGAACACGCGCTCCCCGGCCGCATCGAGCAGGAAGGAGGCCTTGCGGTACTGGCTCGAGCCGCTGATCGCTCCGATGAAATGCTGCACCAGACCACGGGCCATCTCGGGAGCGAACAGCACCGGCGCGCGCCGCGTGGTGAGCTTGCGCGAGCCCAGGCGTGCGCAGGCGCGCCGCCCGGCGGCGATCCCGACCGCCTCGGGCGACTCGAGCTCGAGCGGATCGCGCGCGGCCGTGAACCAGTAATCGCGCTGCATCTGTCCGGCCTGCTGCGCGATGAGCGAGCAGCTGACGGAGTGGCTGGTGCCGCAGAAGCCGGCGAGGAAACCGAGTGAATTGCCGTATACGCCGGTGTGACGCTGCGTGCTGACCGAGGCGCCCTCGGAGTTGGTGATGCGCGCATCGACGCTCATCCCGGCCCGCTCGCAGCGGCGCGCGATGTCGATGGCGGCATCGGCGGCGAGCTCCCACGGGTGATCGAGATCCAGGTCCGGGATATCGCGCGCCAGCGCCTGCGGCTCGACCAGACCGGCGTAGGGATCCTCGGCGGTGTAGCGCGCGATGGAGCACGCCTTCTCCACGCTCGTGCGCACGGCCTCGCCGCTGAGGTCCGCGGTGCTCGCCGCTCCCTTGCGCTTGCCGAAATACACCGTGACCGCCAGGCCCCGGTCGCGCTGGTATTCGGTCGTCTCAACCTCCCCGAGACGCACCGTCACCCCGAGCCCCTGCCCCACGCTCGCGTCGGCCTCGGCCTCGGTCGCACCGCGCCGCGCAGCCTCTTCGAGCGCATAGCGCACGGCATCCTGCAGAGCGGCGGTGGTGGCATGCGGCTCGAGCGCCTGTGACATGGGCAATCCTCGCGGGTCCTGAAGGCCATCGGCCGGGCGGGCCGGCGCGCACGCCCGTCTCCGTGCTCACGGAAGCGGGCGGAATGCGCTAGTGTAGCAGTCATGCACTGGCTCTCACCGCACCCGCGCCATGCGCGCCACTGAGCCTGAGGCGGGCGGGCCGCAGCACGGTCCGCCGAGCAAGAGCGAGCGCAAACGGGCGGCGCATGCCGCTCAGGACCTCGGCGAGGCGCTGATCAGCCTGCGCGACCGTGAGCTCGAGGCGCTCGAGCTGCCCGCGACGCTGCTCGAGGCCGTGCGCGCGGCGCGCAGCATCCGCAGCCGCGCCGGCGCGGCGCGCCAGCGCCAATACATCGGCAAGCTGATGCGCCGGATCGATCCCGAGCCGATCCGCCGCGCCCTGGCGGCGCGCAGCGCGCGCGATGCGCAGGAGACAGAGCGCTTCAAGCGGGCCGAGCACTGGCGCGAGCGCCTGCTCGAGGAGGGCGAGGCGGCGCTCGATGAGCTCGCGGCGGCCCGGGGGGGCCTCGAGCGCGCCGAGTGGGTCCGGCTGGTGCGCGCCGCGCGCACCGAACGGCCGTCGGGCTCGGCCACGCAGGGTCCGGCGGGCCGAGCGCTCTTTCGCGCGCTGCGCCGCTTCCTTGGGTAGAATTCCACCGATGAAAGCGCTGGTCGGCATCATCATGGGTTCGACGTCGGACTGGGAGACGCTGCGCGCGGCCGCCGACATGTTGGACAAGCTCGCGATCGCCTACGAGGTTCAGGTGGTCTCGGCGCACCGCACCCCGGACCTGCTGTTCGAGTACGCCGCCGGCGCGCGCGGCCGCGGACTCGAGGTGATCATCGCCGGGGCCGGAGGCGCGGCGCATCTGCCCGGCATGACCGCCGCCAAGACCACTCTGCCGGTGCTCGGCGTGCCGGTGCAGTCGAAGACCCTCGGCGGGCTCGACTCGCTGCTGTCGATCGTGCAGATGCCCGCCGGCGTACCGGTCGCCACCTTCGCCATCGGCGCCGCGGGCGCGGCCAACGCGGCGCTGTGCGCCGCGGCGATCCTCGCCAACAAGCACGCGGCCATCGGCGAGACGCTCGAGCGGTTCCGGCGCGATCAGACCGCCGCCGTGCTCGCCGAGCCCGACCCGCGCGCGGTCCGCTCATGACGGTCGGGGTGATCGGTGGCGGCCAGCTCGGCCGCATGCTGGCGCTAGCCGGCTATCCGCTCGGACTCGACTTCCTGTTCCTCGACCCCTCGAAGGAGGCCCCGGCCGCCAGGGTCGCCCCCGTGGTGCACGGAGAGTTCACCGATCCGCAGCTGCTGAAGTGGCTGTCGCGCGAGTGTCAGGTGCTGACCTTCGACTGGGAGAATATCTCGGTCGAGGCGCTGCGCCGGCACGCCACCGGCGCGCGCCGCGCGCGCATCTGCCCGCCGGTGACGGCGCTCGCGACCGCCCAGGACCGGGTCGCGGAGAAGCGCCTGTTCGAGCGCCTCGGCATTCCGACCACACGCTGGCAGGCGGTCGGATCGCGGGCCACGCTCGAGCGCGCGTTGCGCGAAGTCGGCCTGCCGGGGGTGCTCAAGACGCGGCGCATGGGTTACGACGGGAAGGGGCAGATGCGCATCCGCACGCACGCTGATGCGCTGCACGCCTGGGAGCGTCTCGCCAACGTGCCGCTCATCTACGAGGAGTGGGTGCCGTTCGAGTGCGAGGTCTCCATCATCGGCGCACGCAGCACCCGCGGACAGACTGTGTTCTACCCCTTGAACGGCAACGCTCACGCCAACGGTATACTGCGCGTAACCCGCGCGCCGTACGGCCCGTCCCGCTGGCACCGCGCCGCCATCGGTTACCTCACCCGCTGCCTTGAGCACTTCGGCTATGCCGGCGTGTTGACCATTGAGTTCTTCGTGCGCAACGGCCGGCTGATCGCCAACGAGATGGCGCCGCGCGTGCACAACTCGGGCCACTGGACCATCGAGGGCTGCGCCACCAGCCAATTCGAGAATCACCTGCGGGCGATTCTCGGCCTGCCGCTCGGCTCGACGCGCCCGAGCGGCCACAGCGCCATGGTCAATCTGATCGGTCAGATGCCCGAACGCGCGCGGCTGCTCGAGGTCGAGGGCCTGCATCTGCACGATTACGGCAAACAGCCCCGGCCGGACCGCAAGCTCGGGCACTGCACGCTGGTGGAGCCCACCGCCTCCCGGCGCGACCGGCTGGCGCGCCAGGTACTCGCGCGGGTGGCCCCGGGTGTAAGGCTGCCGTAGCATAGCCGCCAGCCATGTACATCGAGCCGTTTCAGCTGAAGGAACTGCCGTTCAGGCTCAGCCCCGACCCGCAGTTCCTGTATCTGTCCAAACAGCACGCCCGCGCCAAGGCGTACATGGAGTCGACGATCTGGTTCGCCGACGGCTTCGTGGTGATCACGGGCGAGATCGGCGCGGGCAAGACCACCCTCATCGAGTCGTTCCTGCGGGAGATCCCGCAGGATGTGGTGGTCGCGCAGATCAACCAGACGCAGGTCTCGGCGGTCGACTTCCTGCAGTCGCTGCTCGCGCAGTTCGGCTTCTCGCCGTTCAAGATGAAAAAGAGCGAGCTGCTGGTCACGCTCAACAATTTTCTCATCGAGCAGTACGCCGCCGGGCGGCACGTGCTGCTGATCGTCGATGAGGCGCAGAATCTCTCCCAGCGCGTGCTCGAGGAGATCCGCCTGCTCTCGGGCGTGGAGACCACCAAGGAGAAGGTGCTGCGCATCATCCTCGCCGGTCAGCCCGAGCTCAGCGCCAAACTCGACGCCCCGGAGCTCGTGCAGCTCAATCAGCGCGTGCGGCTGCGCTTTCATCTCTCGGCGCTCTCGCCGGAGGAGACCGCCGAGTACATCCGCCACCGGCTCGCCGTGGCCGGCGCGGGAGAGCGGGAGATCTTCGCGCCCGACACCTTCGCCGAGATCCACCGCTACTCCGGCGGCGTTCCCCGGCTGATCAACACGCTGTGCGACACGGCCATGATGGCCGCCTTCACCGACGACCGGGACCACGTCATCGCCACGGACATCGCCAGCGCGGTCGGCGAGCTGCAGTGGGTGGAATTCGCCGCGCGCCCGCAGGGGTTCGGCCCGGCGACCGCAGCGCGCCCGCGCGGCAGGCGCGAGTCGGCCCTGCCGCCGCTGGCGCGCCTGCAGGTGCTCGAGGGCGGCCGTATGCTTCAGGAGATCGCGCTGCTGCCCGGGCGGATCATCGTCGGGCGAACGCCGGACAACGATCTGCAGATCGACAGCCGCTTCATCAGCCGTCATCACTGCCAGATCACCACCACCACTCACGCGAGCATCATCGAGGACTTGAACAGCACCAACGGGCTGTACGTCCGGGCGCTGCGGGTGCACCGGCATTACCTGCGCGACGGGGACGTCGTGCTGATCGGCAAGCACGAGCTGCTCTACATCGAAGAGCGGGCGTCACACTCGCGCGGCAATCCGAACGACACCCTGCCGAGCATCCCGACGCTCGGCCACGACGAGGAGACTCTCGCCGGGGAGGATCTGCCGCTCGAGATTCCAACCGTCTCGCCGCGCAACAACTAGTCGTGGTCCCGATCCTGCGGCCCACCGGGCGCATCGCGCGGCGGCGGCGCCCGGTCGGCGCGGCCGGCGTCGTAGCGCGCGCCGAGCTCGCGGAAGCCGCGCCGCCGCAGCAGCAGCACGGCGCCGGCGAGCAGGCCGGCGAGGCCGGCGAGGCCGCTCACCAGGCTCAGCGCGGGCGAGGCGGCGGCGAAGTCGCTGAATCCGAGCGCCGCCAGGCCGAGGAGGATGTACAGCCAGGGCAGCGCCTCGTAGAGTCGTCGCGGGACGTGCATACGCGCCTCAGACATGGGTCACCTGCAGGATGCTGTGCCGGATCTGCTCGCTCAGGACGAACTGCGCGTCCGCGGCCACGTGCATCAGAACCTCGTCGAACTCGAGCATGCCCGCCCGATTGACGCGGATGACGCCGCGCTGGCGCAGCAGATCGATGAAGTTCGCGAACAGCGCGCGGTCGAAGAACTCCGGGGAGTTCAGTCCGTAGAGCAGTGCGATGCGCTGTGCGGCGAGCTGACAGCGCTCCTCGAGGCTCGTCTGGGTGATCGCGCCGGAGCCGGCCTGCACGAGCAGCGCGATGACTAGGTAGTACCGCTCGATGGTCTGCAGCGTGGCCTGCGCGAGAATCGACAGCTGCATCGCCTGGGCGCTCGAGGGTGGCGGGCGGCGCCAAAGGGCGCGCTCGGAGCTGCGCTCGATGAGGCCATGGCGGGCGAACTCGGCGAGCATGCGCTCGACCATTGCCGGCAGCTCCGGCTCGCTCCAGCGCAGGAAGAGCTCCGCGGCGATGTACGGGTAGATGCGCCCCGCAAGGCGCAGGATGTCCTCGTGCGGCACCTCGGCGTTGCTGAGGAAGACGCACGCCAGGAGCGATGGCATGGCGAAGAGGTGCAGCACGTTGTTGCGCAAGTACGCGGCCAGCACCGCGCTCTCATCGCTCATGCGCAGCACGTCCCCGGACGGATGACTCTGGCGCTGCAGAGTCTTCATTGACTCCCCATAGGCGATGATCTGCTCGCCAGAGAGCTCCGTCACGGTCACCCGCTCGCTGTAGGGGACCCCGGCGAGCAGCTCGCGGTACAGATCGATCTGCCGGACGAGATCCGGTTCGGGCAGCGCCTGGCGCGGCATGGCGAGCAGCGCCATCGCCAGCAGGTTCACCGGCGTGACCGCCGCGGCCGCGTTGATATTGAGCATGATCCGCCCGGCCAGCTCATCGACCGCCGCGGCCACCCATGCGGCCCGCGTGTCGTCGTCGAAGCGCTGCTCGCGCCACGGGCCGTGCCGCTCGAGGATCTGCTCGAGCGCGATCGGCTCGCCGAGGTTGACGTGCACCCGCCCGAAGCGCTCGCGCAGCCGGCCGAGCGAGCGCACCAGCCCGAGCACGCTCTCCTTCTCCTTCGGCTTGCCGGAGAGCTCCCCGACGTAGGTTGCCCCCTCGAGGATGCGCTCGTAGCCGAAGTACACGGGCACGAACACCACCGGGCGGAGCGGATCGCGCAGAAAGCTGCGCACGGTCATCGACAGCATGCCGGTCTTCGGCTGCAGAAGGCGCCCGGTGCGGCTGCGGCCGCCTTCGATGAAGTACTCGATGGAATGACCGCGCGCCATGATGGCGGCCAGGTATTTCATGAATACCACGGTGTACAGGGCATTGCCGCGGAAGCGCCGGCGGATGAAAAACGCTCCGCCCATGCGCAGGAAGCGCCCCACGATCGGCAGATTGAGATTGATGCCGGCGGCGATGTGCGGCGGCGCGTAGCCATTGACGTAGATGACGTACGAGAGAAGCATGTAATCCATGTGGCTGCGGTGGCAGGGCACGTAGACGATCTCGTTGCCCTGCACCGCCCGCTCGAGCGTCTCCAGGTGTCCCACCGTCACGCCGTCGTACAGCCGGTTCCACAGCCAGGTCAGCACGCGCTCGAGAAAGCGGACAAAGGCGTGTGAATAGTTGGCCGCGATCTCGTTGGCATAGCCGGCGGCCTCGCGCAGCGCCGCCCGGCGCGTGACCTTCTTCTCGCGCATCAACTGCGTCACGGCGGCGCGCACGGCGCTGGTGCGCAATACGCGCGTCACCACCACGCGCCGATGCGACAGATCCGGACCGATGCGCGCGGCGCGGCGCTGGACGTACAGCGCGCGCAGCGAGCGCGTCACGCGACGCCCGCTCAGCGCCGGCCCGCTCTCCTGCCCCACGAGGCTGCGCAGCGAGATCGGCTCCTCGAACTCGATCAGGGTGTTGCGGCCGTTGAACAGCACCTGCAGGAACTTGCGCACGCGGCTGGTGAGCGCCCAGTTCTCCACGAGCAGCAGCCGGAACCAGGACTGCTCGCGCTGCGGCGCGCGCCCCCAGTAGACCGCGACCGGCACCAGATCGATGTCCGCGCTCGGATCGGCAGCGAGCGCGCGCAGCATCTGCTCGATCTGCGGCGGCGGGCGCCGGTCGAGCCGCTCGTTCCAGAATCCGCGCAGGCGGCTGAGATAGAAGTTCGAGCGCAGCTCGCCGCGGCGGCCGAGCAGCCGCTTGCGCGGGCGCGGCAGATGCATGCTGTCGCACACGTTCTGCAGCACCGCGAGGTCGACGGCGCTGCGGCGCTCGAGCACGTAGCACACCGGGTTGGCGCGATCGCGCAGACGCGCCGCTGCATCCTCCGGGAGGATCCTGCAGCGCACCCACAGCGCCAGCACTCGGTGCAAAAACCAGTTCATGCAATCGTCCGGCCCGCTTGCCGCGGCGGCGAGTCCCGCGCTGTGCGGGCAGGCCGCAGATCTTATTCGAAGGCCAGTGTGGGCAAATCGAGCGCAATGAGAAAATATTCGAACAGATTCTGAATCACGCGGATCTGGTTGTGCAGATTGTGATCGCTGTCGAGCAGGTGCAGCGCCGCGCGGCAGCTCTGGGCGAAACGCACGCTGTGCTCGAAGGGCACGACCTCGTCGCCCCAGCCGTGCACCACCGCGGCGGGGCAGTCGACGATCCCGGCACGCAGCGGCGGCAGCTCGGGGAAATACAGCGCCGGGGCCATCAGGAAGATGCCCCGCGCGTGCAACACCGAGGCGCTCGCCACGGTCACGTAACCGCCGAGGCTCGAACCGACGAGCACCAGATCTCCACTCAACACCTTGCAGTAGTCGGCGAGGCGGGCAATGCGCTCGCGCGGCGCCTCAAGGCCGCGGTAATCGACCGAATGCGCCTCGTATCCCTCGCTGCGCGCCACCTCGGCGAGCGCGGTGATCTTGCGTCCCCACGGCCCGCTCGCCTGACCATGCGAGAACACGACGTGGCGCTGCGGTGCGGCCGTTTCAGCCGCGCCGGAAGGTTCCCCCGCGGATGGCGTCTCCTCACTCATCGGGCAATCATGCCGGCAAATGCCGCACTAAGCCATAGCGGCACGGCCTGGATCAGTGGCGGATCGTCGACTCGGCCGGCCACTCCCCCGGCGGGTGCGTCGCCAGGCGATTGACGGACACCGGGCGCGCGCGGCTCGCCGCCGGCTGGTGACTCACCAGCCAGGTGTCGAACTCGCCGGCGCGGCGCGCCGCGATGCCGAACAGCAGATTGACCTGGCCGGCCGCGATCGATTGCGGAGGATTGATCCGCTCGTCGCAGACCACGAAATAGCGCTCCTCGCGCGAATCGCCGGCAAAGGCGCCGTCCGCGGCGAGCCGCTGCAGATACGCGTCCACCAGCGAGCGGCCCCGGGCCCAGGTGGCCGGCGTGTTCTGCTCGAACAGCATCCAGCGGGTGCCGCGCTCGACGCTCGCGGCGATCCGCAGCGCAAGCCTGCGGGCGGAGAGAAACTTCCAGTCGGGCGAGCCGCTGGCCCCGGCCGCCAGCGTACGCGCGCTCACCGCCGGCACCGCGCCCGAGCGAGTCGCGGCCAGGGTATTGATGCCGGTGAGCGCGAGCCGCGCCCGCTGCGACACGGACACCTCGACGGCCGGCTGCAGGCCGGCGCGCAGCACGCTCTCCTCCTCGCCCGCTCCCATCGGCTGGCTCTCCTCGGCACGCGAGATGAGCCCCGCCGCCGCCCCGCAGCACGCGAAGGTCTCGAGCCGGCCGCGCAGCCGGTCGAGCGCGCGCAGGCGCGGGTAGTACATGACGGCATGATCGCTTCGGAACGGCCACTTGCGCATCGCGACAAGGGCCTCCTGCGGGCTATCCCAGCCGCTCGGCGGATCGACGATGAGCAGCGCATGGCGCTCCCGGCACAGACGCGCCGCCACGAGCAACGTGCCGAGACCGACATCCTGCTCGCGCGTCAGGGGCGGGACGCACAGAAAATCGAACGCCTCGGCCGCGAGCGCGAACAGTCCAGTTCCCTCGGATGCCGAACCGATGAGGTCGTAATCGGTGATCGGTCCGCCGTCATCGCCATCGGAGTTGGATCCGACGTAACCGACGCTGAAGCCCCCAGGGCCCGGGCCGGAGCGGTCCGGACGCTGCGGCGGCAACGGCGTCATGGCACGCGCGAGCTGCGAATGCACCAGCACGTCGGTGATGAACCGATCCGACTCCGGCACCAGCGAGACGCGGCGGAATATCTCCTGGTCCTCGACCCGCTCGGAGCCGGCCGCGCGCAGCCGCTGCAGCACCAAGTTGAACACGGCGTCGTTTTCGGCGATGCCGTCGTAGTCCACGGAGGCGCGCAGATACTCCCGCGAGCCGGGGTGGACGCCCGCGAGGCGCAGGGTCCCGCAACCGGCCGGCAGCGTCAGGGTGGGGGACCGGGCGCCGTTGGCGACCCGCACCACGAGCGCCTTGCCGCCGCCGCTGGCGAAGAACTGCTCCACCGCATACGAAAGCGTCGAGAGCTGCCACAGGTCGCCGAAGATCTGCTGGAATTGCGCGAAGCTCGTCACCGGCACCGGACGGTGCAGCGGCCCCTTCAGCGTCCGGCCGACAAAAGCGGTCACGGGCTGGCGGGGCGCAACCGCCGGCTCGGCGCCATCATCCTCAAGGGAAAGGCCCGGAACGCCTTCAACCACCGGTATGTCCCCGCGGCGTTATTTTTAGTTGATCGAGCGGCTCAATTTACCACAAGACCCGGGCGGCCCGCCCGCTCTCGGCCTCGCCGTCCCCGCGCAAGGACCGCAGAGGCCGGCGCGATTCAGCCGGCGCCCCGAGCCGCCCCCGAGACGCGCGCTGCGCCCGCGCGATGAGCCCGCAGATCGGCGCGATCGGACTTCAGGTCCGGCGCATGCTTGCCCTTCAGCGAGGCGTCGTAGCGCGCCATGATCTTGTGGAACTCGGTGCTGGTGAGCGGCAGATGCGTCTGCCCGTCCCAGGCCGAGCCCTTCGGCAGGCGGTTGCGCACCAGCGTCGCGACCAGCCCCTCGCCCACCAGGCCCGTGCCGGATACCGGCAGGGGAACGACCTTGGGGCTCTCCACCAGGGCGCGCACGCGCTGCCAGTCGATGCGCTGGTCCGCGCGGGCCAGATGGTGGATCAGCGTGCGAGTCAGCATGTGATCGAGGAGCGTGGCGTTGGTCTTCCAAGGCCGCTTGTCGTCCTTGAGCGCGCCATAAGCCTGCATGTACAGCCGCCCGTCCTTCCACCCGAACAGGTAGGGCTGGTTGACGATGCGCACCGGCGTGCCGTTCGGCACCTCCCGGAACAGCTGCTTGATGTCCTCCGGATACAGGTGGATGCAGCCGTGGCTGACGCGCCGCCCCACGCCGGCCGGCTTGTCGGTGCCGTGGATAAGGACGTCGGTGTGATAGCCGGTCGCGGCAAGCGGCATGGCCCAGTTGCCGAGCGGATTGTTGGGGCCGGCCGGAACCACCCGCGGCAGCGGCACACCCTCGCGGGCATGCTCGGCCAGGATCGAGCGCGGCGGGATCCACGCCGGATGGGCGATGTGCCCGACGATACGCGTCACGCCCGTGTACGTGGGCCAGCCCAGCCTGCCGATGCCGACCGGATGAGTGATGACGATCTGCGGCTGGCCCGGCTTGTGCGGCGGGAAATAAAAAAGCCGCATCGCCGCAATATCCACCACGATGCCGACGTGCGGCGCGTCCGGGAGAATGAACTGCGTCGGCACGATCACCGGTGTGCCGACGGGCGCGAGCCACGGGTTGACCTTGGGGTTGGCGTGTTTGATCGCGTCGTACCCGACGTCGAAGAGGCGTGCGACGTCGGAGAGAACCTGGTGCGGCTTGAGGCGCACGATCTGTACGCGACCGATCACCTCCTGGCCCGGCTTGAGCACGAAGCGCTCGGTCTGTACCGGCGCGGGCAGCTTGACCAGTGCCGTAGTCGGCGTGGCGGCGGTGTTTGCGGGCGCCGCGGCAGCCTCGGCGGCGCGGACGGGAGTGATGGCGCAGCCGACCGCCGCAAGAGGCAGGCAGGCCGCGAAACCGACGCAGGAATGGGTGCGTTTCATGTCTGTGTATTATGACAGGTTGACGGCCGATATGTTTTGGCCGCACAGAAAAAAGCCCCGATCCGCCGGGGACCGGGGCGATAAGGCGGACGATCGCAGAGGGGGGCAGTCCGCCGAGGGGGACTCAGTGTAGGCGCGCCCAGTGAAGGATCCGAATATCCTCCGAGTTCAGGTTGAAATTGACGGCCAGCAGTGAGCGTAATTCACCCAGTTCACGCCGATCGCGCAGCGGCTCGCGCAGCTCCACCACGCCGCTCCATTCGTGGGTCGAGCGGCTCTCGCGCTCGTCGCCGCCACCGGTCAGGAAGTGCGTGTAATACTTCGCAGCCACGCATGAAGCCTAGCGCCGCTGCTGCCGCCGGGACCGTGAAGCCGTGCTCAGATTGTCGCGATTCCGCGACCGTCGGGGGACCGCGCGCCCCCTGCCGTGGCCCCGCCGCCCGTCCATGAGCCGCTATCGACCCGCACCGCCCGCCGCCTCCCAATACATCACGCCGCAGGGCGCTCAGCGGCTGCGCCAGGAGCTCGACAGGCTCTGGCGTCTCGAGCGTCCCCAGGTGACACGCGCCGTGGCGGAAGCGGCCGCCCAGGGCGACCGATCGGAGAACGCCGAATACACGTATGGCAAGCGCCGCCTGCGCGAAATCGACCGGCGGGTCCGTTACCTGCGCAAGCGGCTCGAGGGCATGGTGGTGGTCGGGCAGCCGCCCTCGGATCCGAGCGGCGTGTACTTCGGGGCCTGGGTGACCCTCGAGAGGCAGGACGGCGAGGCGGTCCGCTACCGCATCGTCGGACCCGACGAGATCGGCAGCGAGCCGGGATTCATCAGCATGGACTCGCCGCTCGCCCGGGCGCTGCTCGGGCGGCGGCTCGACGATGAGGTGAGCGTCGAGCTGCCGGGCGGCACGCGCCGCTTCGTCATCGTCGCGGTTGAGTACCCGGCGGCCTGATGCCGGCGCGAAGCGCTACCACGTGACCCGCACGTTCTTGAACTGCCAGGGATCGGTCGCGTCGATGTCTTCCGGAAACAGCCGTCCGCGCTCGTGCAGAGGCGTCCAATCGGTGTAGCGGCCGACCACCGGACCCAGGTAGGGCCGACAGATCTCGAGGCTGCGCTGGAAGTCCATCTCCTCCGGCTCGACGATGCCCCGGTTGGGGTTCTCCATGGCCCACACCACGCCGGCAAGCACGGCGACGGTCACCTGCAGGCTCGTGGCGTTGTTCCACGGCGCGAGCCGGCGCGCCTCCTCGATCGAAAGCTGCGAGCCGTACCAATAGGCGTTCTTCTTGTGCCCCGCCAGCAGCACGCCGAGCTCATCGATCCCGCTGACGATCTCGTCCATCAGCAGCCGCTGGCGCTCCTGCTGCAGGTAGTTGCGCCCGGCGAGCTCGTGCACCGACACCACCGCCGCGTCGCAGGGGTGATAGGCATAGTGCACCGTCGGACGGTAGACGACCTGAGAGCCCTCGCGCACGGTGAGGTAGTCGGCGAGCGAGATCGATTCCCCGTGCGTGATGCAGAAGCCGTAGAAGTGGCCGGCGAGCGGCGTCCAGGTTCGCACCCGCGTGCCCGCGCCGGGCTGCATCAGGTAGATCGCCGCCTGGCAGCCGGTCTCATGCCGCTTGCCATCGCGCGGGAAATTGCGCTCGTGCGTGCCCCAGCCCATCTCGCTCGGCTGCGAGCCCTCGCCCACGAACCCGTCGATGGACCAGGTGTTGACGAACTCGCCCGGCTGCTTCGGCTCGCGCGCGGTCTGGGTGTCGCGCTCGGCGACGTGTATGGTACTTACGCCGAGCTGACGGGCGAGCGCGCCCCACTCCCCGCGCGAGGCCGGCGTGCGCACATCGAGGCCCGTGTCGGCCGCGATATTGAGCAATGCCTGCTTGACCAGGTGGGACACTAGGCCCGGGTTGGCGCCGTGGGTCAGCACGGCGGTCGGCGAACGCTCGTTGCCGTGGCGCAGCGCGAGCACCTCCTCGCGCAACGCGTAATTGGTGCGCCGTCCGGCGGGCACGGTCGGGTCGGTGTAGCCGCCGGGCCAGGGCTCGATGCAGCTGTCGAGGTACATCGCGCCCTTCTCCCAGCACAGCCTGATCAGCGCGAGGCTCGAGACGTTCACCGAGACGTTGATGAGCAAGTCGCCCCGTCCGAGCAACGCCCCGAGCACGCGGCGATAATTCTCGCGCGTGAGCGGCTCACGGATGAAGCGCACACCGTATTGAGCGGCCTCCACGCTGCCCTTGTCCTCGGCCGTCACGATGGTGATGCGATCGGCGGAAATGCCGGTGTGCCGCAGCAGCAGCGGCAGGACGCCCTGCCCGATGCTGCCGAAACCGACCAGGACGATACGACCGGGAAACTCGACGTGGATCTTGTGTTCGCTCATCTCGCTCACGAATACCGAAAAAAAACTGAACTCGGTCGGTGCTCGGCCGACACGCGGCCCGCATCCCGCGCCAGCGCGGAGGGTATCAAAGCAGGGCGGTCAACGAAACGCCGCGCCTCAGTCCTCGCGCCAGTGCGGCGGATAGGTGCGCTCGTAGCCGGGCAGTGTCTCGATGCGCCTCAGCCAGCGTCCGAGCGCCGGATAATTGACCTCCACCGGCATGAATCGCGAGGCGAGGTCGCGGGCCACGGGACGCTCGAGGGCGCGCTTGAGCAGCTGGATGCCCGGGAAAATCACCATGTCGACCGCCGAGAAGCGCTCTCCGACCACCCAGTCGGACTTCGACAGCCGGCCCTCGATGGTGCGCGCCTCGCTCGCCACCGCGTGCATGGCCTGCGTGATCTCGTCGCTGCGCAGATCGGCGCCGCCATGGAACACCGCGCGGGTGATCGTGCGCAGATGCGGCTCGATGTAGGCCTGGTACTCGCAGATGACCCGCATGATCGTGCCGGCCTCCTCGGCATTCGCACCGAAGATCGGCGGCTCGGGGTACTTCAGGTCGAGGTAGTACAGGATCGCGAGCGACTCGAAGCACACGTACTCGCCGTCCTTGAGCACCGGCACGCGCCCGCGCGGGTTCATCTGCAGCATGTGCGGGGACTTGTGCTCCTGCTTCGAGAACTGCAGCAGGTGGGCCGTATAGGGCAGCCCCTTGTGCTCGAGCGCGAGCAGCACCCGCCACGCGTAGGGACTGCCGCTGCCCCAGTAAAGCTCGATCGCCATCAGGCCCCCATTCGGTTTGCCGCGCAATTGTACCGAGTTCGCCGCCGAAGCGATCACCCCCGGCCGGGTCGCCTCCCAGCGGCGCAGTGCATAGAATGCGTCGGACAGCGGCGGCCGGCGCCGCCGCGATCGCGGAAATGAAAATGTTCGACACACTGATCGGCGCGCACGAGCTCGCGCAGCGGCTCGAGGAGCCCGCACTCGCCGTGATTGACTGCCGCTTCGATCTGGCGCGCACCGAGTGGGGCGCCGAGGCCTATGCCGCGGCCCGGATCCCGCATGCGCGCTATGCGCATCTGGACCGTGACCTCTCCACGCCCGCGTCGCGCTCGGGCGGGCGGCATCCGCTGCCGGCGCCGGCGGCGCTCGCCGAGCGCTTCGGCCGCTGGGGCATCGACGCCGACACCCAGGTGGTGGCGTACGATCAAGGAGCGGGGGCCTACGCCGCTCGCCTCTGGTGGCTGCTGCGCTGGCTGGGGCACCGCCGCGCGGCGGTGCTCGACGGGGGCCTCGCCGCCTGGCAGGCCGAGGGCCTGCCGCTCGAGCACGGCGCGCCCGCGCCGCCCGCCGCGCGGCGCTTCTCGGGGCGTGCCGATCCGCGCCTGCTCGCCGGCAGCGCTGAGATCGAACAGGCGCTCTCGGCGGGGCAGCTCGAGCGGCGCGAGCTCGTGCTGATCGATGCGCGCGGCGCGGACCGCTTCGCCGGGCAGAACGAGACGCTCGATCCGGTCGCAGGCCACATCCCCGGCGCGCTGAATCATCCCTTCGCCGATAATCTCGGCGGCGGGCGATTTCTGCAGGCTGCGGCGCTGCGCGCCCGCTACCTGAAGACCCTCGGCGGCGAGTCCGCGCGCAGCGCGGTGTGCATGTGCGGCTCGGGCGTGACCGCATGCCACAACCTGCTCGCGCTCGAGATTGCCGGGCTCAAGGGCGCGCGCTTGTACGCCGGATCCTGGAGCGAGTGGATCGGCGACCCGGCGCGGCCCGTGGCGCGGGGGCCCTGAGGCGCAGCCGGGGGGCGGAAAAATTTGCCCGCGGGTCTTTCACTGCGGCGCGGTTTTGATATCTTGCGCGGCGAACGCAGTCCCGCGCGTCGTACGGAAATCACCGACGTGGCCGTAGATCCCAAGAGCATCGGCAATCACCAGTACAACCCCGCCGCGCCCTGGCGCATCGAGGACTCCCTCGAGCTCTATCACGTCAATGCGTGGGGCAAGGGTTATTTCGGCATCAACGGGGCCGGCCATGTGGTGGTGCGCCCCGACACGCAGGCCGGCAGCGACATCGATCTGTACGAGGTCATCGAGGGGCTCGAGGCCCGCGACCTCACGACGCCGGTGGTGGTGCGCTTCTCGGACATTCTGGCGCATCGCCTGAAGCACCTGCACGACGCGTTCGCGCAGGCGATCGCGGAGAACGACTACCACAACCGCTACGCGGCGGTGTTTCCGATCAAGGTCAACCAGCAGCGCCTGGTGGTCGAGGAGGTCTACCGCTACGGCGCCGAGTTCGGCTTCGGGCTCGAGGTCGGCTCCAAGCCCGAGCTGCTTGCCGTCATGGCGATGACCGAGAATGCCTCGGACCGGTTGATCGTGTGCAACGGTTTCAAGGATGACAGCTACATCGAGGCCGTCACGCTCGCGACCAAGCTCGGCCGCACCATCATCCCGGTGGTCGAGAACTTCGATGAGCTGGCGCTGATCCTCAAGCACGCCGAGAAGTACCGGGTGCGCCCGCGCATCGGCGTGCGAGTCAAGCTGGTCACGGAAGGCTCGGGCAAGTGGCGCGACTCGACCGGCGAGAAGTCCAAGTTCGGCCTGTTCATCACCGAGATCCTGGAGCTGGTGCGCGAGCTGAGGTCGCGCGACATGCTCGACTGCCTGCAGCTCGTGCACTGCCATCCGGGCAGCCAGCTGCAGGACATCCGCCGCGTCAAGGACGCGATCAACGAGCTGGCGCACGTCTATGCGGAGCTGCGGCTGATGGGCGCGGGTCTGCAGTACATCGACGTCGGCGGCGGGCTCGGCGTCGACTACGACGGCAGCGGCACGAATTATTCCTCGTCGATGAACTACACGCTGAACGAATACGCGAGCGACGTCGTGTACCGCATCGCAAGCGTGTGCAACGCGCGCGAGGTGCCTCACCCGATGATCGTCAGCGAATCGGGACGGGCGGTAGCGGCCTATCACAGCGTGCTGATCTTCGATGTGCTCGGCTCCTCGGCGCTCGACAAGTTCCGCGTCACCGGCCGCGAGGAGGAGGACTACGGCGGCGGCGATGAGCTGCCCCAGCCGGTGCACGACCTGTTCGAGGCGTTCCGCTCGGTCAGCCGGCGGCGCCTGGTCGAGTGCTATCACGATGCCCTCACCGCGCGCGACCAGGTGCTGCAGATGTTCAACCTGGGGCTGATGTCGCTCGAGTTCCGCGGGCTCGCCGAGCGGCTCTTCTGGGCAACCTGCGCCAAGATCCGCGACTGCTGCCGCCGCCTCGAGCGTCAGCCGGAGGAGCTCGAGGGGCTCGAGTCGATTCTCTCGGACACGTATTTCTGCAACGTGTCGGTGTTCCAGTCGCTGCCGGACAGTTGGGCGATCGATCAGCTCTTTCCGATCATGCCCATCCACCGCCTCGATGAGCGGCCGACGCGCACCGGGGTGCTGGCCGACATCACCTGCGACTCCGACGGCAAGATCGATCACTTCGTCTCGCTGCGCGACGTCAAACACACGCTCGAACTGCACGAGCTGAAGGCCACGGGAAAGTACTACCTCGCGACCTTCCTGGTGGGGGCCTACCAGGAAACCCTCGGCGATCTGCACAACCTCTTCGGCGACACCCACGTCGTTCACGTGCGGCGCCATGACGAGGGCGGCTGGTGGATCGAGGAGGTGGTCAAGGGCGACACCGCCAACAGGGTGCTCGAATACATGGAGTACGACGTGGCGGAACTGTCCCCCGCGCTGATGCGCGACTGCGAGCGGGCGATCCGCGACGGGCGCATGAGCCTCGCCGAGAGCCAGGTCCTGAAGCGCTTCTATGAGAGCGAGCTCGACGGCTACGCCTACCTGGAGCCGGCGGGGAACTGAGTGTTGCGTTCCCACAACAGACATCGCAAGACGTAGGTCCTGCGCGCCGGGCAGGTGTTTGCGTCCCGCAAACGCCGGGAGTAGCATCGGTCCGTATCCAGTCCGCAGTGGATTGATCACGTTTGAGTTTCAGGCTCCTTCGATCCGCTCTTCCCCGCGCATCTTCCGTGCATGAACCTGATGCAGGCTGCTGGACCGCAGAGGCCGTCATCCCATCCAACCCAACCGTGTTCATTCACGTTCACGCCGTGTCCTTCCCGATTGATTCCGCGATACCCGCGGCCGATGCGTGCGGCCCGCGGCTCGCGCTGCCAAGAGAGACTTCCGGATGACGACGATTTACATAGGCAATCTGCCATTCTCCGCCACCGAGCAGGATGTGAAGACGCTCTTCGAACGTCATGGCAAGGTGGATTCGGTCAAGTTGATCAATGACCGGGAAACCGGCAAGCCACGCGGCTTCGGCTTCGTGGAAATGGCGCCGGGGGAGGCTCAGGGGGCGATCCAGGCGCTGAACGGCTTCCAGATGAACGGCCGCGCGCTGCGGGTCAACGAAGCGCAGGAGCGCGCGCCGCGGCCGCGCTCGGGCGGCGGCCCGTACCGGCGCTGAGCGCCGCTCGAGCGTCCGCCCCGACCTCGCGCGGGACGGCCGCCAGGCCGCGCTTTCGCAAGGGCCGCACGCCGGCCCGCGATCGACGCACCCTGCCGGGCGCGCGGGCGGCCTGATTCCTGTGGAACGGGCGCCTCGGCCGCCGGGCGCTCGTCAAATCGCCTCGCTTGGGCTCAAGCGGGGTTTTTTTTGGCCGCGCACCCGTCCACAATGGCACCCCTCATGCGAGCGCCTCGGACAACGGCTTCGGCCGCCACGGCGGCCCTGGCTGCACTGGCTCTGCTCTCCGGTTGTGCCACCACCAGCGGGCGGTACTCCACGGCCGTGGCGCTCGATGCCATTCTCGCCAGCCCGCGCCCGGCGGCGGACCGCCTCGCGGACCGCGACCGCCACCCGGTGCAGACGCTGCTGTTCTTCGGCCTGCGCCCCACGAGCCGTGTCCTTGAGGTATGGCCGCGCAGCGGCTACTACACGCGCATCGTCGCCCCGCTGCTGTACCAGCGCGGCCGCTTCTACGCCGCGCTGGTCGAACCCGATCACAGTCCCTTCCTCGCGGCGCGCAATGCGCGCTATCGCCGGCTGCTGGCCGCCAACCGCCGCCTGTACGAGCGCGTTCGGGTAGTGACCTTCCCGCTCGACGGCGGCAATGCCGTTCCGCCCGGTTCGGTCAACCTGGCGCTGAGCTTCGGCGGTCTGCATCAGTGGATGGCCCGTGGCGCCGCCCGCAATGCCCTGCGGACCATCTACCGGGCGCTTGCGCCGGGTGGTGTGCTCGGGGTGGTCGACAACCGCGCCGCGCCGGGCGCGCCGCTTGACCGGCACGCCCAGGACGGCTACGTGCACCAGTCCTATGCGATCAAGCTCATCGAGTCGCTCGGCTTCCGGCTGGTCGCCACCTCCGAAGTCAACGCCAATCCGCGCGACACCAAGGCATATCCGGCCGGCGCCTGGACACTGCCCCCGGCGTACCGCTTGGGCAAGATCCATCGCCGGCGCTACGCGGCGATCGGCGAGCCGGACCGATTCACACTGAAGTTCGTCAAGCCTCGCGGGCCCTGAGCGGTCCCCGGCGCAGAGCGCATCCCTACCACATCTCGCGCAGGCGAGCGCCTGCATCGAGTGTCGCTTCGAGCCCCGGCGCGGCGCTGCTTTCGTCCCCCGCGCCCGCCGGCGCGCTGCTCGCCAGCTGCGCGAGAACCGCGGCGGTGAGAAACCGGCTCCTTCCTCCATAGACGTGCGCATCCCCGTGGCGATGCTGGCCCGTCACATAGAACTTCAACGGCGCGAAGAGCAGCAGATCGTTGCGGGCCCGCGTGAGGGCCACGTAGAAGAGCCGCCGCTCCTCCTCGAGCAGGGCCGCGCTGCCGGCCGCGTACTCCGAGGGGAAGCTGCCGTCGACGACGTTGAGCAGGTACACCGCATCCCACTCCATGCCCTTGGCGGAGTGCACCGTCGAGAGCACCAGATAATCCTCATCGAGCGCCGCAGGGCCGGCCAGATCCGAGGCGGCCGAGGGGGGATCGAGCGCGAGCTCCGTCAGAAACCGCTCGCGGGAGGGGTATTGGCCGGAGAGCATCTCGAGCTGCTCGAGATCACCGCTGCGGGTGTGCACCTGCTCGTAGAGGCGCTCCAGATGCGGCTGATACCACGCGCGCGCCCGCTGCACCTGCCCGCCCCAGGGCCGGCGCGGATCGGCAAGCTCGAGCATCACTTGCACGAGCCCCTGCCAGTGGCCGGCCGCCGCCACGGGCGGCTCGAGTTGCGCAAGCGCGGCGAACGTGCCGCCGGCGCGCTCGAGATGATCGAGGGCCCGCCGGGCGTTGACCGGGCCCATGCCCGGCAGCAGCTGCAGCGTGCGCAGCCCGGCGAGCGCGTTGCGGGCGTTGTCGGCCCAGCGCAGCACACCGAGCAGGTCCTTGACGTGGCCGGCCTCGAGAAAGCGCAGTCCGCCGTACTTGACGAACGGAATGCCGCGCCGGCCCAACTCGATCTCGAGCACGTCGCTGTGGCTCGAGGAGCGAAACAGTACGCCTTGACGCTTCAGCGGCACATTGGCCTCGCGGCGCTTGAGCACCTCCGCGCAGACGCACTCGGCCTGCTGGCGCAGGTCCGCCACGGTGAGCAGCTGGGGCCGCACGCCCTCGCCGCGCACGGCCCTCAAGTCTTTGCGGAACTGGCGCGGCGCCTGCGCCATCACGGCGTTGGCGAGGTCGAGTATCGGCTGCGTGGAGCGGTAGTTGTGCTCGAGCGTGATCACTTCGGCACGCGGCGTGAAACGCCCCGGAAACGCCAGGATGTTCTCCACCGAGGCGGCGCGAAAGGAATAGATCGCCTGCGCATCGTCGCCGACCACCGCCACGCCCGCGCCGTCGGGCTTGAGCCGCTGCACAATCTCCGCCTGCAGCGTGTTCGTATCCTGGTATTCATCGACCAGCACGTGATCGAACTGCCCGCCGACGAGCGCCGCGAGGCGCGCATCGCCCATCATGACGTGCCAGTAGAGCAGTAGATCATCGTAATCGAGCAGGCTCGAGCGCTGCTTGCGCTCGAGGTATGCCCGATAAAGGCCCGTCAGCGCCTCTTCCCAGTGCGCGCACCAGGGGAACTGCTCCTCGAGCGTGGCGCTGAGCGGGCGCTGGGTGTTGACCCGGTGCGAGTAGATCTGCAGACAGGTGTCCTTGCGCGGAAAGCGCTGCTCCTTCTGGGCGAGGCCGAGCTCCTGGCGCAGCGCATCGAGCAGATCGGCCGCATCGCCGCGGTCGAGCACGGTGAACTGCGGATCGAGCCGCAGCGCGGCCGCGTAATGGCGCAGCAGCCGGTTGCCGACGGCGTGGAAGGTGCCGCTCCAGGTGAGACGCTCGTGAATGGCTCCGCCGGAGGCCGTGCGCACCAGATCGGCGGCCCGGCGGCGCATCGCGGCGGCGGCGCGCCGCGTGAACGTCAGCATCAGGATGCGCGCCGGATCGACGCCGTGCAGGACCAGGTGCGCCACCCGGTGCGCCAGCGTGTTGGTCTTGCCGGTGCCCGCTCCGGCCACCACCAGCAGCGGACCGCACCGCACGCCTCCACCGGCCACAGGCTCGCCGAAGGACGCCGCCCGGCGCTGCGGCTCGTTGAGCCGGGCAAGATGAGACACGCTCGACATGACTGCGGGGACTATACGGAATCCGCCCTGACGCCGCCATGGATCGCGCGCACGGGCCGGCGCACATCCAGTGTGCGATGCGGCTCGCTACTGGATGTGAGCGGCGGCGGCGGAGCCGCAAGCCGCAACATCGCTGGCAAGCTCGGCGCCGCACTCGATGAGACGGGCGCGGATGTCCGCCTCCACGGCCTCAAAGTCGACCGCCGCGTCCGTCTCATCGTGGCGCGGCGTGCGCGCATCGCTGAAGTCCACGGCCAGCCCGCTGTCGGTGAGAATCCGCGCGCTCACCCCGGAGCGGTACGGAGCCGACTCGCCGAGCCGGTCCACATCGAGCAGCACATCGGCCGCGGGGGCGGCCGCGGCCTGCGAGAGCAGATACACCGCAATGAAGGCCTGATAGGACCGCTCGTCGCTCCACGGCGAGAGCGCCGCGTGCAGCGCCTGCAGCTGCCGCTCGAAGCCTCGGGCCCGGCGCGACACCCGCGGCAGGCCGAGGCGCGCGGCGAGCCGCCCGGGGGGCGAGTCCGGCTCGGCGAGCGCCAGGATGAGGAAGTGGCACAGCTCGAAGTACGGCGCGGCCCCGCTCTCCCGATAGCTGCGGCAGGACAGCCACTGCTGCCGCGCCTCGCGCCGCAGCACGATGTGGTAGCCGCCGAGTGCCGCCTTCAGCGCCGCGGCCCGGCCGAGGGAGCGCGAGAACCCCAGCACCGGCACGGCGCCGCGGCCTCGGGCATGATCGAGCAGCCGCGCCAGATACGCGATCTCGCGCCGCGCCCCGTCGCGGGGGAAGTAGCTCGCCACGGCGAAAGACTCGTGATAGCCGGGCACGCCTCGTAAAAACCGGCGCAACAGGGGTTCGTATTCGGCGCGATAGGGCGACTCGAGAGGCGGATGACGGGAGTCCCAGCCGTGCGCGGTGTCGCGCTCGAGACGTTTCGGCGAGACGTGCGCCAGACGTTCGCCGAACGGTTCGTAGAAGCACAGGGTCTGCGGCAGCGCCCGAAAGCGGCTCCACACGTACGTGCTGGCGCACCGCCAGCCCGCATGCAGGAATACGGCTGACAATTCGTTCTTTCGGGACAAAGGACTCGAAGGACTCGTCGCGATGAGACTGCCACTCGCCCTCAGTCTAAACTCGCGCGTCGCCCGCGCTCAAGCGCCGCACCCGCGGCGTCGCGCCCGCCGGCCCGCGGTGCTAGGCTGCCGCGATGAAGCCGTCGAAACAGACTGAGCATTACCGCGGCCGCATCATCTCGGTCACGACCGACGAGGTGCGGCTGCCGAACGGACACCTGGCGAGCCTCGAGGTGGTCCATCATCCCGGCGGCGCCGTGGCGGTGGCGATCGATGCCGATGAGCGTGTGTGCCTGCTGCGCCAGTACCGTTACGTGGCCGGCGGCTGGCTGTGGGAGCTGCCGGCCGGCAAGCTCGAGCCCGGCGAGCCGCCGCTCGCCACCGCGCAGCGGGAGCTCCTCGAGGAGGCCGGCGTGCGCGGCGCAACCTGGCGCAGTCTCGGCTCCTACCTCAGCTCCCCGGGGGTGTTCAGCGAAGTGCTGCACCTGTTTCTCGCGACCGACCTCGAGACGGCCGCCCTCGCGCACGAGCAGGCCGAGGTCATCGAGGTGCATTGGGTCGTCTTCGCCGAGGCCTGCCAGTGGGCCGAAAGCGGCGAGATCCGTGACGGCAAGACCGCCCTCGGCCTGCTGCGCGCGCGTCACATGATCTCGGCGGACGGCTCGAGCGCCTCGCCGCGATAGACCGCCTCCAGCCACGAGGCGATGCGCTGGCAGGGGCGGCCGATCCAGTCGAACCGCTGCGGCAGTTGCACCGAGTGCAGCCCGTCGATGGCGCGCACGA
Source organism: Pseudomonadota bacterium (assembly GCA_021787615.1). Taxonomy (GTDB): domain Bacteria; phylum Pseudomonadota; class Gammaproteobacteria; order Steroidobacterales; family Steroidobacteraceae; genus 13-2-20CM-66-19. The sequence continues at coordinate 114,730 of JAJYLP010000001.1, forward strand.
AGGCGCGGCGCAGCGCGAGGCGGCTCTTGAATGCCTTCGCCAGAGTCGAGGCGGATGCCGGGGTCTTCACCGTCGCGCTCAGTACCTGCGGCGCGGTGGCCTCGGTGAACGAGTGCGCGTGCGCATACGCGGAGGCCTCGATGTGGTCCTTGATCGCGTGGATCCGCTCGGCGTCCGCAAGGCGGCGGCTGTGCACCGCGTAATTGTTGGTCTGAAAGCGGAAATCCTGGGCGCGCGCCTCGCCGAGCACGTACTCGGGAACGCACCCGGGCGGCACGAACGTCCAGCTCGCCGTGCCGATGCGAAACAGCGGCGTCACGAACGCGTCGCAGCCGCGCGCGCGCTCCTCGATCGCCCGCGCCAGATCGGGCGCGAAAAAATCGTCGTCGTCGTGCGGGTAGAGGTAGAACTGCGCGCGGCGCGAGAGCTCGGCAACCTCCTCCATCTGATCGTATGCGTAACGGCCGGCGCCGCTCACCGCCGCAAGGTTGGCCGTGCTCAGGCGAACCAGCAGCGCGCGGAACGTGAAGAAATCGGTGCGAAAGCGCGCGTTCCAGGCGCCGATCAGCGTCTCGATGCGCGGCGGGAAGCCGGGTATCGGGTGATCCGGCACATAGCGGGCCGGATCGATCGGCACGCCGCGGCGGTGGTCATGCGAGAGGGCCTGCCAGTCGGGCGACTGGCGGCGCAGAAATACGATGGGACTCATCGCTCGCACAATAGCCGCGCCCGGCGCGGATTGCACCCCGTTGCGCCGCTTCAGGCCAGCCGCTCGATGTGTGCCCGCTTGCGCGCGTTCGTGTAGCGGTAGAAGCGGCGCAGCGCCGCGAGCACTTCGACCTCGAGCTGCCGCCCACGCCGCGACTGCCGTCCGGGCGCCCCGGCGCCACCCTCAATGCACCGTTGGCGTGCGCCGGGGCCGGTCGGCCGGCCTTTCGGCACCGGCTGCCACACCGCGGCGGCGTTGCGGTGGCCAGCGAGATGACACCCAGTCCCACGACCTCTAAGGTGAAGCGCATAGCGCGTGCCGTCACGCGGATGCGCATACCGCACCCTCTCATTCCCGCGCAGAGGAACGCGCGCATCATGTTAGCGTGCTAGTCAGCCCTGGCTCTGGAAGAGGGGCAGAATCAGCGCAGTCAAGGGCACCAGGCGGCGGTTTGCGCGATCTCCGCCCGATGTGACGCGCGGGCCTGACGAAGTGCAATCAAGGCTTGAGCACCGATCAGCCACCCGAGTCGCACACCGCACCTCATCCATCCGACAGACCATCGCACTGCCGCTCGCCTGTTGTATGCAGAACTGAACGATTCTCCACGACGGGCCGGCTGTCCCGGCGCCGTTGCGCGCGGTTGAAGCGGCGCGGGAGTCAACTTTGATGCGCTGCCGAGCCGCGCTGGAACTCAAAATCAGCGCAGCGCTGGCCCTTTATTGCGCCAACAGGCCACGCTAGATTGTCACGCTGAACAGATGCGGTGCTAGCGTAAACAAAAGCAATGGATGCCTCGATCCGAGACCCCGAACCCCTGTGCGGGTCGCCGTGGAGACAGGTGTTCACGGCCCTGCCGCACCTGGCGCACAGCCGGCAGCGTGCTGGCCGGCACCGCCGGTGGCACTGCCGTCGTATGCGCCAGATCCCGGCGTCTGTCCGCTCGCAGACCTTTCCTATATTGCGCCGCGGAACGCGCGGCAGCGGAATCTCCGTGCCACCGCTCCTCACTCCATGACGCGGATCACACATGAGCTGCGGATTCAGCGACTTCGACTTCATCCTCGGTCAATGGCGAGTCCGGCATCGGCAGCTCAAGAGACCGCTGGCGCACTGCACGAGCTGGCAGGAATTCGTCGGCCGGAGCGAGGCGCGCAAGATCCTCGGCGGATTCGGCGTCATGGACGAGAATGTTCTCTTCGAGCCAAGAGGGACCTACCGCTGTGCTTCGCTTCGCACCTTCGACGTGGCGGCGGATTGCTGGTCTGTCTGGTGGTATGACGGCCGAACCCCAGCGCGCCTCGAGCCGCCGGTCACTGGAAAGTTTGACGATGGCATCGGCGTATTCCTCGGTGAATGCACAATCGAGGGAGCACCGGCGCGCGTGCGCTACCTGTGGAACCGCCAGGACGACGCGCCGCGCTGTGAACAGGCATTCTCCCTGAACAATGGCCAGACCTGGGAGACGAACTGGACCATGGAATTTCGCAGAGTCTGCTGAGCGCCTGCGCAGCTGAGTCAACCGAATGGGCCCCCGAAGGGGCCCGTTGCAAGGGAAACAAACGGTCAATCTCAGTCCATGTCGTAGGTGAACCCGACCGTCATGAACCGGCCCACCGCTCCGTCCTCGTGAAGGGCCGGATCGTAGGGGAAGAACAGGCTCCCGCCGCCGTAGGTCTGCACGTCCACCGGCGGCTGCTTGTTGAACAGGTTCGTCACCGAGGCGTGAACCTGCCAGCTGTCATTGATCTGATAGCTCGCATACAGGTTCGTCTCGAGGAAGTAGCCCACGGTGCAGAACTGTTGCTGGTTCGCGG
>JAJYLP010000044.1 GCA_021787615.1 Pseudomonadota bacterium
AAGCTGCTCGCGGTCGATCCCGGCAACCGCGATTATCTCATGGCGCACGCGACAGCGAGCGCGCGCCTCGGAGAATACGAGCAGGCTCTGCCTGCGTACCGGAAGCTGCTGAGTCAAACGCCCGACGACGCGGAGCTGCATCTGGCCATCGCTCACGCGCTCAAGACCTTGGGCCGAGCTGGCGAGGCGATCAGCTCGTATCGAGCGGCCGCGGCCGTCCGGCCGGATCATGGGGATGCCTATTGGAGTCTCGCCAACCTCAAGACGTACCGCTTCGAGCAGGTCGAGCTGGATCAGATGATCCGCGCCGAAGCCGACGCGCGAACGAGCCTCCTGGACCGCTGTCACCTGTCCTTCGCGCTCGGCAAGGCGTTAGAGGATCGGGGTGAGTACGAGAGATCGTTTCGGTATTACGAGCGTGGCAACGCGCTGAGGAAGCGGGAATCCCGCCACAGCCCCGAGTTCCTCGAGACCCTTGCGCGACTTCAGACTGTCACCTGCACACGGGAGTTCTTTGCGGCTCGCGAGGGTTGGGGCTATCCGGATGCGGCGCCGATTTTCGTCGTCGGACTGCCCCGCGCCGGATCGACTCTGATCGAGCAGATTCTCGCCTCGCACTCCGAGGTGGAGGGAACCATGGAGTTGGCGAACATCCCGCACCTGGTCTACGGTCTGCACGACCGAACCCGGCCGCCCGACAGCCCGCGCTACCCGGGCGTGCTCGCGCAACTCACCAGAGAGGACTGCGCGCGCCTCGGGGAGGAGTACATCCGGGAAACACGCGCCTACCGTCACGGCAAGCCGTTCTTCGTCGATAAATGGCCGAACAACTTTCGCGACCTGGGGCTCATTCACCTGATCCTGCCGAATTCCCGCATCATCGATGCGCGCCGGGAGCCAATGGCGTGCTGCTTCAGCAACTTCAAGCAGCTGTTCCCCTCCAAATCCGGTCCGGAGTTCACGTACAGCTTCGACGACATCGCGCGCTACTACCGCCTGTATCTGCAGCTCATGCGCCATTGGGAAGCGGTTCTGCCCGGGAAGATATTGCGGGTCGAGCACGAGGAGCTCGTCGCGGATTTCCCGACGAGCGTACGGCGCATGCTCGAGTTCTGCGGCCTGGATCCGCAGCCTGCGTGCTTCGAGTTTCACAAGACCGAACGTGCCGTCCACAGCCCGAGCTCCGAGCAGGTCCGTCAGCCGATCAATCGGGCGGGAATCGATCAATGGCGCCACTTCGAGCCGTGGCTGGGGCCCCTCAAAGAGGCCCTCGTGCGCCATGAGGTCCTGCCGTCAGAGGGATGCGGGAGGTGAGCGGCCGCATTCGGCACAGTCACGGGCTTCGGCTGCCACATGCCGAGCGCAGTGCTTGCAGCGCCGGTGCAGCCAATCGGGAGCCGACTGCGCAGGACGCATCGCTCTCGCCATGAGCGCAGAAATTTCAGGCTCCGCATGCTGTGCCTGTGCTGCCGCGCGCACTTTCTGGATTGCGATCGCAGGGGCAATCTGGTTTCAATGATCGACCGACGATGCGCTGCGGTTGCTCAAGGGCATGGTTGGCTGCAATCACCGGCTCTGCAGTACCCGATGCTCACGCGCCGCTCTTGAGCGGTGCAGACCCGCTGCCGCTTAATCGATCGAATGCACCGCCGAGTGCGAGCTCAGTTCGCCGAGGCCGGTCGCCCGGGGCGCTGAGCGCAGGCAAGCGCTGCGCGGAGCGGGCCTTGCAGCCGATGCCGTGGCTTCGCTATTCGGTCCGCCTGGTGTCAGCGCGGCACACGGGCGTCTGGTATTGTGACGGCGAGAGGCGGGAGACCTGATATGTATATCGACATCGACGGTGCGCGACTGTTCTTCGACACGGTGGGCGCGCAACTGGCGATTGCAGGCGATCGTATGCAAACCCGTGAGACGCTCATCGTCATGCACGGCGGACCCGGCTTCGATCACACGACCCTGCGGCCGTATTTCGACCGCTTCGCCGATCACTACCAGGTCGTTTACCTCGATCACCGGGGTAACGGACGTTCCTCCGGCGCAAGCGAGTCCTGGACCCTCGCGCAATGGGGCAAGGACGTGAAGGCGTTCTGCGACCGGTTGGGCATCAGCAAGCCGGTGGTCTACGGGAATTCCTTCGGCGGCATGGTGGCAATCTCGTACGCCGCGCAGTATCCGCAGCATCCGTCCCGGCTGATTCTCTCCTCCACGGCGGCGCGGCTGCGCCTCTCGACCACCGTGGCGCTGATGGGGGAGCGTGGCGGTGAGAGGGCGCGCGAGGTGGCGGAGAGGTTCTGGACGAAGCCGGATGAGCAGGCCATGCAGGAGTACATGGACGTCTGCCTGCCTCTCTACAACCCGAGCCCGAATGCCGAGGAGGCCCAGGCGCGCAAGCGGGCGATCATCAGGCCGCAGGTCACGCGGCATTTCATCCTGGGCGAGATGCGCACCATGGATGCGCGAGCGGATGTTGGCAGGATTGCCTGTCCCACGCTGATCCTCGCCGGAGGGTATGACCCGATCACCCCTCCGGTGTGCAGCCGGGAAATCCACGCGGCGCTCGCCCCCGCTGTGGGTGAGCTTCATGTGTTTCCCGATGCCGGCCATGGCGTTCATCGCGACGATCCGGCCGGGGCCGAGCGCGTGCTGCGCCAGTTTCTGTCGCGATCGCCCGACTGATCGCTGCGCGGCTCGAGAGGCGCCGCGAGCGCTGAGCGGGCGGGCGGCGAGGGTGGGGCGGCGCGCCGCGCAACGGCGGCAGCCGGACCGGATGACGGAATGCGGGCGAGGCAGAGGCGCTCAGCGATCGAACACGGTGCGTCCGCCGAACCCCGTTGTCATGGCGCGCTCCTCGGCGATGAGCGCCTCGAAGCTCGGTCCGCCGGCGGTGCGCTCGAGTCTGCGCGCCTGCGCATCGAGACGCCGCAGCGCATCGAGCTTGTCGGTGCGGCCCAGTCTGGCCTGGCTCACTGCCTGCTTCAGCACGCGCAGCGTCTCGTCGTACACCTTCACCGGCACCGGGAAGGGGTGCCCGTCCTTGCCGCCGTGCGCGAGCGAGAAGCGCGCCGGGTCTGTGAAGCGCGAGGGCGCGCCGTGCACGACCTCGGCCACGAATGCGAGCGCAGCGACAGTGCGTGCGCCGACACCGGGCGTGAGCAGCAGGTCTGCGTAATCCCGTGGGCCGCGCTCGGCGGCGGCAGCGAGAGTGCCGTGCAGCCGGCGCAGCACGATGTCCGAGGCGAGCACTTCATGTCGTGATGGCATCGACAGATGCGGGACGGACGTTGGCAGCCCGGCTGCGGCCGGCGGCGCTGCGCGCTCCAGGTCCGGGAACAGGTTGAGTGTCCGACCCCGCTCCGGCCGCAGTTTTCGCAGCACGCCGAGCGTACGCTCCGGCCCGGCATGGACGAGCTCAATCCCAGCGGCCCGGGCGGCGCGCGCCCGAGCGTCGGCGAGATTGACGATCCGGCCCTGATTGAGGCCCTCGATCGCCGCGTGCGGCGAGTCGAAGAAGCTCTCGAGCCCTTCGCACTGCCAGTGATAGCGCCGTGCCTCCCGGCGGGCCGGGTTCATACCCTGCTGCACCACGCACCACTGCCCGCCGGTGGTGACGATGAAGCCGTGCAGATACAGCTCGTACCCGTCTTGCACGGCGGCGCTGTCGATCTTGGCAACGAGGCGGCTCGTGGTCGCCAGACGCGCCGCATCGATGCCCGTGCACTCGCCGACGCGCATCAGCTCCTCGGGCGTGCGGCGCGAGGCCCGACCGCGGCCGCCGCAGACATAAATGCCGAGCTCGCGCTGCACCGGAGCCAGCCCGCGTTTCAAGGCGCCGAGCACACTGGTGGTGATGCCCGAGGAGTGCCAATCCATGCCCATGACCGCGCCGAAGGACTGAAACCAGAACGGGTGGGCCAGACGGCGCAGCAGCTCGTCCCGCCCATAGTGATGCACGATCGCCTCAGCGATGACACGGCCGAGCGCAGCCCTGCGCGTGCTCAGCCAGGCCGGGACACGGCCGCCGTGCAGGGGTAGATCCGCGTATCCGCTGCGGCGTGTCATATGGGACAGTTTGGCCTCAGCGCCGATCGAGTCAAGGGTGCTCGCCCGGAAGCCGCCACGGGTCAGTGTCCCTTGCCGAGTCGGCCAAGCGCCGATGTGCCCGGGCGCCGCGTTCGCTGGCGTGGCGCGCATGTGCGACGCGCCGTCCCGGCTGTCGTAAACTCGCAGGCTTGGCATTGGGATGACACCGTGAAAGCACTCGGTTCAAGGGCGCAAGGCATGCGGGTTGCGCGCATGAAAGCCTCGCTGCAGTGGGCCGGGGCAGCCTTCCGCAATGTGCGTCCGATTCGTCCCGGCTTGCGTGATCCGTACGCGGCGATGCCGAGTTTCAGCGCGTTACTGCTGCGCCGCGGCGGCCGGCGAGTGCCGCAACGGCCGCTGCCCTCGATGGATCCGCTTGAGGTCTGGCGGCGCAAGCCCGCGAGCGGTCTGCGCACCACGTGGCTCGGGCACTCGACCATCCTCATCGAGATCGACGGTGCGCGGGTGCTCACCGATCCGGTCTGGGGGCCGCGCGCCTCGCCCCTGCGTCTCGCCGGCCCGAAGCGCTTCCAGCCCGTGCCGGTGGCGCTCGGCGCGATGCCGCCGCTTGACCTCGTCCTCCTCTCGCATGATCACTACGATCATCTCGACTACCCGACCATCCGCGCGCTCGCCCGAAGCGCTGCGCCGTTTTTGACCTCGCTCGGCGTCGGCGCGCACCTGGAGGCCTGGGGCGTGGCGCCCGAGCGCATCACGGAGCTCGACTGGTGGGAGCACTACGACTTGCCCGGCACAGGCGTGCGGGTGAGCGCCGTGCCGGCCCAACATTTTTCAGGACGTACGCCGAGGACTCGCAACAGCACGCTGTGGTCGTCATTCGTCGTGCGGTCGCAGCGCCATTGCGTCTTTTTCAGCGGCGACACCGGACTGACCGGCGAATTCGAGCGCATCCGCGCGCGTTTCGCGCCGTTCGATCTGGTGATGCTCGAGGTCGGCGGCTGGCATCCCGCCTGGGGTGATATGCATCTGGGCCCCGAGCACGCGCTCGAGGCGGCCGAGCTTCTTGGCGCCGGCGCCTGGCTGCCCGTGCACTGGGGTACCTTCAGCCTGGCCATGCACGCCTGGGATCAGCCCGCCGAGAGTCTGCTCGCGCTGCGACCGGGCAGTCGCGCGCGGCTCCTGATGCCGAGGCTCGGCGAGCCGCTTGAGCCGGAATATGCCACCGGTCGGGTCGAGCCCTGGTGGCGAAGCGCCGGTGGCATGGAGCAGCCACCGAATGCCGGTTCCGACGAGGGCAATCTTTCTGGCGCGATGCCCTGGCCGTTGGACTGACGATCGCCTCGCTAGTCGCGCACGACGACCTCGGTGCGCACGGAGTTCGCGATGAAGCAACTCGCGTGCGCCTCATGGTGCATGTGCGCGAGCGTTGCCGCCTCGGGACGCTTCGACCCGGAGAACACGACGCGCGGCTGCAGCTCGACGCGGCTGATCCACTCGTGCCCCGCGGCGTTGCGCGTCATGTGGCCGGCCGCCTCATCGCGGTAGGAATCCACGCAATAGCCGGCCGCAGCAGCGATGCTGAGAAATCCAAGCATGTGACAGCTTGAGAGGGCGGCGACAAACGCTTCTTCCGGATCCACGTTGGCTGCGACAGAAAACGGCTCCCGTACGACGTGCGGTGAGCTCGACGCCTCAACGAGCGCCCCTCCATCGAACTTCCATACATGAGCGCGCGAGTACTTGCGGTCGAGGAACGGCTGCGAGCCGCGGCGCCATTCTATCGTGGCCGTGTGTGTCGACATGCCTCTCTCCCGTGATCGAACCGCAAGACATTGTAATGCGCCGGCCCGGGACCACGCACGGCTGGCATGGCGGCGAAGGCACTTCGCCTAGCCGGCGTCCGCGGCTCGCGCATCTACAGCTCGTTGCGCAGCAGCTCTCCTGCCCGCATGATGAGCCGCAGGTGCCGTCCGTTGGCGGCAAGCAGCTCGATGTCGGTGAGCGGATCGCCGTCGACGACCAGCAGATCCGCGTGCGCCCCGGGTTTGATGCAGCCCAACCGTCCCTGCTCCTGCAGTATCGCGGCGTTGACCGAGGTCGCCTGCCGCAGGATCTCCACTGGGGTGAACACTTCCCGGCGTATCGTGAACTCGCGGCACTGCTGCACGTGCGTCTGACCCAGCAGATCCGTGCCGAATCCCATGCTCACGCCCGCGCGGCGCATCGATTCCATGCCGCCGAGCGCGCGCTCGTAGGCGACCTGGGCCTTCTGCAGACTCTGCGGCGGAAAGCCGAGCTGCTTGCCGCTCTCGATGAGCGCGAAGATGATGGCCATGGTGGGCACGACGAATGCGCCCTTGCTCGCGACGAAGGCGGCGGTTTCCTCATCGATCAGTGTGCCGTGCTCGATGCAGCGCACGCCGTATTCGGCGCAGCGGCGCACGGCACTCGCCGGATGGCAGTGAGCGGTCGTGTACGTGCGCCGCTCCGCCGTCTCATTGACGATCGCGCGGATCTCGTCCTCGCGGTACTGGTTCATCCAGATCGGGTCGGTCGGCGAGGCGACCCCGCCCGAGCCCATGATCTTGATGCAGTGCGCGCCGCGGCGCAGCTGCTCGCGGGCGGCCTTGATGCACTCATCGACGCCATCGACGATGAGGCACAGCGAGCCGCTGGCGGCGCACTGGCAGTGCTCGTGGTGCGCTTCGGCCATCGTGCGCAGATCCCCGTGACCGCCGGTCATGGAGAGCATCTTGCCCGCGTAATAGAAGCGCGGAGCGCGGATCAAGCCGTCCTGGATGGCGCGCCAGAGACTGTAATCGCCGCCGCCGACGTCCCTGACGGCCGTAAACCCGCAGTCCAGCGCGAAGCCGAGCATACGCGCGGCATAGGCCCCCCGGTAGGCGTCGCCGGCGAGCTCGATCTTCTGCACGTTGACGTCACAACCGTAGGCGTGGACGTGGGCGTCGATGAGCCCGGGCATCAGCGTGTGCCCGGCGATATCGATGACGTTCGCGTTGAGCGCTTTGATCGGCCGGGAGGAGACCTCCCGGATCTGCCCCTGCTCGATGAGCACCTGCATGCCCTCCGGACAGTCGGCGCTCTCGCCGTCGAAGATTCTGGCGTTCGTGAGCAGGATCGGGCTCATGGTGCTTCCTCAGGTGTGCGCGAGCGGCAAGGGCGCTGTCATGCCGCTGTCAGCCTGTTCGGAACAGGTGCGCCGCATCTGGCCGCAGCGGTTCCCCGGCTGGCAGCCGGCCGTGCGCGCCGCAGCGCTCAGCTGTGAGCGTTGACAGGTGTCGCCTTGCGGTAGTAATCGGGATAATCCGCGCTCAGCCCCTTGAACCGGCGGTGAATCCACAGGTACTGGTCGGGAACGGCGCGCACGTGTTCCTCGATCAGCCGATGAAACCGCGCGGCATCTTCGCACGGGGAGTCGCTCGGGAAGTTCTCCATCGGCGGCAGAATGACCAGCCGGTACCCGCCGGTGCCGGGCAGCCGCTCGACGAAATAGGGCAGGACGGCAGCGCCGGTCAGGCGCGCGATCCGGGACGTGGCGGTGTTGGTCGCGACCGGGATGCCGAACAGCGGCACCATCTCGGCGCCCTTCTTCCGGTAGCTCTGGTCGGGCGCGAACCAGACGCACTCGTTGTTCTTCAAAGCCGCGACCATCGAGCGGATGTCATCGCGGCGGATGGCCCGCCCGCCGTTGCGGCAGCGGCACTGGCTCTGCATGTAGGCGAGGGCCTCGTTCTTGGTCGGGCGGTACAGAACGTTGATCGGGAATATCGCCGAGAGAATCCGCCCGCCGATCTCGAGCGGCGTGAAGTGCGCCGTCAGCAATATGACGCCGCGCCCGCGCCCGAGCGCCTCGCGCACGTGCTCGAGGCCCTCGACCTGCGCCATCTGCCGCAGCCGCGCCGCCGGGCTCCACCAGGCGAGCGCAATCTCCATCAGCGCGATGCCCAGGCTCGCGAAGTGCCGATCGAGCAGGCGCTCGCGCTCGGCGCGCTGAAGCTCCGGAAGACACAGGTCGATGTTGCGGCGGGCAATGCTCACGAAGCGAACGGGCAGGCGGCGCAATACCGCCCCGAGCGCGCGGCCGATCGCAAGTTGCACCGGGAAGGGCAGCAGCGCGAGCAGGCGCAGCGTCCCGAGAGCTACCCACGTCGGCCAGTAGCGCGGCGCGAGCAATCGTGTCCCGCTTAAGCGGATTGCGCCGGCGTGCGGCTCGGCGGTCAGAGGCATATGCCATCACCCGGCGCAGCGCATGGGGTGCGTCCGCACTTGTATTCATCCCGCGGTCCGCGGCTGTCGCCGGAGCCCGTGCCATTGCATCGCGTGCCGCGGTCGCTGCATCCGGCGTGGGCCGCGCGGGTCTGCTGCAGCACGTACGGTCGCCCCAAAAACGCATCCGGCACCGTTGCAGATGCCGCTGTCGACGCCGTGCCTTTCGGCATGCCCTCTGGAGCCCCCGGCCCGAGCAGGCATGCCCAACCCGTAGCGCATCGCTTGTCGATGCAAGCGGTACTGTAGCAGATCGCGCCGCGGCATTGCGTCTCGGTGACTCGGTCATGGCGGGCGGCGCACCCCCCCTCCGCGCGGTGCGCTGCTTCGGGCCGGCGCAGCGCTGCCCAGGATGCAGGCCAGGGCTCAAAAGCGTATACCGGGCGGCATTTCGTTCAAGTGGACCGACGCGGCAGCTTATGAAAGACACCGGACAATCCATGGGAATCGGCACACGGCTCGCCCACCTCGGCAGGACCTCCGAGGCGCACTACGGCTTCATCAACACGCCCGTCTACCGCGGCTCGACGGTTCTGTTCAAGACGCTGGATGATCTGCAGAACCAGCGGGCACGCTATGCCTATGGCACGGCCGGGACCCCGACCGTGGAGAGTCTGGAGAGCGCATGGACGGCGCTCACCGGGGCGGCCGGCACCGCGCTCGCCCCATCGGGACTGGGGGCGGTCGCGCTGGCGCTGCTCACTGCGCTGCGGAGCGGCGATCACCTGCTCGTGCCGGACAGCGTGTATCTGCCGACCCGGCTGCTGTGCGCCGACCTGCTCGAGCGGTTCGGGATCGAAACGACCTACTACGATCCTCTGCTCGGCGCCGGGCTCGAGGCGCTGATCCGGCCCAATACCTCGACGGTCTTTCTCGAGTCTCCCGGCTCGCAGAGCTTCGAGGTGCAGGATGTGCCGAGCATCACCGCGCTCGCACGCCGGCGCGGCCTCACGACGATCATCGACAACACCTGGGCCACGCCGCTTTACTTCCCCGCGCATCAGCACGGGTGCGATCTTGCGGTGGAGGCGGGGACGAAGTACCTCAGCGGACACGCAGACATCCTCCTCGGGCTGGTGAGCGCCGGTGAGCGGCTGTGGCCGGCGCTGCGGCGGACCTATCAGAGCCTCGCCATGGTGCCCGGGGCGGAGGACTGCTACCTCGCGCTGCGCGGCATGCGCACGCTGCATATCCGGCTGAAGGAGGCCGAGACCCGAGGTCTGCAGATGGCCGGCTGGCTGCGCGCCCAGCCGCAGGTCATGACCGTGCTTCACCCTGCGTTTCCAACCTGTCCTGGTCACGAGTTCTGGGCACGGGACTTCACGGGCTCCACGGGCGTCTTTTCCATAATCCTGCGCCCGGGCTTCACCCGGGAGGACCTCGCCCGCATGCTCGATCACCTGGGGATATTCGGTATGGGCTACTCGTGGGGCGGCTTCGAGAGTCTCATCATTCCCTTTGACTGCAGCACCTACCGCACGGCGACGGCGTGGAATCCCGGCGGGCTCGCCCTGCGGGTGCAGATCGGCCTGGAGGACCTCGAGGATCTGCAGGCCGATCTGCGTGCCGGACTCGACCGGCTCGCCGGCGGCGGCCGATAGCTCAGCGGGCGGCGCCGGCTGTGGGCGGACGCATCCTCACAGTCGGCGCGGCGGGCCGCCCGGGCCCGCATCGGATTGATCGGCGAGCGCCGCCGGGCCGGACGGCAGGCGCAGCCGGCCGCCCGTGATCTCGCCTCGGTCGTTGCGCAAGAGCTCCACGTGGCCCTGTTCCTCCCAGGCCTTGAGGAAGGTCGTCAGCGTTCTGTTATAGCGCTCCAGCTGCTCGCGCTGCTTGCGCACATCGCGCACCGCGAGGCGTGCGTACACATGGGTGAGGAGCCAGGCGATCAGGGCGCCGAGCACGGTGCCGGCCAGCGTGGACACGAGAACGGGCAGGACGAGCGGGTTCATAGCGATGCCTTCCGCGGTGCGGTCACAGGCCGCCTGCACATCATCGGCCCGTTATTGAGCTGCGTCCACCGCGCGGGAGAGCGCGCAGGAGCTGACGCCACGCTCAGCGCCGCTTGGCTGCCCGGGTCCCGGTGCGCGGGTCCTGGAAGGGGAGCAGGAGTTTCCCAAGGAGCGTGTCGTGGTGCCCGGCGGGCAGCGCGCCGCGCGGCAGCGACAGGCGCGCGGTGGCATTGTCGATTCGTCCGTTGCCGAAGAGCACGGCGAGCGCGCCGGCGAGGCGACCAAATCGCAGCGATCGTCCAAGCGGGGTCGCTGGGTCGCGCTGCTCGGCGAGGGCGGCGAGCGACGGTTCGGACAGCTGCCAGTCCGCGCCGATACGCTGCGCCAGGTCGCTCGCATGCGCGTCCATGATCGTGGCGATCAGGGCGGCGCACGAGGTGCCGCCCTGGGTCACGGCCGCGCAATGCTCGCGCGCGGCGCGAAACAGCACGATCTCGGCCAGCCCGCTGATCAGACTGAGCAGCTCGGCGGCGAACGGCTCGGTACGCTCGGCCACCGCCGCGTGCACGACCGCCGCCTGTGCCGAGCGCAGCGCATGCTCCCAGACCAGCTGCGCGAAGCGTGGAAATTCGGTGGCGGCGGCGCTTGTGAAGATGGGCTGCATCAGCGCTGTGGCGATCACCGAGCGCAGACCGTCGCTGCCGAGAATCGCCACCGCCCGCTCGATCGACTCGACCGGCTGCGGGCTGATGCGATAGAACGAGCTGTTCGCCATGCGCAGCAGACTGTCGACCAGCGCCGGATCGCGCGCGATGATCGCCACGAGCTGGCGCCGTGCGACGCTTTCGTCGTTGATGGCGTGCATCAGCTGCGGCAGCAGGTTGGGGCGGCGCGGGAAGTGTCGCCGCTCGCTCGCCGGATCGCCGATCTGCGCGAGGACGGCAGCGACCTGCCGGTCGCGCTCGGCCCGCACCGCGAGCGGCGCGGTGAGTCCGAGCTGCAGCGCGCGCAGCTGTCCGAGGACCTGCGCGGCCTCAAGCGGCTGTGCGGTCGTCTCGGGTCGGGGCTCCTGTGACGGCGGCGGGACCGGTTGCGCCGTGGCGGCCGGGCCAGGGGATTCATCGGGCGCCGGTGCGGCGCCGGCCGGGGCGCGCCCGGCGATCGGCGCGCCCCAACCGAATGCCCGGCGCAGCGCCGGTCGCATGGCGACGGCGGCGGCGGCGAGCAGCAGCGGTGTCAACAGCCAGAAGCCCATGGATGGATCCATACCCCGGTGGTCACACGAACACTCCGTGATCTGACCCGGTTGTCGGCAGCCGCGCGCAAAACTCCGGCCCGGACACACCGATTTGTGACTCACCGCACGCTGGGACCGGCGATCCGCGGCTCAGCATTCGACCCCGCCTATGGATATACTTGATCCAAAGGAAGGGGTGCTCGGCGGGTTGCGCAGTGAGTCCATGCCGGGCGGGCGCCGCAACGGGTGGCTGCTGCAACGGGCCCCGACAACTGATGCGGGCCAGGGCCCGACTGCGTGTGAGACGGATTGAGTGGATGAACGCCAACCCCGATACTGACCTGACATCACAACCGCGCAGGCGCGCCGATGAGCTCGAGGAAGCGCTTGGGAACTGCCGCTTCGCCCTGATCCAGACCGTGCATGCGATGAGTGCGGTGGCGGCGCGGCGGGATCAATTCACCGCGCGTCACCAGCTGCGCGTCGCCGAGCTTTCGGTGGCGATGGGCCGCCGCTTGGGGTTTGATAGCGAGCGGCTCGAGGGCCTGTACCTAGGTGCGCTCGTGCACGATATCGGCAAGGTGGCCATTCCCTGGGAGATCCTCGCCAAGCCCAGCGAATTCACCGCCGCCGAGCGGTCCCTGGTCGAGAGCCATGCGCAGATCGGTGCCGACATTCTCGCGCCGGTGATTCTGCCCTGGCCGATTCATCTGATCGTCGTGCAACACCACGAGCGTCTCGACGGATCGGGGTATCCGGCCCGCTTGAGAGGCGAGGCGATTCTGCCCGAGGCGCGCATCGTTGCCGTCGCCGATGTCTTCCAGTCGATGTGCGATGATCGGCCGTACCGGCGGGCGCTCGGGATCGATCCGGCCCTTGCCGAGCTTGAGCGGGGTGCGGGCGTGACATTCGATGCCGACGTCGTGCGCGCGTTGCAGGCGATCACCGCTGCGGAACGCTCAGTCGAGTCGCTCTGGGGCGCCCTTGCCATCGATGCGCACGATGCTGTAGGACGCGTACGCCTGCGCGCGTGAGCGCCCGCGCGGCGCCGCGATTGAGGCGGCACCGCAGGCGCCACGGTATCATCGTTCTCTCTCGACACACCTCGCCTTCACCCCGGCCGGAGCGCGCTGTGCCCAGCAGGCTCAAGACCCTCACTGCCTTCGGGATCATCTACTTCGTCTGGGGCTCGACGTTCTTTGCGATCCGCGTCGGCGTGCTCGAGATTGCGCCGCTCCTGTTGGCGGCGATCCGCTTCAGCGTCGCCGGCGCGGTGATGTGCGCATGGGCGCTGGTGCGGGGCGAGCGCCTGCCCAGCCGCCCTCAGTGGGGCTCGATCGCGCTGCTCGCGTTTCTCATCTTTCTGCTCGACTACGGTCTGCTCTTCAGCGCCGAGCGCCGGGTTCCCTCGGGCATGGCGGCGGTGATCCTGGCGAGTATCCCGGCCTTCACGGCGATCGGGGAAATCATCTGGCTGCGTACCCAGCGGCTGACACCGCGCCTCGCGGTCGCGCTTCTGGTCGGCCTCGGGGGCGTGGTGGTGCTGGTCGATCCCTCGTTGGGCGTCGCGGGGCCGCCGGTGTACCGGCTGGGGGCGGTCTCACTCGTGGTGGCGGCGATAAGCTGGTCGGGCGCCTCAATTCTGATGCGGGTGCTGCCGCTGCCCGGCTCGAAGATCATGAGTGCGGGCACGCAGATGCTCCTTGGCGGCGGGCTGCTCGCGGTGGCCACCGTGATCCTCGGCGAGGAGCACGGCTTTCATCCCGCGGCGGTCTCTGCCGGCGCCTGGCTCGCGCTCGCCTATCTCATCGTGGCCGGCTCGCTCCTCGGGTTCGGCGCGTACATCTGGCTGATTCATCATGAGTCCCCGACCCGGGTCGGCACCTATGCCTACGTCAATCCCCTGGTCGCGGTCCTCATCGGTTATCTCTTCGGCGGCGAGCCGCTCGATGCGCGCACCGCGCTCGGCACGGTGCTCGTGATCGTGAGCGTAGTCATCATCATCACCGGCAAGACCCGCCGCAGCGGCGCCCGTGCGCCGCTCGATTCCAAGCTCGGCGTCGAGCGGCCCTAGCCCGGCGCGGCGCAAAGCGCTGCATCGCGCGCGGGCCGCTGAGTACAATGCGGGCGATTGGCGCAACGGCTGGCGGTGCGTGCGGCCGCCGAGGGAAATCGGTACCTATGAAAATCCTTCTCACCGGCGCGGCCGGGTTCATCGGCTTTCACACGACCCGCAAGCTCCTCGCCCGCGGGCATGAGGTGGTCGGGCTCGACAACCTCAATGACTACTACGACGTCACGCTCAAGCAGGCGCGCTTGGCGCTGCTCAGCCACGAGAGCGGCTTTCGCTTCGTGCGCCTCGACCTCGCCGATGAGGCGGGCATGGCGCGCCTGTTTGCCGAGGAGCGCTTCGCGCGGGTGATTCACCTCGCGGCGCAGGCCGGCGTGCGCCATTCGCTGCAGGATCCGCACAGTTACGTGCGCAGCAACGTCACCGGCACGCTGACGGTGCTCGAGGGCTGCCGGCACAACGGCATCGAGCATCTGGTCTACGCCTCGACCAGCTCGGTCTACGGCGCCAATACCGACATGCCGTTCTCGCCGCATCGCGGCGCGGCCCATCCGCTGTCGATTTACGCCGCGACCAAGAAGGCCAACGAGATGATGGCGCACAGCTACTCGGCGCTGTTCGCGCTGCCGACCACGGGGCTGCGCTTCTTCACCGTCTACGGGCCCTGGGGACGCCCCGACATGGCGCTGTTCCTGTTCGCCCGCAACATCCTCGAGGGCAAGCCCATCGACGTCTACAACAACGGGCACCACAAGCGTGATTTCACGTACGTCGATGACATCGCCGAGGGCGTGGTGCGCGCCTGCGAGCACATCGCTGCGCCCGATCCGGACTGGAGCGGCGCGACCCATGATCCGGCCTCGAGCCGCGCGCCGTACCGCATCTACAACATCGGCAATCACCAGTCGGTGCAGCTGATGCGCTACATCGAGGTGCTCGAGGAGTGCCTTGGACGCAAGGCCGAGAAGCGCTTCCTGCCGCTGCAGCCGGGGGATGTGCCCGAGACGTGCGCGGACGTCGAGGATCTCGCCCGCGATGTCGGCTACCGTCCCGCGACCCCGGTCGAGGAGGGCGTGCGCCGCTTCGTCGACTGGTTCTGCGAGTACTACGGCTACCGGCGCTGAGCGCCGCCCCCTGCGCCGCTCTTGACGGCCGGCGGCCAAATAATCAGACTAATCAGATGTATCGCGGCGCGTTCGCTGCGCAGGCCTCGGAGGGGCAAACCGTGCAGGTCACTGGCGTACCGCTCGTGCGCTGCGGGCGGCGCCGGCATGGCGCGAACATGGGCGGATGCCGCGCGGTGAGGTGCTGAGCGTGCGGGTACAGCTGGCGTTCGCGGTGGGCGCCGAGCTCGGCGAGGGTCCGCTCTGGGTCGCCGAGGATTCGACGCTGTGGCTGGTCGACATCAAGGGCTGCCGTGTGCATCGCCTGGGGCCCGGCAGCGGCGAGCAACGCAGCTGGCCGACGCCGGCGCGGCCGGGGTTTCTCGCGCCGCGCGCCGCCGGCGGCTTCGTGGTGGGACTGAAGGGCGGACTGCACCGGTTCGATCCGCTGAGCGGAACCTTCACGGCGCTCGTGCCGGTCGAGCCGCACTTGTCCGACAATCGCATCAACGACGGCTGCGTCAGTCCCGAGGGGGCGCTGTGGTTCGGCTCGATGCACGACCCGGAGAGCCAGCCGAGCGGCGCGCTCTATCGGCTCGATGCGCACGGCCGCTGCGTGACCCTGGATACCGGTTACATCGTCACCAATGGGCCGGCGTTCAGTCCCGATGGGCGGACCTTCTACCACACCGACAGTGTCGGTCGCACGGTGTACGCCTTCGACCGACCCGAGCCGCATGTGCTGCGCAACAAGCGCGAGCTGATCCGGGTCGAGGCGGGCGCCGGCTATCCGGACGGAACCGCCGTGGATGCCGACGGGTGTCTGTGGATCGCGCTGTGGTCCGGCGGGGGAGTGCGGCGATATTCGCCGGCCGGGCGGCTGCTCGCCACGGTGGCGTTGCCCTGCTCGCAGGTCACCAAGGTCGCCTTCGGCGGTGCCGATCTGCGCACCGCGTACGTCACCACCGCCCGTCAGGGACTCTCCCCGAGCGAGCGGATGGCGCAGCCGCTCGCCGGCGATGTGTTCTGCTTCAGCGCTCCGGCCCCGGGCCTGATCCAACCGCCCGCGACGGTCGCGTGCGAGTGAGCCGATGGCAGAGCCCATAGAGTGCGACATCGAGGCCGCAGCGCCGCCGCCAGCGCCGGGTGCGCCAGATGGGCCGGCGCGGGTTCTGTGCGACTGGGGCAGCAGCCGGCTGCGCGCCTTTCTGGCGCTCGGCGGGTCGATCGCCGCGCGGCGCGAGGGGCCCGGCATCGGACAGCTCGGTCAGGACTCGCCCGCCGAGGCGCTGGCGCGCGTGGTGGCGCCGTGGCGCGCACAGCGGCGCCTCGAGCGCATCGTGCTGTGCGGCATGGCGGGATCGCGCCACGGGCTTGCGGAGGTGCCGTACGTGCGCGCTCCCGCGACCGTCGCACAATGGCTCGCTCGCGCCGCGGCAATGCGCTGCGGTGAGGACTCGCTGACTCTCGTTCCGGGCATCCAGGCGCACAACTTCCGCGACGTGGCGGATGTGATGCGCGGCGAGGAGACGCAGATCTTCGGGGCACTCGCGCTCGAGCCCTCGCTCGCCTCGGGCCGGCAGATGATGGTGCTGCCGGGCACGCACAGCAAATGGGTCGAAGTGCGCGACGGGCGCATCGCGCGGCTGCAGACGTACTGCACGGGTGAGCTGTTCGAGCTGCTGAGCACGCGCTCCTCGCTCCTGCGCTTGGGTGCTGCGCCAGAGCCGGATGAGGATGCGTTCGACGTCGGCCTGCGCAACGCGGCGCGCTTCGATCTGGCGGCCAACCTGTTCGAGGTGCGCAGCGCCCAGCTGATCGAGGCCCGTTCGGCCGGCTGGGCCCGCTCGCTGCTCTCGGGGCTGCTGATCGGCGCCGAGGTGCAGAGCATGCTCGCCCTGCGCAGCGCCGCGGGCGCACCCCTGACGCTCATCGGCGATCCGGCGCTCACGGCGCGCTATCTGCGCGCGCTCGCCGGCTACGGCGCGGATGCGCACCGGCTCGAC
Organism: Pseudomonadota bacterium; assembly: GCA_021787615.1. Classification (GTDB taxonomy): domain Bacteria; phylum Pseudomonadota; class Gammaproteobacteria; order Steroidobacterales; family Steroidobacteraceae; genus 13-2-20CM-66-19. Next base: position 16,698 of record JAJYLP010000044.1, read on the forward strand.
GGCGACCGTTGTGTGCTTGCCGGACTGCACGCGGCGGCGCAGAGTTTGCAGGAGTCATGACATGAGGCTACGACAGTTCACCGGCGCCGATGCGCCGCCGGTGGTGGCGATTCTGCGCGGAGTCGGTCCGCAGGATGCGGTGGGCATCGGGCGGGCGCTGCTCGATGGCGGCATTCGTGTGATGGAGGTGCCGCTGAACTCGCCGCAGCCGCTCGAGAGCATCTCGCTCCTCAGTGAGGCGTTCGGCGCGGACGCGCTGATCGGCGCCGGCACGGTGATGTCGGTGCGGCAGGTGAACGAAGTCGCTGCGGCGGGCGCGCGCCTCGTGGTCTCGCCGCACACCGATGCGGCCGTCATCGGCCGCGCCGTTGCGCTCGGGCTCGAGTGCCTGCCGGGGTTCTTCACGGCCACCGAGGCGTTCGCGGCGCTCGAGGCGGGCGCGACCGGGCTGAAGCTGTTTCCCGCCTCGAGCGCGGGACCCAGCTACCTGAGGGCATTGCGCGATGTGTTGCCGCGCACGGTGGGCGTGTGGGCGGTCGGCGGCACCGGCGCGCACGATCTGGCGAGCTGGCTCGAGGCCGGCGCGGCCGGCATCGGCGTCGGCGGGGCGCTCTACAGGGCGGGCGACGGCGCGCCGCTGGTGCGCCAGCGCGCGCAGGCCCTGCAGGCCGCCTGGCAGAGCCGCATCGGATCCGCGGGCGGCGCGGCGCGCCGCTGAAGGGACGGCCGCATGCATCCGAAGGCGATCGACTGGATCATCATGGGGACGTACTTCGCGTTCGTGCTCGGTATCGGCGCGGCGCTGAGGCGCTCCATGCGCACCAGCACGGATTTCTTCCTGTCCGGACGGTCCATGCCGGCGTGGATCGCGGGGCTGGCGTTCATCTCGGCGAATCTCGGCGCCCAGGAAGTGATCGGCATGGCTGCCTCGGGCGCCAAGTACGGCATGGCCACCAGCCAGTTCTACTGGGTGGGGGCGATCCCGGCGATGGTGTTCCTCGGGGTGTTCATGATGCCCTTTTACTACGGCTCGCGCGCCCGCTCGGTGCCGGAGTACCTGAGGCTGCGCTTTGATGAGAAGACCCGCGGGTTGAATGCCATCACCTTCGCGGTGATGACGGTGTTCTCCTCGGGCATCTCGCTCTATGCGCTCGCGCTGCTGCTGAGGCTGCTGCTCGGCTGGGACTTCAACGCCAGCATCACCCTCTCGGCGCTGGTCGTGCTGGTGTACATCTTCCTCGGTGGACTGACCTCGGCGATCTACAACGAGGTGCTGCAGTTCTTCCTCATCGTGTTCGGGTTCGCCCCGCTGGTGCTGATCGGCCTGAAGGACGTGGGCGGCTGGCACGGGCTGGTGGCGGGTCTGCATGCGGTGGCGCGCTCGCAGGGGTTCGAGCCGCGCGCGTGGCTGAGCACCTGGGGCGTGATGGGCAGCCCGCGCGACAATCCCATGGGCGTGGACTGGTTCAGCATGGCCATGGGGCTCGGGTTCGTGCTCTCCTTCGGCTACTGGTGCACCGATTTCCTGGTCGTGCAGCGCGCGCTCGCGGCCGACTCGATGGACTCGGCGCGCCGCACGCCGCTCATCGCCGCGGTCCCCAAGATGTTCTTTCCGTTCCTGGTGATCCTGCCGGGGATGATCGCCATCGCCGCCACCGTGCACGGCGGGGCGAGCGGGCTTGCGCTGCCGCGCAAAGCCGACGGGCAGCTCAACTATGACATGGTGGTTCCGCTGATGCTGGGCAAGTACTTTCCCAACGGCATGCTCGGACTCGGACTGACCGCGCTCATGGCGAGCTTCATGACCGGCATGGCCGGAAACGTCACGGCCTTCAACACGGTGTGGACCTACGACATCTATCAAGCGTACATCCGCCGCCAAGCCTCGGATGAGCACTACCTCACCGTCGGACGCCTCGCCACGGTGGCGGGCATCGCGTTGTCGGTGGCGGCGGCGTACGTCACCAACCGCTTCAGCAACATCATGGATCTGCTGCAGCTGCTGTTCGCGTTCGTCAATGCGCCGCTGTTCGCCACGTTCCTGCTCGGGATGTTCTGGAAGCGCGCGAGCGGACATGGCGCCTTTGCCGGGCTGCTCGCCGGCACCGCGGCCGCCGCCGTGCATCACGGGCTGACGCTGCCGGTGGGTCGCACGCCGGGCATCAAGGGCGGCTGGATCGCCGTGATGCACCTGTATCCGAGCCAGATGGCGCAGAATTTCTGGACCGCGATCTACGCCTTCGCCGTGTGCCTGCTCGTTACCGTCGCGGTGAGTCTGGCGACCCGTCCGCGCCCCGAGCAAGAGCTCGTCGGGCTCGTGTACTCGCTGACGCCGCGCGAGCGTACGAACGAGCGTCGCTGGTATCGTCGACCGGCGCTGCTTGGCGCATGCGTGCTGGCCGCGGCGGTGGCGCTCAACGTCATGTTCTGGTGAGGGCCCATGGGACTCGACATCCGCATTCCGATCGGTGCGCTGTTCAGTCTGCTCGGTGGGCTGCTCGCCGCCTACGGGCTCGCCGGCGGGCCCGCTCTGGCACGCCGCTCGCTCGGCATCAACATCGATCTGTGGTGGGGGCTGGTGCTCGCGGTGTTCGGCGCGGCGATGCTGCTGCTGGCCTGGCGGGCCGGCGGCCGGCACTGACCCTCAGCGCCGCGTCAGGCGCAGCCGCTCGCGCACGCGCGAGCCGGCGCGCTCGAACACGCGCGGGTCCTCGAGCGCGCGGGTGAGGACGATCGCCCCCTGGATCGTCGTGACGGCATCCTCGGCGAGGTCGGCAGCGCTGGCCGGCGCAAGGCCGCCGCGAACCAACGCCGTGGCGAGCGCGTCAACCCAGCGCCGGAAGTAAGTGCGCACCGGCCGCGCGAATATGCCGTGGGCATCTCCAAGGGCGAACAGCCCGACCAGACACACGCGCCGTCCGCTGTGGAAGTACCGCCCAATGGATTCGAGCATCGCACCGACCGCGCGGTCGGGATCCTGCGCGCCGCGCATTGGCGCAAACACGTGCGCTTCGAACCAGGCGTCGATTTCGGCGAGCACCGCCGCGGCCATCTCGGTCTTGCCGCCCGGGAAGAAGTGATAGAGGCTTCCCTTGCCGAGCCCCGTCGCCTGACCGATGCGCGCGAGGCTTGCGCCCTCGAAGCCATGCTCGCGGAAGACCTCGGCCAGCGCCGGGAGCACCTCCTGCCGCTCGGTGACGGGCCTTCGCATCGGGTGTCTTACAGTCCCAGCTCGCTCAGCCCTGGATGGCCGTCCGGGCGGGGCCCCAGCGGCCAGTGATACAGGCGTTGCGCCTCGGTAATGGGCACGTCATTGATGCTGGCCATGCGCCGGCGCATCAGGCCGCGCTCATCGAATTCCCAGTTCTCGTTCCCGTAGGAACGGCGCCAGGCGCCCTGGGTGTCGTGCCATTCGTACGCGAAGCGCACGGCGATGCGGTTGCCGGTGAACGCCCAGACTTCCTTGATCAGCCGATAGTCGAGCTCGCTCGTCCACTTGCGCTCGAGGAACGCGACGATCTCGGCCCGCCCGGTGAGGAATTCCGAGCGGTTTCGCCAGCGGCTGTCCTCGGTGTAGGCGAGCGCGACGCGCTGCGGATCGCGCGTGTTCCATGCATCCTCGGCCGCGCGGACCTTGACGGCGGCGCTCTCAGCGGTGAACGGCGGCAGCGGTGGACGGCTCGACAGGGCCTTCTCCTCGGGACGCGCCCGTTCGCACAGTCTGTACCGAACGGTACAGACGGCCGGGCGCGCGGTCAAGCGCCGTGCCGCGTGAGGCTCAGTGGTTGTCGCGCGGCACGCCGAAGCGCGCCTCCACGCGCTGAAAGCGTTCCGCGCCGTTCAAGATCATGCCCTCGCCGAGCTGGCCCACCATGGCCCGCTGGATCTGCTGCCAGGGGGTCTGGGAGGGCGGAGTGCGGTAGCCGCCGGCCGCCTCGAGCGCGGCGCGGCGCGCGGCGAGCTCGCGCTGATCGAGCAGCACGTTGACTTCGCGCTTGCGCAGATCGATGCGGATCCGGTCGCCGCTCTTGAGCAGCGCCAGTGCGCCCCCGGCGGCCGCCTCCGGCGAGGCGTTGAGGATCGAGGGGGAGCCGGAGGTGCCCGACTGGCGGCCGTCGCCGATGCACGGCAGCACGGTGATGCCCTGCTTGATCAGGTAACTCGGGGGGCGCATGTTGACGACCTCGGCCGAACCGGGGTAGCCGATGGGGCCTGCGCCGCGCATCACCAGCACGGTGTGCGCGTCGATGCCGAGCGCCGGATCGTCGATGCGCGCGTGATAGTCCTCCGGACCGTCGAACACCGCCACCGGAGCCTCGAAGGCGTCCGGATCGGCCGGGTTGCCGAGATGACGCTGGCGGAACTCCTCGCAGATGACGCTCGTCTTCATGATCGCCGAGTCGAACAGGTTGCCGCGCATCACGAGAAAGCCGGCGTTCATCTTCAGCGGCCGCTCGATCGGGCGGATCACCTCGCCGTCGGCGATGGCGCGGCCGCGGCAGTTCTCCCCGAGCGTGCGGCCGTTGACGGTAAGGGCCTGCTCGCGGATCAAGCCGCGCCGCATCAGCTGGTTGACCACGGCGGGCACCCCTCCGGCGCGGTGGAAGTCCTCGGCGAGATAGTCCCCGGCCGGCTGCAGGTTCACCAGCAGCGGCACCTCGTAGCCGTAAGTCTGCCAGTCCTCGAGGCTCACCTCGACGCCCATGTGCCGGGCGATCGCCCCGAGATGAATCGGCGCGTTGGTCGAGCCGCCGATGGCCGAGGCGACCACGATGGCGTTGAGGAACGCCTCGCGCGTCATGACGGCCGACGGACGCAGATCCTCGCGCACCATCTCGACGATGCGCATACCGGTCTCATACGCGATCTGCGCCCGCTCGCGATATGGTGCGGGGATGTTCCCGGCCCCCGGCAGCTGCATGCCGAGCGCTTCGGCGATGGAGTTCATGGTGCTCGCCGTGCCCATGGTGTTGCAGTAGCCGCTCGAGGGCGTGGAAGCGGCCACCCGCTCCATGAATCCCGCGTAGTCGATTTTCCCGGCCGCGAGCAGCTGCCGGGACTCCCACACGATGGTTCCCGAGCCGACGCGCCTGCCCTCGAACCAGCCGTTGGTCATCGGGCCGACCGAGAGTGCGATGGCGGGGATGTCCATGGTGGCGGCGGCCATCAGGCACGCCGGGGTCGTTTTGTCGCAGCCGATGGTCAGCACGACCCCGTCGATCGGATAGCCGTGCAGCACCTCGACCAGCCCGAGGTAGGCGAGGTTGCGGTCGAGCGCGGCCGTCGGCCGGCGGCTCGTCTCCTGGATGGGATGCACGGGAAACTCGATGGGCACGCCGCCGGCGGTGCGGATGCCCGCGGCCACGCGCTCGGCGAGCACGAGGTGGTGGCGGTTGCAGGGCGAGAGGTCAGAGCCGGTCTGCGCGATGCCGATGATGGGCTTGCCGGATTGCAGCTCCTGGAGGGTCAGGCCGTAATTGAGATAGCGCTCAACGTGCAGCGCGGTCATCCCCGGATCGGCCGGGTCGTCGAACCAGGCGCGTGAGCGCAGCTTCGGCTTGGAGTCTCTGTCCCGCTCGGATGCGCCCATGGGTCTCCCGTGTCCAGTCTCTGCTTTGAGAAGAATAATCATATAATATGTCGGTGGGCGCGGATACTCTTGGCGCGCGCCGGCGCCGGCGGGCACGGGGCGCACGATATACTTGCGGCGCCCGCCATGGCGCCGAACCGAAAGACACCTCTGTGGCCCTACCGAGCATCCCGCGCGACCGCAGCCTGACTTTTGGCCTGGTCGAGTCCCTGGGGCAGTTGATCGTCACCGGAGCCTACGACACCAAGCCCTTCCCGACCGAAGGCGAGCTGTCGCGCCAGCACGGCACGAGCCGCTCGGTCACCCGCGAGGCGGTGAAGATGCTCACCGCCAAGGGCCTGCTGCAGGCGCGCCCCCGCCAGGGCACGAGCGTCACGCCGGAGGCGCGCTGGAATCTGCTCGATCCGGACGTGCTGCGCTGGCTGCTCGAGCGCAAGTTCTCGCTGCAGCTGCTTGCGGAGTTCAGCGAGATGCGGCTCGCGATCGAGCCGGCGGCCGCGGCGCTGGCCGCGAGCCGCGCCGACCACGCGGCGCTCGGGCGCATTCGCGAGGGGCTCGAGCGCATGAAGGCCGCCGGTCACGGCGAGGATGAGCCGGTGGCCGCCGACATCGCCTTCCACACTGCGGTGCTGGCCGCCACGGGCAACCGCTTCTTCGCGCAGCTCGATCCGCTGATCAACACCGCGCTCAGGATCTCCATCCGCTTCACCAACCGCATCAAGGGCCGCGCCGCCGGCATCGCCCGGCACGAGGAGGTGCTCGATGCCATCGCCGCGGGAGACGCCGAGCGCGCCGCGCTCGCGATGCGCGCGTTGGTCCAGGAGGTGCTGACCTTGATCGCCACGGCATCCGCACCGACTGGCGCTGCGCGAAGGGCGGCGCGCGGGGCAGACTGAGGCGCTCGGCGGACCCGCCGCCGAGACAGGCCGTCTCGATTCGGCGACAGCGCGCGGCGGATTCAGCCTCGATTCAGTGCGGAACGCCCACACTTCAAGGCTAAGGTCGAGCGGGGGTACCCCATCGGTCGGCGGCGACCGTCGCGCGGCGGATGTTTGCGCTGTCACGCCTCACGGCGCGCCGATGAGCGGGCTGTGAACCTGACACCAGTGCGGCCTCATTGAACCGGCTCGCTGCCACAGGCCGTCTCAGGGTTCGCGCGGAGACAACAACGAAAGGACGCTGGGAAGGTCATGACGAAACGCTCGAAGCAACGGCGCGTTCTGATTGTCGCAGACGACACGTCTGCCGCGACCCGTGTCGCAGAGTTGCTCCTTGAGCGTGGATACGCGGCGTCCGTGCACCGCAATCCGGCCGACCTGATGGCCGCGGCGAGTGCCGACTCGCCCGACCTTGTGGTGCTGTGCGTGGCCGTTGGCGTGGAGCCGAGCTACTCGCTCGGCGCGACGCTCATGGGTATGTTCGAGGTGCCGTACATCGTGCTTGCCACAGCCTGGGACGAAGGCGCTGCGCACGCGGCGGCGCAGAATGGCGCGCTCGCGTTCCTCGCCAGCGCGTATCCGAACCTGCACGATTGCGTCCCAGTGATCATCGCGGCACTGGAGCGCCACGCCGAGCGGCGCGCGCTGCAGCAACGCCTGGAGCAGGTCATCCAGGCGCTGCAGCATGCGCGCACCATCAGCACGGCGTGCGGGGTGTTGATGGAGCGGATGCATCTGAATCGCAGCGAAGCGTTCGAGACGCTGCGTGCGACGGCCCGTTCCCGGCGCATGCGCCTGCTCGATACCGCCGCCGCCATGCTTGCCGCGCTGGAGGCATTGAACGAGGTGGGCGAGGCCGGCGCGGCTCACGGGGTCGAGCGGGACTGTGACCGAGTTCGCAGCCCACTGCGCAAAAGCAGATAACATAAGCCGCATCGGACCCACCTCATCCTCGTGGGCCCGTCACGGACACGCGCAGCGTCGTTCACGGCCGCCGGATTCCCGCGGCGAAGCCTCCCCCGGGCCCTCTCTCCGCCCCGATCAATGCTCGGGCGCACCGCAGCACGCACGGTGTGCCGGCGTAGGAGTGCGTGATCATGGAAACCCAGCGACTCAGAACGATCCAGCATCCGGGGCGGTTGAGCGAACTGCTCGATTCCCTGATCGGCTCGTGGCAGATTCTTCCGCCCGGCCTCACCCGGGTCACTTCGGCCTCGCTGCTGCCGGCGCCGCTGCGCCTGCTCAGCCGTTGCATTGAGCGAGGCGATTCGCTTTGGCGCGCCTGGACCGACGGGGCACGCATCTGGTTCTTCGAGGCGCTGTTTTCGCTCGAGCTGTCCCGCGAGCGTGGCAAACCGGTCCTCCAGCTCAAGCAGTATGATGAGGCGGGCGATGTCGGGCGCGTGCTGACTTACGTGTCGACGCCGGAGCACGGGTGGCAGCAGTGCGCCTGACCGGCGCGATGGCTTGGCGGGCCACGCGCGCCGAGACAAGCAGGATCCTGAGCGCGGTTGCAGCGGATATTGGCCGGCGCAGGGAGCAACGCGGAATCCGCCGCCGCGGGCCGGTGCATGCGCGTGGCGTGCGCTCAGATCTGCACCGACTGGCGCGCGCGGCGCGCGCGCTGGGGCTGTCGAGTCTCTCATCCATCGTGCTGCGCATGGCCGAGCGGCTCGAACCGTGCCTGCGCGCCGGTGAGCTCGGGCGGCGGGATGCCGAAGTGCTGCGGCGTCTGGCCGAGCACTGCCGACGCTATCTCGAAGATCCGACGGATGTTAAAGCGGCGGCCGCGATGGTTGACGAGCTGGCCGCCGATCCTCTGCCGGCGGCGGGCCGCTGGGAGCGAAGTCACCTGCTGCAGGGAGCGATTGAGGAGGGCGCCGAGGCCGCCGGGCTCGCCAGCGGCGGAGCGAACGGGGCGGGTTACGACCGGCTGACCGGGCTGCTCGACCGCAATTCCCTGCACGCGGCGCTGCGGGAAATCCTGCGCGCGGCGGCGCCGGCGCGTGCGCCCGTCGGAGTCATGTCGATCGGCATCCTCGGTGTCGAGGACATCGCCGACTCGCTTGGCCCGGGCGCCGCGACAGCGGTCGCGACACGCGTTGCCGCGGAGCTGATCCGCAGCGTGCCGGGTGGCGCGGCGATCGGACGGGTCGGCCCGGATCATTTCGTTGTCGCATGCTCCGGCCTCACCACGCTCGAACTGACCGAGGAGGCTTCGCGTCTGGCGGCATTGATCTGCCGCAGCTACCGCATCAGCAGCCATCCGGTCTCCGTGACGGCCCGGATCGGCATGGCGATGGCGGGGCAGCACGGACGGAGTGTCGCGCAGCTGCTCGGTAATGCCGATGCCGCGCTGCATGATGCCCGCGCACGCAAGCTCTACACCACGCAGTTCTTCTCGCCGCACATGCGCCACGCGGCGCTGCGGCGGGTGAGCCTGGAGGCGCAGCTGCGCACCGCCATCGAGCGCGGTAGCTTCGAGTTGCACTACCAGCCGAAGCTGTCACTGCGCACCGGCCGGCTCTGCGGCCTCGAGGCGCTGGTGCGCTGGCCGGCCGGCGCGCAGAGACACATCCCGCCCGCGGAATTCATCCCGATCGCCGAGCAGAGCGAGCTGATCGTACCGCTCGGGGACTGGGTGATCGATGCGGCATGCCGTCAGATGTCACGCTGGCGTCACGCGGGCGCGCCCGGGGTGCCGCTGGCGATCAATCTCTCGGCCGCGCAGCTGTGTTCGCAGCACACGCAGGAGCGGATCAACCGTGCGCTGCAGGCCCACGGACTGTCCCCGCACATGCTGGAGCTGGAGATCACCGAGTCCGCGCTGATGCGCGATGCGGGCGCCGCGCTGCGCTGCCTCAATGAGCTCGGCCGCCTCGGCGTGCGCCTGGCGATCGACGATTTCGGCACGGGTTACTCCAATCTCAGCCGGCTCATTCGGTTGCCGCTCGCGGCGATCAAGATCGACAGATCCCTGATCGCAGCCATTGCGACGCATGCGCGCGATGCGGCGATCATGCGTGCGATCATCGATCTTGCCCGGACTCTCGGAGCGCGCGTGGTGGCCGAAGGCGTGGAAAGCACGCAGCAGCGCGACCTGCTGGCCGCTGCCGGTTGCGATGAGTATCAGGGCTTTCTGATTGCGCAGCCCATGGATGCAACGCAGCTGGAGGCCTGGCTGGTCCGCCACACCCTTGAGACGCGCCTCGCCTGAGTCCTCCGGCGGCGAGTGCGGGTCTCAGTTCCCGCAGAGCGTCTTGCTCGGATGCCAGCGCAGCACATTGAGCGCGTAGGTCGGTGGCCGGAATGCACGCGCCTTGCGCTCGAAGGCGTAGGCGAAGCCCAGCAGCCGCGCTTCCGACCACTTCGGCCCGATGAACGACAGGCCGACCGGCAGCCCCTGCACCTGACCCATGGGCACGGTGATGTAGGGATAACCGGCGACCGCCGGCAGCGTGCTGTCGCCGCCGCCGATGCCGGCATCGCCATTGACCAGATCGATCACTGAGGCCGGGTTCTGCGTGGGTGAGATCAGCGCCTCGATGCGGTGCTCCTTGAGCAGCCGATCGATGCCGTCTGGCCCCGCGAGACGCAGATTCGTCGCGCGCGCCCGGATGTAGGCCGGGTCGTCGAGCCCCTTGGTGCGTTCGGCCTTGAGGAACAGACTCTGGCCGAACCAGTGCATCTCTTCGCGCCGGTGCGCGTCGTCGAAGGCGATGAGATCGGCGAGCGTACGGCTCTTGACCGCCGGGGGAGAGCCGGCGAGGTACTGCTTCATGTCGACCTTCAGATCGGTGAGCAGCACCAGGTTCTCGCGCTTCTCGATCGGCGCCAGGCTGTAGTCGTCGACCTGCACCAGAACCGCGCCCTCGGTCTTCAGCAGCGCGAGCGCGCGATGGAACACCGCGAGCGTCTTCGGAGTGAAATTCTTCAGCAGGAAATCGGCAATGCCGAGGCGTACGCCCTTCAGTGCGTTGGGGTTGAGGGCCGCGACGTAGTTGCTGCGGTGCGCATTGGCCTCGGCGGTGGCCGGGTCGGCCGGGTCGCGGCCCGCCATGGCGGTGAGCAGCAGGGCCGCATCGCGCACGGTGCGCGCGATGGGCCCGGCGGTATCCTGGGTGTGGCTGATCGGGACGATGCCCGTGCGCGAGACCAGTCCCACGGTCGGCTTCAGGCCCACTACGCCGTTCATCGCCGAGGGGCAGGTGATCGATCCGTCAGTCTCGGTGCCGATGGCGGCGGCCGCGAGCCCGGCGGCGACCCCGGCGGCGGAGCCGGAGCTCGAGCCGCACGCGGTGCGATCGAGCATATAGGGATTGCGCGTGAGCCCGCCGACGGCGCTCCAGCCGCTCGTGGAATGCTCGGAGCGGATGTTGGCCCACTCCGAGAGATTCGCGCGCCCGAGAATCACGACGCCCGCGCGGCGCAGGTTGCGGATCACCGTGGCGCTGACTGAGCGGACGTTCTTCGCCAGCGCGAGCGAGCCGGCGGTGGTGGGCAGCCCCGCGATGCCGATGTTGTCCTTGACCAGGATGGGGATACCATCGAGCGGCCCGAGCGGCTTCCCCTCGGCGCGGCGCTCATCGGATGCGTGCGCCTCGGCCATGGCGCGCGGATTGAGGGCGATGAGCGCATGGATCTTCGGATTGATCTGCGCGATGCGCGCCTCGTAAGCGCGGACCAGGGACTGGGAGGTCAGCCGGTGGGCCGCCAGGTCCGCCGAGAGCGCCGCCGCCGAGGTGCAGCGGAGATTGACCGCGAATGCCGGAGTGATCACCAAACCGCACAGCGCACCGGCGCTGAAGGCAATAATGCCGCGCATGCCGATCCCCCCATTTCGGATTATGCCGGGCACTGTATCGGGTGGGATGCCCGCGACGCAAGCCAGGCTGTCCGGCACCGGCGTCCTTCCGGGATCGCAGCATGACGACAGCCGGTCAGTTGACCCGGAACAGCCAGGCTTGCACGCGCCGGCGACCTGCTGATCCTGGCGGTGCTGCTCAGGTCGAAGGTATCGGGCATCCTCAACGAATCGCTCAGGCGCTCCGCCTGTGTTGCCCGCGGCGAGGCGCGGCCCGCCTACCAGCGGGCTTCCGAGGCCCACTGGGCAATGTTCACGGCGGCATCGACTCGCAGATGAAGATCCGCCCGGGCCCATCAGCGGCAGCGGTGCCACGGGGTGCCTTGAAGCAAAGCGCCGATGCGCGGCCGTGGCCGGCCCGACTCTTCACCCCAGGGTGCGAAGCGACCGTTTCATGGATGCATGTTGACGGGAGACAAGACCGGGACATTGCATTCTCTGAAGTCCTTGTCGTGAAACGCAAGCAGGCAGCGCAGGTCGTTGATGCGTTGGTTCGTGATCCAGGCCTGCGCCGCGCTGCGCGGCAGCGCCGGCCTCACTGCCGCCGCGAAATGCACCCACGCGTCACGGTACGACAGCCACAACGCCTGGTCCACGCGGATCCCCTCGCGGGTGATCGTTCCCATCTCGGTCATCTGGACATTGGGCAGGAGCGGATCTGGACGGGCGGGTCGCAGCGAGGGATTGGCGAGTACGCGATGGTAGATGGCCTCGAGGCGGGCCTCCGCGTGTTTCTCACCGGCAACGTTGGCCGCCGGAACTTTGTTGGCGTCCAGTGCCTGGATGTCGTCCATGAAGATCTTCTCACTGCGCTCGAAATCGTCGATTTCAAAGGCACGGCCATCGCTGCCGGCGGCATCGACCTCCTCTCCCTCGTGCACATTGAAATAGGTCCGGGCAACGTACTGCAGCGCAATGAACTGCGCCTTCTCGGCCGGCGTGTCGCGGGAGCCGATACGCTCGATTGCGATCTTGCGTCGCGCCTCGAGCATTCCGGCGGCAACGCCCGCGCAGACTCCGGTCATGTATCCGCTGGTGATGTCGTCGCAGAAATCGAACCGCGGCTGCGGTGGCAGCGTTGATGCGGCAAGGTCCTGGAGGTGATTGATCCGGCCGTTGATCTCGTCCGGGGCACCCCCGGCCTCGCATGCGAACTTGGTGGCGAGAGGTGAATTGCGCCGCGCCCCCAAACCGTTCGCGTAGATCATCGCCAGCACCGCCGAACCGCTCATCGGGTTGCGATCCCCGAGTGCGCGCTCCAGGTATGCGCACTCGCGTGCACGCACGTAGTCTGGCTTGCCTGCGAATCCGTAGTACAGCGCCGCCGAGTTGCAGGATGCGAGCTCAGGAAGCTGCGCGGCCGTGGGCAGATCGGCGCGCGGGATCGGCACGGCCTCGCTGCGCCGGCACACCCGCTGCGCGGCGGCGTGCGCGTGTTTGAAATCCCAGTCGGTCTTCGGATTATACGTCGGAAGCCATGGCCGTCCTGCGCGAGAGAGCAGCTGGGCGGGCGATATCCCTTGCGCGCAGGCGAGCTGCGCCGCAGCGCCG
>JAJYLP010000140.1 GCA_021787615.1 Pseudomonadota bacterium
AAGTAACGCACGTTCTGGTGAAGCGAGGCAACGAATTGCATGCTCCAACGGAAACCTTTCTCAATGCGCGGCACATTATCATGATCGAGAATGTCGGGACTTCATCGGAGATCGCCAAGCTGATCCGAAAGGCGAGATCGGGCTCCCCGGCAGCCACGGCCGCTCCCGCCTCGCCATAAATGCCGCGGTCATAGGCACCTTTAAGGGGACCGCCAGCCAGGGACCACAGTAACGGCACACGAAGGGGTGACGCGCACCATGAATGGCGCGCAGCTTCCATCGGTGGCGCGAAGATTCCTCGCGCTCACCGCGAGGCTTCCTGCCGCTATTCCCGGCCCTTGGCCGCACGCGCCTGCGGAGGCCGCTTCCTGGCGCCGCGGGGAGCGCTCCGGGAGGTCTCTGTCACCCGAATGCATGACTGACAGGCTCCTCGGCAGGGCGTGTAATGCGGAGTACGCGCGGCGTAGCGGGTCTTCCCGCCAGCGTTGATGCGGCTTGGACGTTGACGGGACACCCAAAAGAACGATGACAGCAGCACAGGTGGCTTTATGAGTCATTCCACAAGGCATCCATCCAGATTAGGGCCATTGCCCTCCCGGCGGGCTCGGGCGGCTTGCAAGACCCTCGCGGCCGGTGCGGCGACGATTGCAGCACTTGCCGGTTCCGGATTTGCACAAGCCGGACCGCTTTCGCTGGATCCAAATCTGGTGTCCGTGGTGGGTGCGTTGCAGGCCGCCCCTGTTCTGTCGTATGCATTCGGGACCGATACGGCCTGGAGCGCCGATGCCGGCAGCTTCGCCGGCGGTTGCTCGGGTTCCAACGGCAACCCCGCCCAGGCGAGCGCCTCCGGAGATTGCACCGGCTCCATGGGTTCGACCGCCAGCGCGAGCGCCGACCTGACCTCCGGTACACTGAGCGCCTCGGCCATGACCCCGGCCGTCACCGCGCACGGCTCAGCGGCGGGCGCGCTGATGTGGACCACGCTCGTCTTCTCCGGAGCGAGTCCCGGCCAAACGGGTACCTTCGAGCTGCCGCTGACCGGATCGTTCGCCAATGGAGGTTTCGGCGTTGCCGGTATCGCGGTAAACCCGTCATCGACCTGGATCACCAGCTGGACGCACGTCAATGCATCCAACTCATCGCCGACGCTGAGCGTGACGTTTTCGCTCGCAAACGGCGTGCCCACCGAGTTTGCCGCCGGCTTGGGCGTCGACACGCAGTGGAACGGCAATCAGGTCACCGCCAGCCTGGATCCGCCTTGGACGGTCATACTGCCTACCGGCGTGACGTACAGTCCCTTCGACGGCGCCCCCACGATTCTCGGCAGTCCCGGCGGCGGATCCTCGGTTCCGGAGCCTGGTGCGCTCTCCCTGATGCTGATGGGCTTGGCCCTGTTCGCATGGGCGGCGCTACGGAGGCGTGGGCGCGATATCAAGCGGAGGTTTGGGCCGAGCTCGACGGTCTTGGGGGGATAACGTTGACTGCCGCGCAGCCAGGCGCGTCGGCACACCTCGCGCAGCCGTCTGCGGCTGAGCCAGAAGGCGAAGGAGGCACCGCCCACGGCGAGTTCCACGGGTGGACGAGTCGCCAGGCAACGGGGTCCCCTTATGAGCCTGGAGACGGCCACGTGAGCGTGGCAGGCTCGGCTTGATCCGCGCCGGCGGACCCCCTCGATCGGCATCTGCTCGCACGTGCGCGACCGCTGGGGGTCTCTTTCACGCCCAGCCCCTGGTGCTCAACGAGCAACGCCAGGCGGGAGCTGCCCTCGCAGGCGTCATGCGCCGCGAGGACCTCGCGATCGCGCAGCTCGCCATAGATCGCTATGGTACACGGACGTCGCCATGACACTGGCGAAGCTCTTGGGGTTTGATCTGTGCCCGCGCCTGACGGCGCTGAAGGATCGGTATTTGTTTGTGTCGCGCGGCACGGGAATTCCCGAGAACCTCCGCCCGATCAGTCACGCCAACATTCTGGCGTGCTTACTTCTCACTCGGCGATGCCGAGGAACACGGCAAGACACCGCTCGATCTCGAGTAGCGCCCCGGAATCGATGTGTCCGAAAGCCTGCCCGAGCGTCTCGCGCTTCACGGTCATGGGCTTCTCGACCATCACCTGCGAGGGCCTCTGCAAGCCATTCTCGGCGTTGGGATGCACTGTGACCCTCAACAGCGGTGCCTTGACGAGGGTTCTGGAAACCAGCAGGACGGTCACGGTGGCTGCGCCGGCAGACTGATCCGCTTGGAGGATCAGCGCGGGGCGCGGCGTGCCGTAATCCCCGGAGAGGGCAATCGTGACCAGATCCCCTCGTCTGGTGGGTCGTGGACGGCGAGAGGTCGGCGAGTCGGAGACCTTGTTCGAACCGGGACTGATGCGCTCCAGCCATTGACGTCGGCCAGCGCCTCCTGCGGGAAATGCGACAACTGCGCGTCGGCCCGGTCGGCCGCGGCGACCCGCCGCGACTGGCTGCGGCACTGCCGGCCAAAATCGGTCCGGCGCGGGTCCGGCACGCAAATCTGCACCGGCCGCATTCCCGCCCGGTGCAGCGCCCCACGCTGCTTCTGAACACGGGCATTTGTGGACTTGCGGGGCGCGCGATTCATCTGCTCCGGATCGTCAGCTTCTCTTGCGCATAGCCCGACAGCCCGATCATGCGTTCAACAGGCCCCCCCCCACCCGCCCGCCCCGGCATTGCAATCACCGGTGTTGGATGTCGCATACGTCGAAAAGAGACGTCCTCAGTTACGCGCCGCTGTCCGGAGGCGAGCATGATTTCCACGCGGTTCGCAGGGCAAGAGGGCGGCCCACGGAAAGCAGCTCGCATGCCCAATACCCCATCCGCCTGTCCGAAGTGCCCGCGCCATGGACGGAGTCAGCGTGAACACACGTCTCGCGGCGCTGGGTCGCTGCGGGAAAGATCCCTGCCTGAGTCCGAGCCCGCAGCGCCGCGACCAGCGGTAGCTGGCCGCCCTCGGTCAAGCCGAACGGCCCGGCTCGGTATCGGCTGACTCGGCGATACAGCGCAGCCGGACCCGGAGACCCTCCCGGGTCGCAACTTCACACGCGAGGCGCCGCTGCAAATCGTTCCGCACCTTTCGTGCTCCGTGCGCGCCGCCCCGCGGCCTGCGTGCGGAAGCCCGGCATGACATGCGCCAAACCGGGTTCCCGCTGACCGTGTTGCCGGATCGTCGGCTCGCGGCTGATCGCTGTGACCGAGCGGTCACATGTTCTGAATCGTGGGATTGTTAGTGACGGAGCGTGGTGACGGGATGGTCTTCGTCGAATACTGCGTCCCACCAATCGTCGCGTACAACCGGTAGATCCAGGTACCGGCCGAGTTCACTCCGTTCGGATCCGTGTTGTTGTCGGAGATCTGTATCTGGTTTCCGTTTGCCTGCACCGTCGCCGATCCGAATACGCCGTCCGGTGTCGTCTGAGTCCAGCTGAACCCCGGGTTTGAGGCATTCATGGCATTGAACTGGCCCGACGCGGCGCTACCGGTCAGCTGCCACGTGATCGTGTCATTCTCCCCGTGGGGTATCTGGTTGCCGTTGCCTGTCTGATCGACGTCCAGGGATCCGTTACTCAGGGTCACATTGAGGACTATGTTCGACATCGTCTTCTCCCGATCTTTTTGTTGGGTCGCACTGATGCACTTCGTCTCCGCAAATTCACTGATTCGCGCCCCGCCCGACTGCCCGACGCGTCGGCGATGGATACCGGCCTGCAACGTCCGACGTACGCTGTGGTGTGACTTTGCCGCCGCGCATGACACGCATGATCCGCCGCAGGAATTCCACATTGACCGGATAATGGAGGCGCTTCCGGTTTACCAGAGCGACGAAATTCCGCGTGCGATAACCCATCTCATTGAGCCGTGTGACGATCGGTCGCGCCGCGCCGACTGCATCGAGCCGCAGCAATGCCTCGGCATAGACCGCAAGAACATTGGGATCGGCGCCGGAGCGAGTCGCGGGGAGAATCGTGTCGCGCGCTCGTGCCCAGTATCGTCCTGCCGCAGCGCGATCCCCATGCGCCGCCGCGGTCTGCCCGAGAATAAGATCCGTCTGGGCTGCCAACAGCATCAGACTCCGATCCCCTGGCGATTTCGACAACAGCCGGCTGGCTGTCGCCTGCGCCTCGAGGGCGGCGGCTTGCGCCGCGGTGGCGTCGTTGCGGGCCAATTGCAGCCTGGCGGATTCCAGGCGGATCTGCGCCAACTGCTGCTGCCAGAACGTGTTCGTGGGGTTCCTGGCAACCAGCCCCGAAACCAAACGCGCCGCCTCGCCATCGTCTGTTTCGGCCTCGTGGATATGACCTAGCTGCCGAAGCAGTGCGCCCAGCTGCTGGCTGTAGAAACCCAGAAAGTCGACCCAATATTTTTCGGTCTTGTCGAATGCAACGAGCTTGCGGGCGCTGGCGACGGCCATGGCGGTGAAATGCACAGCCGCACGCGTCTCACCGCACAGACCGAGCGTGCGGCCGAGAATGGCATTGCTGACCAGAAGGCCTTCCTGGGCGCCCGCGCGGTTACCGGGCTCTCTGGCCGCCAGAGCGGATTTTAGCCGCTGATCGGTGCGATAATCGGTGATCGCGCGCACCAGATCGCCCTCCTCCAGCGCGAGCTTGCCGAGATCATCGTACGCGTAGGCCAATTGCAGTGGCCATCGCGAGTTCGTCGGATTGCGCGCGATCAGTCTCCGGAAATTGTCGCGCGCAGCCCGGTAATACGGTTCGGCTGCGGTGAAATCCCCGTGCGCTTCGAGCACACGTCCGGTGTTGACCTGTGCCGCGCTGAGCTCCTCCGTCAGTTTGGTATCCCCGGGCCGCGCTGCCACGGCTTTGCCCAGCAGTCGCGCCGCCGTGCGAAAATCCCGCGCGGCCTTCCCGAGATTTCCCTGATACCAATGGACTCTTCCGATCCAGGTCAGGCTGGTCGCGTAACGCGCCTCGCGCATCACGTCGGTGGGATCGCGTCGCAGCAGTTCGCCCGCTAGGCCGGCTGCAGCCCGATAGGATTGCAGCGCGCTCGCCAGTTGTCCCTGGTTCTCCCGTACCGTTCCGATTTCCTGCAGTGCCTTGACGCGCTGTGCCAACGTCTGGTCCGTGACGTCGGCGGTCGGCAGGGACTTGAAATACGCCATCGCCTTGTCATCGACGGCCTGCATGATGTCGAGGCGTCCGACCAGCGCAAGTTTGTCATTGAGGTCGCCGAGCATGAAGCGGACCAGATGTTCCGCTTGTCTCTGGCGGCGCAGGGCGGCCTGCTGCGCCACGACCGCGGCATGGCGTTCGATCAGCGCATCGATCGCCAGTGCGGTCGTCACCAGCGTCACCGCGAGCGCGAGTGTGGTGATTGCGGCCATCCGCCGCATTCGCCGGTGCTGCTCGCGCTGTTTGAGCGTATCGAATCCAACGCCGAGCACCCCTGCGACCAGCTTTAGCGTCGCGTTCGCCTTGCCGTCCTTGTCGGGGCGTGCATCAGCGGCGATGGGTTCGGCGCGCCGCTCGCTCAGCGCACCGTCGGCGGCGAGTTGAAAGCGCAGCGCCGGAGCGAAGCACTCCTCAGCGGCGCGCCCGGGCAGATCGGTGGCATTGGGCTCACCGTCGACGATCAAGCAAAAGATTCGTGCCTCACGACCGAGGCGCTTGAAGGCCAGCACCTCTTCGTTGACCCAGCGCGACGCGGCGGAGCGCGGCGAGCAGACGACGATCAGGTTGTCGGAGCGCTCGAGCGCCTCGTTGACTTTGGCGCCGAGGTCTGCGGCGCTGGCCAGCTCTTCACGATCCCGAAAAATTGGGGACAATCGTCGGGGGATGACGCCGGCGAGGGTCTGCGCACCCACGAGCCGGGAGGGCACCCGGTATGTCTCCAGCGCCTTGTGCAACCAGCTCGCCCAACCGCGATCCGCGTGGCTGTAGCTGAGAAATGCGCGGTACCGGTCGGTTGACGCTGCGATCGACCGCTGCTGCCCCATCGCATGGCCTCTTCTGTGGCTTCGCCGTGAAAAGAATCCACCGTCTGTGCGAGTTACGCAGCGACCTGAGCGGTCCCGTGTATGTGACAAT
>JAJYLP010000141.1 GCA_021787615.1 Pseudomonadota bacterium
CCTTGATCCGGGCGAGTCCAAAAACCGTCTTTCCCCATCCCGCACCGCCCCAGCCCTCGGCATCACGGTTTTTAACCCGCCCGAAATCAGCGGTGTTCGCACTGCCGCTAACATACCGCCGATTACAAGGCGCAGGCAGTGTCACTGGCGGAGATTCTCGGTGCCACAAAGGCAGTCCGTAAGCTCGGCATTTCGGTCAAGACGCTGGAGAATTGAATCCGCATTTCGCATGATGGAGCGGGGTTCGTCAAGGACGGTAAGCGCCGTCCTGTGAGCGATCTGGAGGCGAAGTTTGCTCGGCCGCGTGCCGAGAATACGCAGCTGCGCATGGAGCGCGATGTCATAAAAAACTCCGCCAAGCCGCCCCCTTATGTATAGAAACTCTCTGCGGCCGGTATAGTTTCCATGTTGAGGGCAGCGGCCGAGCGCTTTTTCGGTGGCCTACCCCGTAAAACTTCTGATCCAAAATCCGAGTGTTGCCCAATATCCCGCAGGATTTCGCACGGAGAGTTTTTGTGGAACGCGGCAGAATTGTGACGGCACTCACAGAGCTCGGCGACTGAACACAGGGATGCGGACGCTGTCAGGTATACGATTCCGTAGCGCGCCCCCGCTACCACTTTTCAAAAAACAACATTGAATTCAGAGAGTTGCGCCATAAGCTGCCATGGCGACTCGCTACCAACCCCCGGCACCTCTTGGATCTTGTCGGCCGCCCACGATCAGGCTCCGACGCGATGGGGCGCGGGATCCGCTCTTAGGTGTTTGACGCGCGTCGCCCATTCGCGCATTTCCGCTTTCAGACATTCATCGTCATCGGATGACGTCGTATCAAAACGGCAGAGGAAGTTCCGTCAGGGGAAGGAGACGGGAATCCTCGAGCGCGGCCGTGCGATGGCCAAGACCCGCGAGATAGGCGTCGTGGCTTGCGAATGCCAAAAACGAGGCAATACTGCTCT
The DNA here is from genome assembly GCA_021787615.1 of Pseudomonadota bacterium. Taxonomy (GTDB): domain Bacteria; phylum Pseudomonadota; class Gammaproteobacteria; order Steroidobacterales; family Steroidobacteraceae; genus 13-2-20CM-66-19. Next base: position 960 of record JAJYLP010000141.1, read on the forward strand.
GACGAACCAGCATAGCCATGTCCCACCTCTCGTCTTCTGGGCCGATCAGGAACGGGCCGCCGACCCCGAGAAACTCGACGTAACCACCGCTCTCGCGCAGGAAGGGAAGCGTATGTTGGATGTAGCGGTCGAAGGCTTCTGCACCACTGATGCGAGCAGCAGGCGCCAGTTCGGGATTGGCAGAATAATCGGCAACATCGCGAAAGCGCAGCAGATTCAGCATTACGACGGAGCCCTCGATGCCGCATTGGACAGAAAGTCTGCCGGCGTTTTGAGATGGGGTTAGATGGCGGATGGTCGTGGGCATAGGCATGTCGTTTCCTTTCGCCAAACTCATGTTCGGGTTGAGCGATCCGTCGGGCCGAAGGCCAACCGCAGGACATGCGCCCGGACGTCTTTAGGCCAATCCGCGATGCACTGCGCCAACCTCGAATGACTGTCGGCGAAGAGGGCGCGGGTAGCTTGTTCAAAGCCCGGCAAATCACCCGCGATCGCGAGCATGAACTGATACGCAGCCTCCTGAGCTGAGCGTCGTTGCTGTCGCGGAATACCGTTTCGTTTGGCCTCATCCACCAACCGCCTAAGCGCTGCAGACGTCCCGCCCGGCTGCGTGGCCAACCATTCCCATTGCCTTGGCAGCAACGTCACTTCGCGCGCGACGACCCCCAATTTCGGTCGTCCCCGCCCTCTCGGCTCAGAAGCGCCTTCTTTTTCGTGCTCTGACGGCTTCGTGCGATCCGGTGCATAACGTCCGACAACGGACCGAGGAGACCGGGATAATCTCTCGATGACGTCAGCCTTGGTGCCCCTCAAATCCAGATCAATCACCCGGCCAGTAGCGTCGTCAAAGACGAGAAATGGGTTGGATGAACCCTTTTCGACTGCCGTTTTGACCGCGAGGGCCACCTCTATCAACGGGCCAGACAGCAGTCGACGTGAGCCTTCAAAAGCAGTGGACGGTGTTGAAAGGATGGGAGACACGCGATCAGATCCTAAGCTCGACTCTATATTTATACCCGGGTTTTTTAATTTCCTCAATATCATCCGGGTGATAATTTGTGCCGCGAGGCATAGTCGAGGCTTCATCGGGAATTTGGTTCCTCCGCCATTCCCTTTTGACACGAAACCGTACAGTCTGTACGCTTAGTCCCCGGGAGCATTTATCATGGCAAAGCCAATCCGAAAAGGCGCCGAAGAGGCGCGCAGTCAATTACCGGAGCTGCTCACCGCCGCACAGCAGGGCCGGCAGACAATCATTACACGCCATGGACGGCCGGTCGCCGTATTGGCGCCGGTTTCCCCATCGGGAGAATCCCGCACGCAGCGCTCACTGCTACCACTCGCCGGAAGCGGTCGCGGATTGTACGGCCCGGATACTCGGGCAACGCTGCGTCGGCTGCGAGAAGAATGGAACCGGTGAGCCTCGAAGGGCTCGCGCAGAACGCCCTTCTTCTTGTCGACTCTGCTCCGATCATCTATGTGCTCGAGGATCATCCCGAGTTCGCTTCTGTATTCAGGCCGGTATTCGAGGCACACGATGAGGGACTTCTCCGTCTTGCTGTCACCACGATGACACTTGCCGAGGTACTCACCGGACCGCTGGGCGCGCGCGACGAAGTCCTCGCCGAACGCTACCGCGCCACGCTGAAATCATGGTTCGTTGTGGACTTGGACGCGGAGATTGCAGAAAGTGCGGCTCGGCTTCGGGCCGCTTGCAAGTTGAAGCTGGCAGATGCGGTCCAAGCAGCGAGCGCGTTGGCGGTCGGTGCCGATGCACTCGTCACGCACGACCGTGAATTCTCGGCGCTGCGCGACTTGCGTGTCCTGGGCGTTCGGACAAAGAACGCTCCGGAGTAGCCGCATGGCACGTACGGCGGCGGTCGCGAATGCCGTCGCCGCGGAGGTCACCGGTCGTGGGACCCGACCGCAGGGGCAGCTCACGAAGCCGCTTTCTGTTCATGCTCCTGATCGACTAACGGGGACGAGTCCAGGGGAACCTGCCAACATGCTGGCATGCCAGTATAGTGGCAGTCCGCCAAGCATCACTTCGCCACCCAGACGGCGAATCCGATCACCGAGGAAGTCTTCCAAGTAAGTGCCGAATCGAGCCCCCGCTACCAATTCTCAGGCTTACGCTTCAGCTGCTCCCCGTAAGCCCGGCACTCGCTCTGATCAATGGCGCGAGTGCAATTCATCTCGCACTACCACCCTATTCCGTCGCCACATTCCGAGACGTAATGGCGTCCGCGGACAGTCGGGACGACTCCACTGAGCCTGCCTCAGCTTTCGATTTCTCAACTCCCTGGCCTGCCACTAACTGACTCGCTGACAGACCGGAATCGACCCTGTCTTGACGGTCCCGAGTGTCTGCTTGCGCGTTGGTTGATTTGAAACGCTGCAGTTAATGTACATACATTTTGTGCACCGTACGGAGCCCATAATCCCTCATGTCGCTGCATTGATCCGGCCGGACAGCCGCAAGGATGGTCGCCGCAATAGCACATGGAGCCACAAACACTATCGTCGCCAAAATCAACCCACCAGAGACCTCAGATGATAGGACATACACAAAGACGTGAATTGCTGTTGGGTCGACGAAGGCAATCGCATTGAGCAGGAGCGACAGACCGGCCCGATAAAAAAATGGACAATGGCTCTTTGCCCCCCGAGGGTACGCAGGGGTTGATTCAGTGAGTTGTGATGGGCTAGGTGCGCCGCAATGCGCGAAGGATCGTCGCCAGAGCCCCGATCAACGCAAGCCACGCGAACCAGTTGCCGAACAGAAGGTAAGGCGTCACCGCGTGAGCCACGGGCACTTCCGCCATGAGGGTCGCGAATTGTGCGGAATCGCTCATGACTTCCGCCAGGATGCGACCACGGTCATCGCTGACGTAGAGACTCCCGTCCTTGGCGGCACGCGCCACACTGAAGCCATCCTCCACGCCTCGCATCAGAGCGGCGTGACCGTGATAGATCCAGTCGACGCGGAAATCCCAGGCCGGAACCAACATCAAGTCAACTCCGGCCTGACCGTAGCGACGTGAGAGCCCGGTGAAATCCATATCCTTGCAGATTGCGATCCCCCACAGACCCGACGGGCGCTTGAGGGTGACGAGTCGTTTCCCGGGAGTAAGGTGCGACTCGAATGGAACCAGAAGATGCTCCTTGTGATACTCGCGCACGGGGCCGCCTGGGGAGTAAATGCGCGCTTCGTTGTACGAGCGGTGCGCTGTAACGTGAATTACACCGGCAACGAGGGTCGCATTCGTGCGGTTTGCCACAGTCTGCAACCGGAAATCGACGGCCTGGGATGCAGGGTCCACGATGGTGCCGATCTTCTCCGGCAAAATGACCACCTGCGCGCCTCGGGCCACCAAGAGTGCAGCCTCATGGGCGTACGCTCCGATAAGGTGCTCTGTCTGCCGCCCCGCGCGAGCTCGCGGTGCGTCATGGACAACCATGCCGACCGTCACCTGGTGACCGCCGCTGGGAGTCGTCAGCCGGATGGCGCCGAAGATGAGAACGGCGGCAATCAATGCCAAACTAGCACCTGCCAAGCGCACCGCGTGGCGTGGGCGGATGCGACATGTCCGCACGAATAAGGCGATTGCGGTCGGAAACAGGAGCAGCAGGAAGCTCATGCCCCACGGACCGGTGACGGCCGCCAGCTGCAGGAAGGGCAGGAACTTCAGTTGCGAGTACGCCAGGCTGATCAATGTGCCAGCGGATGTGGCTCGATTGACGACGTATTCGAAGGACACCCATATCGCGGGGTACGCGATCAGCGCACGCCAGGACTCGCCGCGCCGCGCAAGAGCCCGAAATACGAGTACCGCAATCGTGAAGGCCAGCGCCACGAGCATGAATTCAAAGATCACGATTCCGGATGGCACGTGCAGCACGTCGTGCAGGTAGTTCCAGAGATTCACGGTGCCCGCGAACCAGGCGGAGAACGCGACCAGCGCCGCCTCCCAGGCCGTCGCGCGGACCGCCAGGAGCAGCACCGGCAGCGGGGCAAACCACGTCAGCGGCCACCGGGGATGAAGCCCTGAACCAAACCAAAGCAAGGCCGCCGAAGCAGCGATCGTGCCGAGCCCAAGGCCGATGCGCTGCGCGTCACGAACGAATGCCATCGAGGTACCTCTTAAATGCGCGGTGATAGAGCGCACGAAACTCGCTGCGGGACAAATCAACGCGGCCGGCGAAATAGAGTGTGATCAACCCTTGCCACATCGCGCCGGTCTCGAAAACGATCTCCCACACATCATCCTGTCGGAGCTCGCCTTGCGCCATGGCATGAGCGATCAAGTCCGCCGCGACGGTGGCCGTAGGCGATTGGCGGGCTCTGAAATCGCCCGGAAATCGTCGCGCACCATCCCTGGGCCGCAGAAACATCAACTCGAACACCTTCGGATTCTCGAACGCATGGTCCAGAAAGACATCCGCGATCTTTAACAGGCGGGACTCCAGGTTGCCGCGCAATCGCAACTCATGTAGCCGCGTCGACAATTCCGCAAAACCCTCGTCGGCCACCGCGTTCAGTAGTGCAGTCCGATCGGCATAGTGACGATAGATCGCCATCGCCGTGATACCCACGGCTGCGGCAACTCGGCGCATGCTCAGCCCGTCGGGGCCCTCTTGCTCAACGAGCTGCCGCGCCGCAGAGACGATCCTCTGGGCAGTTGAGACGCCGGACGTCATGTATACAGTGTATACTTCGGCACTCAACCTGTCAAGGATGCGTAACAGGAGCCTGCCACCCGATCCCCGTGCGCGATGTCTCGGACGCGCAGCTTCACGAGATCACAGGACCTGAGCTTAACTATCGCCGGCGAGGTTGAACATGGCGAGCTCTCGGATGCGCTCCCTGAGCTGAAGGCGAATGCGGATGGCCCAGATATCCTTGAGGTGCAGCGGCACCTTTTGACCGACGAGCTTGCCCTTGTTCCAAAGTTCGCGCTTGGACGCGGTTCGAATCCCCTCGCATTGCCTCACCGCGATTGTTACTCGGCGTGACCGTTGCCCCACCCGAAATGTTACCGGCGGCGCGCGATCGCATCGCCTTCCTGCGACGCCAAACTGCCCTCCGCTTTGTGGAAATGCA
>JAJYLP010000045.1 GCA_021787615.1 Pseudomonadota bacterium
GGGGCGGCCGGGGCGGCCGGCGCCGGCGCAATGGCCGGCATGCCCGCGGTGGCCTTCTTCTGCAGCTCGCCGGTCTGCGGATCGAGGTACGTCTCGACCTTTGCCTTCTTCACCAGCGTGGTCGTGTAGTCATGGAACTTCTTGTTCTCGACGGCCTGCTTCAGGCGCGCCTTGACCTCCGCGAAGGTCGGCACCTGCAGCGGACGGGTGCCGAGCAGCTGGATCACGTGCCACCCGAAGCGGGTGTGCACGGGAGTCTGGGTGATCTGGCCGGGCTTCAGTTGGGCGAGCGCCGCCGAGAAGGTCGGGACCATGTGATTGAGCTCGATCCAGCCGAGGTCACCGCCGTTCTGGGCCGAGCCCGGATCCTGGGAATCCTTCTTCGCGAGCGCCGCGAAGTTGCGGCCGTGGGCGGCGTCGAGCTCGCGGATGATCTGCTCGGCCTCGGCCTGGCTCTTCACCAGGATGTGGCGCGCGTGGTACTCGAGCTTGGGCGCCTTGGCCACTTCCTCGTCGTAGATCGACTGCAGCTGCTCGTCGGTCGGGCCGGTGCCTTTGAGGTACTTGTCCGAGAGCGCCTGGTCGAGCACGTTCAGGCGCGTCAGCTCGAGCATCGCCTGGGTGTGCGGCTCCTTGTCGAGGCCCTGCTTCACCGCCTCCTGCGCCACGGTCTCGGCACTGATCAGCTGATCGAGCACCATGGCCCGCTGCTGCGGGGTGAGCTCGCTCGAGGTGTGCCCGCCGGAGAACATCTTGATGTAGGAGTCGTAGAACTGCTGGGTGATCGGCACGCCGTTGACGGTGGCCACCGCCGCCGAGGCGCCGCTGGTCGCGGCCGATTTCGGCTGGCAGGCGGCGAGGCCCAGCACGGTGAGCGCGAGGAGGAGGATCCTGAGGTACTTCATGAGGCTCTCGTTGGTGGTTGAAGGCGTGGGGGCCCGGCCCCGGGGGGGCGGGCGAGTCAAATCGCGGGCTGCTCCGCGTCCTGCGGCGCGCGCGCGGTGATGTTCAGGGCGTGGATCCCCCGGTTCATCAGCGGCTCGAGCGCCTGGTAGACCATTCGGTGCCGCTCGAGCCGGGTGCGCCCGGTGAAGGCCGCCGACACCACTTCGACCTGGTAATGCCCGCCCGCGCGCGCCCCGGCATGGCCGGCATGGCGCGCGCTGTCGTCGCGGACATCGAGCGAGCTCGGCGCGAGCGAGCGCTCGAGCGCCGCGCGGATCTCACTCACGGTGGCTTTGGGGGTCGGATTCATCCGCACGGGCGGTCGCAGCTTCGGCTCCGGAGTGCGTATCATAACCCACTCGACCGCCGCTCCCCAGGGAGCGTTCGCTGACCCTCTGGAAGGAGGCGGGAGCGCGTGAGCCAGTATCTCGAGCTGCATCCGGTGACGCCGCAGGCGCGACTGATCCGCATCGCCGCCGAGATCGTGCGCGAGGGCGGGATCATCGCCTATCCGACCGACTCGTGCTACGCGCTCGGCTGGCACCTCGGGGACGTGCGGGCGCTCGAGCGGGTGCGGCGCATCCGCCGGGCCGACCGGCATCATCACTTCACGCTGGTCTGCGCTGACCTCGCCCAGGTCGGGCGCTTTGCGCGGCTCGAGACCTGGCAGTTCCGCATGCTGCGCAGCTGCCTGCCGGGCCCCTACACCTTCCTGGTGAAGGCCACCCGCGAGACCCCGCGGCGGCTGCAGAACCCGCGCAAGCGCACCATCGGGGTGCGCATACCGGACCATCCGGTGCCGCTGCTGCTGATGAAGGAGCTCGGCGAGCCGCTGATGAGCAGCACGCTGCTGCTGCCCGATGAGCCGGCGCCGCTCACCTCGGGGCTGGAGATCCAGCAGCGCCTGGAGCACGAGATCGAGGCAGTGCTCGACGGAGGGGACTGTGGCGTCGTGCCGACGACGGTGGTGGACCTGTCGGTGAGCCCGCCCTCGGTCGTGCGCGTCGGCCGCGGATCGCTCGCGCCCATCCTCGGGGGCAGCGCCGGACACGCTATACTGACCGTTTAAGGGCACGAGGCGACGTTTTGATGAGCACTCCCAACCCCGGCGGGCGCGTTCTGTCCGGTATGCGGCCCACGGGCCGGCTGCACCTGGGCAACTACCACGGAGCGCTGCGCAACTGGGTGCGCCTGCAGTACGAGTACGAGTGCTACTTCTTCATCGCCGACTGGCACATGCTCACCACCGGCTATGAGGACACCGCGCAGCTGCCGCAGTTCGTGCACGAGGTGCTGATCGACTGGCTGGCCGCGGGGCTGAACCCGGGCGTGGCGACGCTGTTCGTGCAGTCCCACGTGCCCGAGCACGCCGAGCTGCATCTGCTGCTCTCGATGATCACCCCGCTCGGCTGGCTCGAGCGGGTGCCGAGCTACAAGGATCAGCAGGAGCAGATGAAGGACCGGGATCTGGCCACCTACGGGTTCCTCGGCTACCCGCTACTGCAGAGCGCCGACATTCTCGTCTACCGCGCCCAGCACGTGCCGGTCGGGGAGGACCAGGTGGCGCACGTGGAGCTCACCCGCGAGACCGCGCGCCGCTTCAACCACCTCTACGGACGGGAGCCTGACTTCGAGGAGAAGGTGGAGCGGGCGATCAAGGCGCTTGGTGGGCGCAACACCACGCTCTACCGGCAGCTGCGCCGCAAGTTCCAGGAGAGCGGCGATCACGAGGCGCTCGAGCGCGCCCGGGCGCTGGTGAGCGGGGTCAGCCGTCTGACGGTGGCCGACCGCGACCGGCTGCTCGGGTTTCTCGAGGGCACCGGGGTGAGCATCCTGCCCGAGCCGCAGGCGCTGCTCACCGAGACGCCGAAGGTGCCCGGGCTCGACGGGCGCAAGATGTCGAAGTCCTACGGCAACACCATCGAGCTGCGCGAGGACCCCGACGCCGTGACCCGCAAGCTGCGCGCCATGAAGACCGATCCGGCGCGCGCGCGGCGCACCGATCCGGGCGAGCCCGAGCGCTGCCCGGTGTGGGACCTGCACAAGATCTACTCCGGCGAGGACACCCGCCAGTGGGCCGCAGCGGGCTGCCGCTCGGCGGGCATCGGCTGCCTGGAGTGCAAGCAGCCGGTGATCGACAAGATCGTCGAGGAAGTGACCGGCATGCGCCGCCGCGCGCAGGAATACACCGACAACCCGGAGCTGCTGCGCGATGTCGTGGCCGAGGGGGCGGAGAAGGCGCGCGATGCGGCCCGCGAGACTCTCGAGGACGTGCGCCGCGCGATGCATCTGCGCACCGACTGACAGCGCCGATGACCGACCCGAAACCCGAACTGTCGATCGTTGCGAGCGACCCCGCGTCCGAGACGGCGCATCCGGCGGCCCCCGAGCAGGTGGAGATGCCCTTCGCGCTGGTCAACGGCGAGCCGGTGACCGAGCTGCCGCGCGACCTGTACATTCCGCCGCAGGCGCTCGAGGTGTTTCTCGAGGCCTTCGAGGGGCCGCTCGATCTGCTGCTGTACCTGATCCGCCGGCAGAACCTGGACATCCTGGACATCCCGCTCGCCGAGATCACCCGCCAGTACATGCGCTACATCGAGCTGATGCAGGATCTGCAGCTCGAGCTCGCCGGGGAGTACCTGGTGATGGCCGCGACGCTGGCGGAGATCAAATCGCGCATGCTGCTGCCGCGGCCGAAGAGCGCGGGGGAGGAGGCCGAGGAGGATCCGCGGGCGGAGCTGGTGCGCCGGCTGCAGGAGTACGAGCGCTTCAAGCGCGCCGCCGAGCGGATCGATGCGCTGCCGCGGCTCGAGCGCGATCACTTCGCCGCGGGCGCGGAGCTGCGCGAGCGCCAAGTGGTGCGCGCGCTGCCGCAGGTGACGCTGAAGGAGATGCTGCTGGCGTTCCAGGAGGTCGTGGTGCGCGCCGAGATGTTCGCGCACCATCACATCCAGCGCGAGGTACTCTCGGTGCGCGAGCGCATGGGGCAGATCCTCAGCTCGCTCGAGAGTGGCGGGTTCGTCGAGTTCGTGCGCCTGTTCCGGGCCGAGGAGGGCCGCATGGGCGTGACGGTCACTTTCATGGCCATCCTCGAGCTGGTGCGCGAGGGGCTGATCGACATCGTGCAGGCGGAGCCCTACGCGCCGCTGCACGTGCGTCCCGGCAGGCCTGCGCCGCAGCTGCGCGTGGTGGGCGGGCAGGATGTGGAGGGTCCGAGCGAGTCCGATGCCGTGGCGCCGCCTGCGACCGGCGCCTCGGGGGCGAGCGAGACGGAAGAGAATGCTGATGATTGAATCGTACCTGAGGAACGTGATTGAAGCGGCGCTGCTCGCGGCCGGGCGGCCGCTGACGCTCGCCGACCTGCGGGGGCTGTTCGATGAGCGCTCGCGCCCGGACGATGCGGCGCTCGGCGCGGCGCTCGATGAGCTGGCGAGCGGGTACGCCGAGCGGGGCATCGAGGTGAAGCAGACCGCCTCGGGGTGGCGCATCCAGGTGCGCCGCGAGTTCGCCGCCGAGATCTCGCGGCTGTGGCCTGAGCGGCCGGCGCGCTACTCGCGCGCGCTGCTCGAGACGCTGGCGCTGATCGCCTACCGCCAGCCGATCACCCGTGGGGAGATCGAGGACGTGCGCGGCGTGGCGGTCAATCCCAACATCATCAAGACGCTGCTCGAGCGCAACTGGATCCGCGTGGTCGGCCAGCGCGATGTGCCGGGCCACCCGGAGCTGCTCGGCACCACGCGCGAGTTCCTCGACTACTTCGGCCTCACGAGCCTGGATGATCTGCCGCCGCTTGCGGAGCTGAAGGCCCTCGGCGAGATGAACCTGCCGCTCGATCTGCCGGAGGGCGCCGCGGCGGCTGAGGGTGCGCCGCTCGATGGGGCCGGCGCCGGCCCGGAGCCCGAGGCGGCGCAGGGCGATGCGGTGCGCAGCGATGCGGGTGCGCACGGCACCGACGAGGCGGGTGGGTCGTCCGCCGATGCCTCGGGTGATCCGCCGGCGCAGGCCGAACCGTCCGAGGGGGAAGGGGAGCCTGCCGCGCGCCGGCTGCTCGCCGCCTCCGACGGCGAGTGCGGTTGAGACGCCATGCCCCGTCACCCGCGGCGCCGATCGGCTCCTGGCGGCGAGCGGCGCTCTGCCGCCGAGCCGCTCGAGCGGCTGCAGAAGAGGCTCGCGCGCGCCGGCCTCGCCTCGCGGCGCGAGGCGGAGGAGTGGATCCGGGCCGGGCGGCTGACGGTCAACGGCGAGCCGGCGGGCCTCGGCGTGCGCGTCGGGCCGGGCGATCAGGTGCGCCTCGACGGGCGTCTGGTGCGCCAGCGGGCTGCGCCGAGCGGTGAGGCCGCTTTTGTCTACCACCGCTCGAGCGGTGAGCGGCTCGATCAAGTGCCCGAGGATGCCGCCGAGGCCTCCCAGCCTGTGCTGGAGCGTCTGCCGCGGCGCGCCGGCCGACGTTTCATCGTGGTCAGTCCCATGCCCCGCATCGACGGGGGGCTGGAGCTGCTGTGCGCGGACGGGGAATACGCGGCGCGACTGCAAAGGCGTGTGCGCCAGTGGGTTAGCGCCTTCAGCGTGCGGGTGCTCGGGGAGCTCACGCCGACGCAGCTCGAAGGGATCCTCGGCGGAGTGCTCGACAGCGGGGTGCGCCTGGAGGTGCTCGGCTGCGAGGGCGCCGGGGGCGAGGCCACGAATCGCTGGTACGCGGTGCGCGTGCGCGGCGCGAGCGGCAAGGAGGTTCGCCAGCTCTTCGAGCGCCAGGGCGCCCGCGTCAGCCGCGTGCTGCGCACGCAGCTCGGCGCGCTGACGCTCGAGCGCTCGCTGCCGCGGGGGCATTTCCGCCCGCTCGCGCCCGATGAGCTCGAGGCACTGCTCGCGCCGCAGGCGCACGAGGCGGCCGGATCACGGCTCCCCGGATGAGGGCTCCTCGGGCGCCCGCGCGCTTAAGCTGCGCACCGGCTGCTCGATCGGCTCGAGCTCCGCGAGCGGCGCCTCGGCGGGCACGCCGAGCTCGCTGAAACGCCGCGCCTGCGGCAGCACCTGTCGCTCGAGCGATCCCACGGCAGAGTTGTAGGCGTCGACGGCGGCATCGAGGCGCTGTCCCATGCGCTGCAGATGGGAGATGAAGCTCCCGAGCCGCCGGTGCAGCTCCTGGCCGAGACCGCGGATGAGCGCGGCGTTGTCGGCCATCGCGCTCTGGCGCCAGCCGTAGGCCACGGTCTTCAAGAGCGCCATCAGCGTCGAGGGCGTGGCGATGATGATGTTCTGCCTGAGCGCCCCCTCGATCAGGTCCGGCCGCTCGGCAAGGGCGGCGGCGAGGAACTGATCGCCGGGCAGGAACAGCACCGCGAACTGCGGGCTGTGCTCGAACTGCGCCCAGTAGGCCTTGGAGGCGAGCTGGCGGATGTGCGCCTCGAGCTGCTGGGCATGGCGGCGCAGCGCGCTCTGGCGCGCCTCATCGCTCGCGGCCTCGAGCGCCTCGAGATAGGCATCGAGCGGGGTCTTCACGTCGATCACCAGGTCGCGCGATTCGGGCATGTGCACCACCAGGTCCGGGCGCAGCGCCCCGTCCGGCCCCTCGAGGTGCGCCTGCTCGGTGAAGTCGCAGTGCTCGGAGAGACCGGCGAGCTCGACCAGGCGGCGCAGCGTGACCTCGCCCCAGCGGCCGCGCACCTCGGGCCGGCGCAGCGCGGTGACGAGGTTGCGCGTCTCGCGCTGCAGCTGGCTCTGACCGCTCGCGAGGGACTCGATCTGGGTGCGCAGCGCCGTGTACGCCTCGCGCCGCTCGCGCTCGAGCGATTGGACCTGCTGCTCGGTCTTCTCCAGCGCTGAGCGCAGCGGCTGGATCAGCTGGGCGATGGCCGTCTCGCGCTCCTTCAGGCCGCTCTGCGCCAGCGTCTGCTCGCGTCCGAGGGTCTCGCGGGCGACGGCGAGGAACAGCTCGTTATTGTTCCTCAGCGCCTGCGTGGCGAGGGAGTCGAAGCTCTCGCGCAGGCGCTGCTCGGCCTGCGCCAGAGTGCCGCTGCGCTCGCTCTGCGCGCGCCGCTCGGCCTCGAGCTGCGCGCGGGCGGCCTCGAGCTCGGCGCGCAGCGTTTCGCTTCGCTTCAGCGCGCGCAGCTGACCGAGGAGAAATCCGAGCAGCGCCCCGAGTGCGAGCGCCGCACCGGTCACGAGTGCGGCCGGCATGTGCGCGCCTAGGCCGCGCGCACGAAGTGCGCGATGTAGTTGACCGACGGGTCGGCGCTCAGGCGCGCCTCGCCCGTGGGCCCGAGCGCGATGCCGGCGATGGCGCGCGCCGCAAGGCCGGCTTGGCGCGCCCAGCGGGCCAGCTCGCTCGGCCGGATGAAGCGTTCGTACTCGTGGGTGCCGCGCGGCACCACCGACAGCAGGTACTCGGCGCCGACGATCGCCACGAGAAAGGATTTGAGGTTGCGGTTCAGCGTCGAGACGAACACCGAGCCGCCCGGGCGCGTGAGCGCCGCGAGGGTGGCGAGCATGGCGCACGGGTCGGGCACGTGCTCGAGCATCTCCATGCAGCTGACGATGTCGAACGCGCCGGGCTCGCTGGCCGCGAGCGTCTCGGCCGCGGCGATGCGGTAGTCGATCGCAAGGCCGTGCGCGGCGGCGTGCAGCTGCGCGACCTCGATCATGCCGGCGGCCAGATCGATGCCGGTGACGCGTGCGCCGGCGCGCGCGAGCGCCTCGGACAGCAGGCCGCCGCCGCAGCCGACATCGAGCGCGCGCGCGCCGGCAGTGGCGGCGCGCTCGGCGATGAAGCGCAAGCGCACCGGGTTCAGCTGGTGCAGGGGGCGGAACGGGCCGTGCTCGTCCCAGAAGCGACCGGCAATCTCATCGAACTTGCCGATCTCCCCCTGCGCGACGTTTGGGGCGTGTCTCTCGCCGGCGTGGTGGTCGGTTGCGGTGGCCATATTTACCTGCTCAACGGGTCACATCCCGCCTGACGGCGCTCGCCAATCGCGGCAACGGCCATTATCGTTCATCCGGGGCGCGCGCGCAGCGCCGGATGCACGCCCCGTGCTAACATTGCGCTTTTGGCAGATCCCAAAGGCCCGATGTCCGAGATCGCACGCGAAATCTTGTCGGTCAATCTCGAAGAGGAGATGCGCCGGTCCTATCTCGACTATGCGATGAGCGTCATCGTCGGGCGGGCCCTGCCCGATGTGCGCGATGGCCTGAAGCCCGTGCACCGGCGCGTGCTTTACGCCATGCGCGAGCTCGGCAACGACTGGAACAAGCCCTACAAGAAGTCCGCGCGCGTCGTCGGCGATGTGATCGGCAAGTACCACCCGCACGGCGATACCGCCGTGTACGACACGATCGTGCGCATGGCGCAGCCGTTCTCCATGCGCTACCTGCTGGTCGACGGGCAGGGCAATTTCGGCTCGGTCGACGGGGATACCCCGGCGGCGATGCGCTACACCGAAGTGCGCATGTCACGGCTCGCCCACGAGCTGCTCGCGGACATCGAGAAGGAAACGGTCGATTTCACGCCGAACTACGACGAGTCCGAGCTCGAGCCCTCGGTGCTGCCGACGCGCATCCCGAACCTGCTGGTCAACGGCCAGACCGGCATCGCGGTCGGCATGGCGACCAACATCCCGCCGCACAACCTCACCGAGACGGTGAACGCCTGCCTGGCGCTGCTCGGTGACCCGCAGCTCACCCTCGCGGCGCTGATGCAGCACGTGCCCGGCCCGGATTTTCCGACCGGCGGGATCATCAACGGGGCGCAGGAGATCGCCACGGCCTACCGCACCGGACGCGGGCGCCTCTCGGTGCGCGCGCGCGTGTCGATCGAGGAGATCGGCCGCGGGGACCGCCAGTCGATCGTCGTCACCGAGCTGCCCTACCAGGTCAACAAGGCGCGCCTCATCGAGCGCATCGCGCAGCTGGTGCGCGAGAAGCAGCTCGAGGGGATCGCCAGCGACGGTCTGCGCGATGAGTCCGACAAGGACGGCATGCGCATCGTCATCGAGCTGAAGCGCGGCGAGATCGCTGAGGTCGTGCTCAACAACCTCTACGCGCAGACGCCCATGGAGACGGTGTTCGGCATCAACATGGTCGCCCTCGAGGACGGGCAGCCGAAGCTGATGTCGCTGAAGGACATGCTCGAGGCGTTCATCCGCCACCGCCGCGAGGTGGTCACCCGGCGCACGGTGTTCGACCTCGCCAAGGCGCGCGAGCGGGCCCACATCCTCGAGGGCCTGGCGGTGGCGCTCGCCAATATCGATGAGGTGATCGCGCTGATCAAGGCGGCCGCATCGCCCGCCGAGGCGCGCACCGCGCTCACCGTGCGGCCGTGGAGTCCCGGGGCGGTCACCGGGCTGCTCGAGCGCGCCGGGGCGGTCTCGACGCGTCCGGCGGGCGCCGACGGCGGGCTCGAGGCGGCCGGCTACCGGCTCTCCGAGGCCCAGGCCCAGGCCATCCTCGAGATGCGATTGCACCGGCTGACGGGGCTCGAGCAGGGCAAGATCATCAGCGAGTACCAGGAGCTGCTCGCGCGCATCGCCGACCTCAGCGACATCCTCGCGCGCCCCGAGCGCCTCACCGAGGTGATCCGCGCCGAGCTCATCGAGATCCGCGACTCGTACGGCGATGCGCGCCGCACCGAGATCAACCGCGATCAGCTGAACCTGACCACCGAGGATCTGATCGAGCCGCAGGATGTGGTCGTGACGCTCTCCCACGGCGGCTACGCCAAGTCCCAGCCGCTTTCGGAGTACCAGACACAACGCCGTGGGGGACGGGGCAAGGCGGCCACGGCGGTCAAGGACGAGGATTTCGTGGAGAAACTATTCGTGGCCCACACTCATGACACCGTTCTGTGCTTTTCCAACCGCGGCAAGGTCTACTGGCTGAAGGTCTACGAGCTGCCGCACGCCGGGCGCAGTTCCGCCGGCAAGCCGATGGTCAACCTGCTGCCGCTCGGGGAGGGCGAGAAGATCAACGCACTGCTGCCGGTGAAGGAGTATGACGAGCAGCACTTCGTGTTCATGGCGACCAGCCAGGGGACGGTGAAGAAGACTCCGCTCACCGCGTTCTCCCGGCCGCGCGCGAGCGGCATCATCGCGCTCGATCTGCACGAGAACGACCGGTTGGTCGGCGTTGCCCTCACCGACGGGCAGCGCGAGGTCATCCTGGTCTCGAGCGGCGGCAAGGCGATCCGCTTCCCCGAGGGCGAGGTGCGCCCCATGGGCCGCGAGGCCGCCGGCGTGCACGGCATCAAGCTCTCCGAGGGACAGGAGCTGATCGCGCTCATCGTCGTCGCCGAGGGCGCGGTGCTCACCGCCTCTGCGGCCGGCTACGGCAAGCGCACGCCGGTCGAGGAGTTCCCGGTGCAGGGGCGCGGCGGCCAGGGCGTCATCGCGCTGCAGACCACCGAGCGCAACGGCGCCACGGTGGCGGCGCTGCAGGTCTCGCCGGGCCAGGAGATCATGCTGATCAGCTCCAACGGCACCCTGGTGCGCACCCCGGTCGATGAGATCTCCGTGCTCGGGCGCAACACCCAGGGCGTGCGCCTGATCCGTCTCGATGACGGCGAGCGCTTGGTCGGCATCGAGCGCATCGAGGCGCTCGAGGGCGGGGAGGAGGCTGAGGCCGCCGAAACCGCCGAGGGCGTCGCGGGCGGGCACAGCGCCGAGGGCGAGCCGACCTCGTAGGGCGGCGCGCCCGGGCGTGCGGGGGCCGCTCGGGCGCGCCGGCGAGGGGGCGTTAGCTTGCCGGTCGGCGCGCAGCGGCGCGGGCGCCCCGAGCGGGGGCTGCCGCGCTCCGCCGTCATACTGAAAAGTTCTGTAGTGCGCCCGGGCAATTGCTACTATCGGTGCCTCCCTGGATTTTGAACAGTTGGCCGGAAGGGCACAGTGCGCGTGTTCAATTTCTCATCGGGACCCGCGGCGCTGCCGCTGGAGGTCCTCGAGCAGGCCCGCGCGGAACTGACCGACTGGGGTGGCAGCGGCATGTCCGTGATGGAGGTCAGCCATCGCGGCAAGGCGTTCACGGCGCTCGCCGCTGAGACCGAGGCGCGCCTGCGCGCGCTGTTGTCGATCCCGAGCGCCTATCGGGTGCTGTTCCTGCAGGGCGGAGCCACCGGGCAGTTCGCGGCTGTGCCGCTGAACCTCGCCCGCCGGGGCGCCGTGGCCGACTACCTCAATACCGGCATGTGGTCCGCAAGAGCGATCGAGGAGGCCGGCCGGCTCGCCGTGGCGGTCCATGTCGCCGCGGACCAGGCGGACTCGAAGTACACCACCGTACCGGCGCCGCAGGCGCTGCGCCTCACGCCGCAGGCCGCCTACGTGCACTACACCCCGAACGAGACCATCGGCGGGGTGGAGTTCCCCTACGTGCCCGACAGCGGCGCCGTGCCGCTCGTGGCCGACATGTCCTCGACGCTGCTGTCCCGGCCGATCGAGGTCAGCCGCTTCGGGCTGATCTACGCCGGGGCGCAGAAGAACATCGGCCCCTCGGGCCTGTGCGTGGTGATCGTCCATGAGGGGCTGCTCGGGCGCGCGCGCGAGGACACCCCGGCGGTCCTCGATTACACGCGCATGGCCGCGCACGGCTCGATGCTCAACACGCCGCCGACGTTCGCGTGGTACATCGCGGGACTGGTGCTCAAGTGGATCGAGGCCCAGGGCGGGCTCACCGCAATGGCCGCGCGCAACCGCGCCAAGGCCGAGCTGCTCTACGGCCTCATCGATGCCTCGGGCCTGTACCGTAATCCGGTCGAGCGCTCGTGCCGCTCGTGGATGAACGTGCCCTTCACCCTGGCGCGCCCCGAGCTCGAGCCGCTGTTCCTGCGCGAGGCCGACGCGGCGGGCCTGACGCATCTGCAGGGGCACCGCTCGGTCGGCGGCCTGCGCGCGAGTCTCTACAACGCCGTGCCGCACGCGGCGGTCGAGGCGCTGGTCGCGTTCATGCGCGAGTTCGAGCGGCGGCACGGCTGAGCGGCGATGCACTTTCGCATCCTCACCTTGAACGACCTGAGCCCCCGGGGCCTCGAGCGCCTGCCGCGCGAGCGCTACGAGGTGGCCGGTGAGCTTGAACGCCCGCACGCGGTGCTGGTGCGCTCGGCCGACATGCACAGTCTGAAGCTGCCTGCCACGGTGCGCGCGGTTGCCCGTGCGGGCGCTTCTGTCGATAACATACCGGTGACCGAGTTCAGCCGCCGCGGCATTCCGGTGTTCAACGCCCCCGGGGCCAACGCCAACGCGGTCAAGGAGCTGGTGCTGGCGAGCCTGTTCCTGGCGGCGCGCAACATCTGTCAGGCGTGGGACTTCGCCCGCGCGCTCGACGGCGATGACCGCGCCATCGAGGCACAGGTGCGCCAGGGGCGGGGGCAGTACGCCGGTTTCGAGCTCGCCGGGCGCACCCTCGGGGTGGTCGGGCTCGGCGCGGTCGGCGTCGAGGTGGCCAATGCCGCCGAGGCGCTCGGCATGCGCGTGCTCGGCTACGATCCGCAGATCACCGTGCAGCGCGCCTGGCAGCTCTCCTCGGGGGTCGAGCAGGCCCTCTCGCTCGATGACCTGTTCGCCCGCTCGGACATCGTCACGGTGCACGTGCCGCTCAATGAGCAGAACCGCGGCCTGGTCGGGGAGTACCGGGTGCGGCTGCTGCAGAAGGGGGCGGTGCTGCTGAACTTCTCCCGCGCCGGCATCGTCGATGATCCGGCGGTGGTGGCGGCGCTTGATGCCGGCTGGCTGCACGCCTACGTGTGCGACTTCCCGAGCAATCTGCTGAAGAGCCACCCCAAGGTGATCACGCTGCCGCACCTCGGGGCCCTCACCGGGGAGGCCGCCGACAACTGCGCCATCATGGCCGCCGATCAGCTGCGCGATTTCCTGGAAAACGGCAACATCAGGAACAGCGTCAATTTTCCCGAGGCACAGCTGCCGCGCCAAGCGGGCAGCGCGCGCGTGGCGATCGCCAATCTCAACGTGCCGAACATGGTCGGGCAGATCTCGACGCACCTGGCGGGCGCGGGGCTGAACATCGCGGGGCTGCTGAACGCCTCGCGTGGCGAGTACGCATACACGCTGCTTGATCTGGAGGGTACCCTCAGGCCCGAAGTGCTCGATGCCGTGCGCGCCGTACGCGGCGTGCTCTCCGCCCACCTCATCTGAAGACGCCGAAGCCGCGAATGGCCCGCAAAAGCCCCACCAGACGCCGCGGCGCACCGGTCGCCGAGACGCTCGCGGCGGTGCGCGGGCGCATCGACTTGGTCGATCGACAGATCCAGCGCCTGCTCAACGAGCGGGCGCATCTTGCCCAGCGCGTCGGCCTGACCAAGAGCCGTGACGGCGGCAGCGCCGAGTTCTACCGCCCCGAGCGCGAGGCGCAGGTGCTGCGCGCGGTGCGCGAGCGCAACCGCGGCCCGCTGCGCGACGAGGAGGTGGTGCGCCTGTTCCGCGAGATCATGTCCGCATGCCTCGCGCAGCAGGAGCCGCTGAAGGTGGCCTATCTCGGTCCCGAGGCGACCTTCAGCCAGACCGCCGTCCTCACTCACTTCGGGCACTCGGTGCGGGCGCTGCCGCTCGGCTCGATCGATGAGGTGTTTCACGAGGTCGAATCGGGCGCTGCCGACTTCGGCGTCGTGCCGATCGAGAACTCCACCGAGGGGACGGTCAATCACACCCTCGATCGGTTCCTCGCCTCGCCGCTGAAGATCTGCGGCGAGGTGGAGCTGCGCATCCACCATCATCTGATGGGCAACATGAACGCGCTCGGGCGCATCGTGCGCATCTGTTCGCATCCGCAGTCACTCGCGCAGTGCCGCCTGTGGCTGCAGGAGCATCTGCCGGAAATCGAGCTCATTGCCGTCTCGAGCAACGGCGAGGCGGCCCGCCGGGCGCGCGATGAGCGCGGTACGGCGGCGATCGCCGGGCAGACGGCCGCCGAGGTGTATGGGCTGAAGGTGCTCGCGGGCCAGATCGAGGATCGCGCCGACAACACCACGCGCTTCCTCGTGCTCGGCAGGAAGCTGCTCGCCCCGAGCGGCCAGGACCGCAGCACGCTGCTGGTGTCGGTCGGGCACACCGATGCCCCGGGGGCGCTGTATCGGCTGCTCGAGCCGCTCGCGCGCCACCGCGTGAGCATGACGCGCATCGAGTCGCGCCCCTCGCGCCGGCGCAAATGGGACTATGTCTTCTTCATCGACATCGACGGGCACGCCGAGGAGCCCCACGTGGCCCGCGCGCTCGCCTCGCTGAAGCGGCGCGCATCCTTGTTCCGCCTGCTGGGTTCCTATCCGCGGGCCGTGCTGTAGAGTGACCTGCATGAGTTCTGCCGACATCAGGCCGCGCTTGCGTGTCGCCCCCGGCGGGCGCATCGGCGGGGCGCTGACCGTCCCCGGGGACAAATCCATCTCGCACCGCGCGCTCATGCTCGGCGGCATCGCGGCCGGGCGCACCGACATCAGCGGCTTTCTCGCCGGCGCGGACTGTCTCTCGACGCTGCGCGCGCTCGAGGCGCTGGGCGTGCGCATCGAGCGGCCCGCGCCCGAACGGGTCGTGGTGCACGGCGCCGGAGCGGCGGCCCTGCGCGGCTCGGGCGCGCCGCTCGATATGGGCAATGCCGGCACGGCGATGCGCCTTTTCATGGGACTGCTCGCCCCGCAGCCCTTCGACTCGGTGCTGGTCGGGGATGAGTCGCTGATGCGCCGACCCATGGAACGGGTGGCCGCGCCGCTGCGCCAGATGGGCGCGCGGATCGAGACCCGCGAGGGCCGCCCGCCGGTGCACATCCGCGGCACGCCCGCGCTGCACGGCATCGATTTCCGTCTGCCGGTGGCGAGCGCCCAGGTCAAATCGGCGCTACTGCTCGCCGGGCTCGGCGCGAACGGGCACACGCGCATCACCGAGCCTGCCCCGACCCGCGATCACACCGAGCGGATGCTGGGGGCCTTCGGCGCCACCGTCGAGCGCGAGGGTCTCACCGTGTCCCTCGAGGGCGGACAGGCCCTGCACGGCGCCTCGGTGCGCGTGCCGGCGGATTTCTCCTCGGCGGCGTTCTTCATCGTCGCGGGCCTGCTCGCCGCCGAGCACGGGCTGCTGCTGCGCAACGTGGGCGTCAACCCCACGCGCACCGGACTGCTCGAGATGCTCAGGCGCATGGGCGCGGACATCCGGCTGCAGCCGCACACGCAGGAGGCCGTCGAGCCGACGGCCGACATCGAGGTGCGCAAGAGCCGCCTCAGCGGCATTCACGTGCCGCGCGAGCTGGTGCCGCTCGCGATCGATGAGTTCCCGATCTTCTTCATCGCCGCGGCGCTCGCCGAGGGCGAGACCACGGTGCGCGGCGCCGAGGAGCTGCGCGTGAAGGAGAGCGATCGCCTCGCGGTGATGGCCGAGGGGCTCACCGCGCTCGGGGTCGAGAACCACCTGCTCGACGACGGCCTGTGGATCCGCGGCGGCGGCGGCTTCGGCGGCGGGCGCATCGACAGCCATGGCGATCACCGCATCGCCATGGCCTTCGCGATCGCCGGGCTCGCCGCGCGCGAGCCGATCGAGATTCTCGACGTTGCCAACGTGGCGACCTCCTTTCCGGGCTTTCTCGAGCTTGCCCGCTCGGCGGGCCTCAGCATCGAGGCGCGGTGAGCGCCGGCGCGCCCATCGTCACGATCGACGGCCCGAGCGGCTCGGGCAAGGGCACGATCAGCGGCGCGGTGGCGCGCCGCGCCGGGTGGCATCTGCTCGACAGCGGGGCGCTCTACCGCCTGGTGGCGCTGGCCGGGGCCGAGCACAAGCTTGAGCCTGACGATGTCGAGGGGCATGCCCGGCTGGCCGCGGCGATGGATGTGCGCTTCGGGACCGAGCTCGAGGGGGAGCGGGTGCTGCTCGCGGGGCGGGACGTCACCGAGGCCATCCGCACCGAACAGATGGGCCAGGGCGCCTCCCGGGTGGCCGCCTGGCCGGCGGTGCGCCACGCGCTGCTTAAGCGGCAGAGGGCCTTCGCCGAGCCCCCTGGGCTGGTGGCCGATGGGCGGGACATGGGCACGGTGGTCTTCCCGCAGGCCCGCTTGAAGATCTTTCTCACGGCCAGCCCCGAGGAACGGGCCCGGCGGCGCTATAACCAGTTGAAACAAAAGGGATCAGGTGCTAGCCTCTCCGCCCTTTCGCGCGAGATCGCCGAGCGTGACGCGCGGGACTCGAGCCGGGCGGTGGCCCCGCTGGTCCCGGCCGCCGACGCGGCGTTGATCGATTCGACGGGCCTCAGCATCGAGGCGGTGATCGAACGCGTGATCGAGTTGGGCCGGCGCCGGGCGCTGTGGGCGTAACGCGGTCCTGCCGATGAGGTTTCCGGTTGGTGTGCGGAGAGGGACGCGCATGCCGTTTTTCGCATCTGCCTGGGCCCTATGGACGCGATGGGCGCCAGTTTATAAGCACGGACTCCAATGGACCGTGCGAGTGAAGGTATGACAGAAAGTTTTGCACAGCTGTTCGAGCAGAGTCTCGCCAACCAACGCATCCGCCCCGGGATGATCCTCACCGGCCGGGTCGTTGAGGTCACCGCCGATGTCGTGGTGGTGAACGTCGGCCTGAAGTCCGAGGCCGTCATCCCCCTCGAGCAGTTCAAAGACGAGCGCGGCGAGATCGAAGTCAAGGCGGGCGATGACGTCGAGGTGGCCCTCGACTCCGTCGAGGACGGCACCGGCGAGACTCGTCTCTCGCGCGAGAAGGCCAAGCGCGCCCGGACCTGGACCCGCCTCGAGGAGGCGTTCAACAAGTCCGAAATCGTCAGCGGCGTGATCACCGGCCGCGTCAAGGGCGGCTTCACGGTGGAAATCGACAACGTGCGGGCGTTCCTGCCGGGCTCCCTGGTCGATGTGCGCCCGGTGCGCGACACCGCCTACCTCGAGGGCAAGCCGCTCGAGTTCAAGGTCATCAAGCTCGACCAGAAACGCAACAACGTGGTGGTCTCGCGCCGCGCCGTGGTCGAGCAGGAGTTCTCCGCCGAGCGCAGCGCGCTGCTGGAGAACCTGCAGGAAGGCTCGGTCGTGCGCGGCGCGGTGAAGAACCTCACCGATTATGGCGCGTTCGTCGACCTCGGCGGCATCGACGGCCTGCTGCACATCACGGACATGGCGTGGAAGCGCGTCAAGCATCCCTCCGAAGTGGTCAAGGTCGGCGATGAGATCGAGGTGCGGATTCTGAAGTTCGACCGGGAGCGCTCGCGCGTCAGCCTCGGCCTGAAGCAGCTCGGCGCCGATCCATGGGAGAACATCGCGCGGCGCTATCCGCCCAACACCCGCGTGTTCGGCAAGGTCACCAACATCGCCGACTACGGCGCGTTCGTCGAGATCGAGGACGGCGTCGAGGGCCTGGTGCACGTGTCGGAGATGGACTGGACCAACAAGAACGTCAATCCGGCCAAGGTCGTGCACACCGGCGAGGAAGTGGAAGTCATGGTGCTCGACGTCGACGAGGACCGTCGGCGCATCTCCTTGGGCCTGAAGCAGTGCAAGGCCAACCCGTGGAAGGAGTTCGCCGAGAACTACAATCGCGGCGATCACGTGAGCGGGCAGATCAAGTCGATCACCGATTTCGGCATCTTCATCGGCCTTTCGGGCAACATCGACGGCCTGGTGCACCTCTCGGACATCTCCTGGGACATGCCGGGCGAGGAGGCGGTGCGCAGCTACCAGAAGGGCCAGCAGGTCGAGGCCATGGTGCTGTCGATCGATCCGGAGCGCGAGCGCATCAGCCTCGGCATCAAGCAGCTCGCCAAGGACCCGTTCTCGAGCTACATCGCCGAGAATCCCAAGGGCACGATCGTCCGGGGCGTGGTCAAGGAGGTCGACGCGCGCGGTGCAGTCATCGATCTCGGCAACGGGATCGAGGGGCAGCTGCGCGCGTCCGAGCTCGGCCGCGACCGCATCGAGGATGCGCGCACGGTGCTGAAGGTCGGCGAGGAGATCGAGGCGAAGTTCACGGGCGTCGACCGCAAGTCGCGCACGATCTCGCTGTCGATCAAGGCCAAGGAGGCGCATGAGGAGGCCGAGGCGGTGCAGAGTTACCGCTCCTCGGAGGCCGCGCCGAGCGGCACGAGCCTGGGCGATCTGCTCAAAGAGCATATCGGAGATCGTAGCTAGGTCCTGAACGCCGCCGCTCCTGCTTTCCCGGGGGCGGCGGCGAGTCAACTGCGACATGACCAAATCTGAGCTCATCGAAATTATCGCGGCCAAGCAGAAGCATCTGCCGGCCAAGGATGTCGAGCTCGCCCTGAAGCAGATTCTCGAGGTGATGAGCGATGCGCTCGCCCAGGGCGAGCGCATCGAGATCCGCGGCTTCGGCAGCTTCTCGCTGCACTTCCGTCCGCCGCGCCAGGGACGCAATCCCAAGACGGGCGAGGCGGTGGCGCTCTCGGGCAAGCACGTGCCGCATTTCAAGGCCGGCAAGGACCTGCGCGAGCGGGTCAACGAGGGGACGGATCAGCCCATCCGCGGCTAGGCGCGCGCCGCTCACTGCGCTCACCGGCGCATGTTAAATTGCCGGTCGTGATCGCGCTGCCCGCCTATCTGCTCGCGTTGGCCTTTGGCGCCATCGGCCTCGCCGCGTGGCTGCTCGGGCGTCTCACCTCCAACGGCCGCACGGTGCATCTGCCGCGCGATTACTACGTCGGGCTCGATCATCTGATCAACGATCGCTTCGATCATGCGGTCGAGGTGTTCGCGCGCATGGCCGAGGCGGGCGATGCCGCCGAGATCCAATTCGCGCTGGGGAGCCTGTTTCGACGCCGCGGCGAGGTGGATCGCGCGATCGCGATCCACAGCCGCCTGCGCGAGCAGGGCACGGCGGCGCTGCGCGACAAGGCGGCCTTCGCCCTGGCGCTGGATTACTTGAGCGCCGGTCTCATGGACCGCGCCGAGCAGCTGTTCGAGGAGCTTGCCTCTTCGGCCGAGTATCGCGAGATCGCGCTCGATCAGCTGCTGCGCATCTACGAGGCGCAGGGCGATTGGAACAACGCGCTAAAGACGCTGCACGCGCTGCCGGCGCAGGTGCAGAGCGAGCGGGCGCGAGTCGCCGCGCACTACCTGTGCGAGCTCGCCGAGCAGGCGCTCGGCCAGGGCGATGCGCCGCGCGCCCGCGCACTGCTCGGTCAGGCCATGACGCGCGCGCATGACCTGCCGCGCGCCGAGGTCCTCTCGGCGCGCATCGCCGAGGCGACCGGCGAGCACGCCGCGGCGCTCGAGGGCTATCTGGGAGTCATCGAGGCGCATCCGGCGCTTGCGATCGAGATGATTCCGCGCGCGCTCGCGCTCGCCCGCGAGGTCGAGGAGCCGCGGGTGCTCGCAGCGCTGTGGACGCGACTTGAGCGAGCCGGTCAGACCGCCCCGCGCGAGCTTGCGGTGCTGCTTGCGAGCGCGCTTCCGCCGCAGCAGCTGCAGCGGCTCGCCGATGTGCAGGGGCCGCAGGCCGAGGCGGCCGCCGAAGCCTACTCGCTGGCGCTGCTGCTGAAGCGGCTTGGCGATGCCGGCGGGCGTTATCAGTGCGAGGAGTGCGGCCTGCTCAGCATCGGCTGGTACTGGCGCTGCCCGAAGTGCCGCGCCTGGGACAGCATGCGCCCGGCAGCGTTCAAGTGGGAATTGAGTCCGCCGGAGGCCGCCTTCGCCTCGCGTGCGGGCGCCAGAGAGCGCGCCGCGCGGGATGATCGGCGCGATCTGGGCGGGGCTGGGCGCTAAACTAGGTGCATTGACGGCCCGTACGGCCGCGCACAGCTTGCCAGGAGACCATCATGCGGACAGCTCCAAAGTCGATCATACGCACGGCCGTATTCCCGGTGGCCGGCCGCGGGACGCGCTTCCTGCCGGCGACCAAGGCGAGCCCCAAGGAGATGCTGCCGGTGGTCGACAAGCCGCTCATCCAGTACGCGGTGGAGGAAGCGCTCGCCGCCGGCGCGACGCGGCTGGTGTTCATCACCGGCGCGGCCAAGCGCGCCATCGAGGATCATTTCGATTCCGACCAGGAGCTCGAGCAGCTGCTCGAGCGCCAGGGCAAGAGCAGCCTGCTCAACCAGATCCGCAGCGTGTTGCCTTCCTACGCCTCCTGCATCTACATCCGCCAGCCCGCCCCCCTCGGGCTCGGGCACGCGGTGCTGTGCGCGCAGCCGGCCGTCGGCGTCGAGCCGTTCTTCGTGCATCTGGCCGATGACCTGATCCGCAGCGACGTGGCGTGCCTGGCGCAGATGGCCGAGGTGTACGACTCGAAGCGCGCGAGCGTGCTCGGCGTGCAGGCCGTACCGCGCACGGACACCGACAAGTACGGCATCGTGGCGGTGGAGGCGGACAAGTCGGCGACCAGCCGCGTGCGCAGCATCGTGGAGAAACCCAAGCCGCACGTGGCCCCCTCGAACCTCGCCGTGGTGGGCCGCTACGTGTTGGCGCCGGCGATCTTCGAGCACCTGGAGAAGCTCGGCCGCGGCGCGGGCGGGGAGATTCAGCTCACCGACGGGATCGCCGCGCTGATGCGCGAGGAGGCGGTCTACGCGTACCGCTTCTCCGGCACCCGCTACGACTGCGGCAGCAAGCTCGGCTACCTGCAGGCCACCGTCGAGTACGCCCTCGGCCATCCCATGCTGGGGAAGGATTTCCGCCGCTACCTGCGCAGCCTGCAGCTCGAGATGGACGCGGGCGCACCGCCGGCGCGACGGCGCCACACCAACGGAACGGGCGCGCGTCGCCGCGCCCAGCGACCCTCTTCGCCGGCCTGAGCGCGGCGCGCTAGGCCGGCTGGATGGCTGGCGGGTGCGCCGGGGCGCGCGTCACGATGTGCGCCAGCGTGTTGATGTTGTCGACCAGACGGTCGCAGGCGCCGATGAGCTCGCCGGCGAGGCCGCCCCGCGCCGCCAGATCGCGCGCGAGTTGCCGCTGCGCGGCGCGGATCGGCGGCAGCGCATGCGGCTCGCGGTGCGTATTCAGGGCGGCGGCCGCCTCCTCGAGCGCCGCGGCGCTCGCGCGAATGAACGGCCCGAGGGATGCGCGCAGCGACGGCGGCGCCTGGTGCCCGAGCAGCGCCTCGAGAGTCATGATCGTGCGCGCCAGGCGATTGCCGTTGGTGAGCAGCGACTGCGCCAGCTCCGCAAGCGCCGGCGGCGTGGCGGGCTCGGCGAGCAGGCGCTTCACCGACGCTTCGGCGTTGACCCGCGCCACGCGGGCGCCTTGCCGTCCGTCGCGCCGCTCCTCGGCGCCGCCGCCCTCGAGAGCCGTCAGATAGGCCGCGTAGGCGAGCAGCATTTGCGCCAATGTCTCGCGCGTGCGCCCCTTCTCCCAGGTGGGCCACAGGGCGTAGGCGGCGAGCGCCACGGCGCTGCCGGCGACGGTGTCGATCAGCCGGGCGATCACGGTCGGCTCGGGCGCCTCACCGGCGAAGGCGAGCAGCAGCACCACCAGGCCGGTGAGGCAGGCGACCGCCACACCGTAGTGCACGGTGCCGAAGTAGCGGAACCCCGCGCACAACACCGCCAGTACCGCCAGGTGCATCCAGGCGTTGGCCGGCAGAACATGAACCAGGGCGGTGGTCAGCAGCAGACCCAGTACGGTACCGACCACGCGTAGCAGGCCGTAGCTCAAGGTGCCCGCATAGTCCGCGCGCAGTACGATCGCGACGGTCATCGGCAGCCAGTAGCCGTGCTCGACCGGCAGCACCCGGCCGAGCCACAGCGCGAATGAGAAGCACACGGCGCTGCGAACGGCATGGCGGAACGCCGCGGAGGCGGGCGTGAGGTTGGCGGCGAGGATGGCGAGCGCTGACTGCGGGCGCAGCGCGCGCGGCAGCTGCAGGTCCTCATCGCTGGGGTGGCGCAGCCCTTGCGTTGTGGCGCGCTCCGCGTTGCGTACCGCGGCGGAAAGTTGGCCCGATAGCGCCTGAAAATGCCGCCACGGACCCTCCGGCAGCACCGCCTCGTGCTCGCCGGCGCTGCGTTCCGCGCTCTGCAGGAGCTCGAGCGCATCGTGCATGCTCTGCTGCGGATCCGAGCCCGTCGTCACGGCCGCGGCGATCGCTTCGAGCACCGCTGCGCTCTCGTGCTGCACCAGAGGGGCGATGTGCGGCCCCGGCTCGGCCGATTCCAGCGCGGTGAGCTCGAGGCGGGCGCGCTCGGCAAGCTCGAGCATCACCCCGAAGTAGTCCATCACCGCGCCGCGCGCACGGTGCGGACCGAGCAGCGTATGCTGCAGAGCGGTCATCCCGTCGGTGAGCTCGAGCGCCGCTCCGCTGTCGCGCGTCCCGCCGCGCGCCATGGCGGCGAGCCCGCGGTAAACGGCGGCCAGCGCTTCGCGCTCCGGCCCGTAGCGCTGCAGCGGCCATGCCGCGATCGACACCAGCGTGAGCAGCAGTCCTCCTGCTGCGACCTCTGCGGTCAATTGCAGGGCGGCCCCGAGCGTGGGGGCCGGCAGGTCGGTGGCGACCACCAGCAGCACCATCGCATTCATGCCCACCCGCGCGATGGCATCGCCGAAGGTCACGAGCAGCGCGCCGGCGAAGCCGACGGCGAACGCGGCGATGAGCAGCGCGGGCAGGTGGTGATTCAGCGTCAGGCCGAGAAAGGTGGCGATGCCGCCTGCGGCCGAGACCGCGAGCAGGCGCTCGAGGCGCTGGCGGTAGGGGCCCGGTTGATCCGAATACATGGTGGTGAGCGCGCCCACCGACACGGCGATGCCGGCGAGCAGCTGCCCGCTGCCGATCCCCCAGGCGAGCGGCACAACGACCGCGGCGGTATTGCGCAGCAGCACGCGCCAGGGAACCTGGGCCGGTTGGGTGCTCAGCAGAACTGACAGAACTCTCGCCCGCAGGCTGTTAGGGGGTGAGCGCATCCAGTGGGCTCAGCAGGCAACGGCGTCCGGCTCGCATGCGCAGAGTTCCCGCCGTGCGCACACAAGAGCGCAAGCAGGCCGCGCCGCCCATGCCCGCGGCGCAAGCAGCTGAAGCACGCGCCACGAGCGAGTGCTGTGGCGCCGATGAGTGAATGTCACGATGGAGACGGCCACGGGGTGAGCTTATTCGGCAAAACCCGACTCGTCGAGTCCGGACACGCTGATGTGAGCGGCGTGCGCCGAGTATCGAGCGGCTAGGGCAGATGGACCGACACGACCGCGCCGCCGCCGGGGCGATTGGCGATCATCAGCCGCCCGCCGTGCGCCTCGATGATCTCGCGGCACAGCGTGAGCCCCAGGCCCGAGCCCGAGGACTTGGTCGAGAAGAACGGCAGCAGCGCATCGCGCAGCGCCTGCTCCGTGAGCCCCGTGCCCCGGTCGGCCACCTCGATGCGCACGCCGTCCGCCTGCCCGTGTACGGCGAGCGTGATGTGCTCGGGTGGCGAGCCGGACTCGCGGGCATTCTTGACGAGATTGATGATCACCTGCTCAAGCTGGCCGGCATCGGCGTTGGTCTCGTGCACGGGCAGGGGCCCCTCGATGCGAAAGCCGAGCGAGGTGGCGAGCGGCGTGAGGAACCGCTCCCAGCTGAGCGGCGCCGGCCGGGGCCGGGGGAGCTTGGCAAAGCGCGCATAGCCGTCGATGAACGCGGCCAGATGCGAGGTGCGCTCGCCGATGGTGGCGAAGATGCGCTCGAGCTGCGGACCCTGCCTAGCCGGATCGGACTGCTCTGCGAGGAGCTTGCCGGAGTGCACCAGCGAGCTGATGGGGGCGACCGAGTTGTTGAGCTCGTGCGCGATGACCCGGATGACCTTCTTCCACACCGCGATTTCCTGCGCGGCGAGCTCGC
This sequence comes from Pseudomonadota bacterium, assembly GCA_021787615.1. Taxonomy (GTDB): domain Bacteria; phylum Pseudomonadota; class Gammaproteobacteria; order Steroidobacterales; family Steroidobacteraceae; genus 13-2-20CM-66-19. The sequence goes on from JAJYLP010000045.1 coordinate 23,673, forward strand.
GCGTCAGGCGCTCGAGCAGCCACAGCTGATGCGGCCGCGCATTCAGCAGGAACTCCCGCCGGGAGAAGCGGTAGACCTCGCTCTCGGGGCCGGCGCCGAGGGTGAAGAGCGTGTCGCTGCCGGCCGTGATCGCCGTGCGCAGCTCGCTCGGCTGCCCGGCCAGCAGCGCGCGCACCTCCAGGCCCTCGAGCCGGCGCCCGGCGCGCAGCAACTGCCGTGCGGCGAGGTTGCCGAACACGATGCGGCCGGCGTCGCTGCTCAGGACGAGCGCGACGGGCGTGGTTTGCAGCACCGTATCGAGCAGCAGCTCGCGCTGATACAGATCGAACCGCTCGCGGCGCAGCAGCGCGCCGAGGCCGTTGTAGGCCTCGACCAGCTCGCGCAGCTCGCGCGGCACGGGGGCCGCGATGGTGACGCTGAAATCCCGATCGCGCAGACTCTCGATCCCGCCGCTCACCGCGCCGAGGGTCTGGCGCCAGGGCCGTGCGGCGCGCACCGCGAACCACAGCACCGCCGGCAGACAGGCCGCGAGCGCCGCGGCGAGTCCGAGCATGCCCGAATCGAACCAGCGCGAGGCCGCGGTGGTCAGCGCCGCCGCCAGAATCGCCATCAGCACGAGCGCGACGCTGAGCCGCCCGGCGAGTGAGCCGCGGAGCCTGGCGATCATGCCTCGGTCTTCAGACCCAGCTTTTCCATGCGCCGGTAGAGCGCCTGCCTCGAGAGGCCGAGCTCGCGCGCGGCGCGCGAGACGTTGCCCTCGCTGCGCGCCAGCGCCGATTCGACCGCGGTGCGGTCGGGCGTCGGTGCCTCGGGCTGCTGCGCCGCGGCGGGAAGATTCAGCGCCGCGGCGTCGATCTGCGCGCTCTGCGACAGCAGACAGGCGCGGCGGATCACGTTGCGCAGCTCGCGCACGTTGCCCGGCCAGGGGTACTGCTCGAGCGCCTGCTCGGCCGGCGCCGCGAGCGAGTGGCGCGCATCGAGAAAGTGACGGGCGAGCGGCACGATGTCCTCAGGGCGCGCCGCGAGCGGCGGCACCTCGAGCTCGATCACGTTCAACCGGTAGTACAGGTCCTCGCGAAAGCGATTGTCGCCAATCGCGGCGCGCAGATCGGTGTTCGTGGCCGCCACGATTCGCACCCGCACGGTGCGCGTGACGTTCGAGCCGAGGCGCTCGAACTGCCCGCTCTGCAGCACCCGCAGCAGCTTCGCCTGGCCGGCGGCGGCGAGGTTGCCGAGCTCATCGAGCAAGAGCGTCCCGCCGTCGGCGGCCTCGAACCGCCCGATTCGCGCCCGCGCGCCGGTGAAGGCCCCCGTCTCGGTGCCGAACAGCTCCGCTTCGATCAGCTCCCCCGGCAGGGCGCCGAGGTTAACCTTGACGTAGGGGCCGGCACGCACGGCGGAGTTTGCCTGGATGATGTCCGCCAGGACTTCCTTGCCGGAGCCGTTGGGGCCCGTGATGAGCACCGGAACGTCCGCATGCGCCACCTGCGTTGCCATCGAGACCAGCGTGTGCATGGCCTGGCTCTCATACACCGCGCCACACAGGTTGAATCGGCGCTCGAGGGCGGCGCGGGCCTCCCGCCGCTGGCGCCGCAGCGCGGCCGCCTCGGCGCGCGCCTCGCGCAGCTCGAGCAGGTTGCTCGCCGTGGTGAGCAGCCGCGCATCATCCCAGGGTTTGGCGAGATAGTCGGCCGCGCCGGCCTTGACCAGCTCGACGGCGGTCTCGAGGTGCGTCCAGGCGGTCATCAGCACGATCGGCACGTCCGGATGGCGGCTGCGGATGTCGTGAAAGAGCCTCACGCCTTCCTCGCCGCTCGTTGCCTCGCGGCGGAAGTTCATGTCCTGAATGACCAGGTCCACCGGCTGTCTCTGCAGCACGGCGAGTCCCTCGGCGGGCGAGGCCGCGCCGATCACCTGCGCGCCTTGCAGTGAGAAGAGCACCTCGAGTGCGGCGCAGACCGCCGGGCTGTCGTCGATAACGAGCACCCGCCGGTGATCGAGGCGAGGGTCGGTGCCGGGCTGGACCATGGGCAGATGTTACCGTAAGGCGGCTCAGACCGTGCGCGTGGCGACCGACGGCGCGACGCGGGCGGCCCGCCGCGCCGGCTGCCAGGCGGCCAGCTGACCCACGATCCACAGTGTCGCGGTCCCGCCGATCACCGGCGCGAGAGTCAGGCGTGGCTCGCCGTAATGGTTCGAGAGCCACTGGCCGAGCGCGAGCGCGAGCAGGCTGCCGAGCACGACGCCCGCGCCCAAGATGAGCGCGCTCTCGGCGACGAATTGCGCGACGATGTCGCGCCGGCGCGCGCCGATGGCCCGGCGGACCCCGATCTGCCTGGTGCGGCTGCTGACGTTGAATGCGGTTACGCCGAACAGCCCCAGGCAGCACACGGCGAGCATCAGCGCCGTGACCGCGGAGAGGAAGATGGCGATGTTGCGGCTGCTGGCGTTGAAGAGCCGCTGCGCCTGCTCGAGCGTCTGGGTAAATGCCACGGCGGCGTCGGGGTGCGCCGCCGCGATGTGCCGCTTTGCGGCCCTCAGGAGCGCATCGCGTCGCCCGGGGCGGGCCCGCACCAGCAGCTCGTAGAACCCGTATTTGCCGGGCACTTGCGGCGTCAGGGCCGCGTTGTAAGCCGGCTGGCCGAACTGCGGGCCCATGAAGTCGCGGGTGATGCCGATGATGGTCAGCGCGACCTTGCGGCCCTCGTAGACCGTGCGGCCGAGCGCCTGCCCGTGGGGGAACAGCGCATGCGCCAGCGACTGCGTGACGATGATCTCCGCGGGGCGCTGCGACGGGCCGGCCGGGGAGTAGGCGACGATCTCGTTGGCGCGAAAATTGCGGCCCGCCACGAGCGGCACCCCGAGCGCGCTGAGGCCCTGCTCGTCCACCGGCAGCATGCTGGTGCGTACGGGGTTGCTGCCGGACGGGGCGGCCGTGCGCCTCAGCTGCGTAACGGTGCCATCGTTGGTGAGGGGTCTGCCGTTGGTGACGGTGGCCGCCGCGACGCCCGGCAGCGCGCGCAGGTAGGCGAGATCGGTTGCTTCGGCCTGCGCGATATTGAAGCGCTTCGAGAGTCCCTCCACGATCATGACAAAGGTATCGCGGGTGTCGAGGCCGCTCGGCCGATCGATCCGGGCAACAGCGCGTGCCACGATCGATGCCGAGTTGCACAGCACGGCGAGGGTGATGGCGATCTGGGCGATGACCAGAAATGCCCCGGTGCGGTTGCGTCGCAGTGCGCTGAAAAGGGGTGGAACGTGTGCGTGCATGGCGTCAGGGCCTGTTCATTGACTCTTCAGGAACAGCGCAGGGGATATTCGTCCGATTCGCCATGCCGGATAGAGGCCCGCGACGATCGTCGCGAGCGCGGCGAGCCCGAGGGCCCAAAGCAGCCCGAGCGGATCGAAGTGCGCGAGCTCACCGTAGGCATCGCCGCTGCCGGCGTACAGCGCGTGCACCGCGTGCAGCTCCGCCCAGCCGAGCGCGAGGCCGAGCGCGGAGCCCGCGAGGGCGATGAGCGCGGTCTCCACCAGATGCTGCTGAAAGATCTGACCGCGGCTCGCGCCGAGGGCGCGCCGAAATCCCGTGAACGGCGCGGTGCGCAGGAATTGGGTGAGCTCGATGCCGACGGTATTGATCAGGCACACGGCGAGGAAGGCGAACGCCAGGCGCAGCAGCAGCCGGCTGTTGTTGGTGACGACGTGATGGCGCTTGAGCCACTGACTGACGCGCCACAGGCGGTTGTCGCGCGGCCGCTGGAAGCGGCCCATCTTGCGCTGCGCGGCCCAGTAGGCGTCCATGAAGGCCTGGAAGCGCACGCGGCTTGCCGCGTTCGGCAGCTCCACCCACATCAGCACCCATACGCAGTCCGAGCCGGTGAGCTGCGCGTAGGTGTTCGGGTTTGATGAGCCCCAGCAGGACATGTGCCCGTTCGGCCACAGATGCAGCTCGGCGTCCCAGCCGAATGGGATGTAGGCGTCGTCGGATTTCCCGAACGCATTGACCGTCATGTCGTAGAACCGAGGCTGCGGTTCCCACCGATCGAGCACGCCGATGATGCGGAACGGGCGGTTGTTGAAGGCAATGGAGCGCCCGACGCTGTCCGCGCCGCCGAAGAGCTTCTCGTTCTCGCGGTGGCTGAGCACGATCACCGGCTCCGGGTCGCGGTCCGCCGCCGCGCTCCACGGGCCGCCGTACTCGAACGGCACGTCGAACATGTGGAAGAATCCACCGGAGGTCGCGCGCACGTTGACGAGCGCCGGTCCCACCTGACCCGGCGCCCCGCGCAGCGCGCCGAAGAGGCTGACCATGATGGCCTTGTAGCGCGGGATGTCCGAGCCGTAGAGATAAGTGGCGTCCCGGTAGGACAGCTGCTGGGGCGCATGGCCGGATTTCGGGGGACGGCCGGGCTCGGCGCCCTGGCGGGAGTCCATGGTGACCGCGTACAGCACGTCGTTCTTCCACCAGATCGGATTGCCGCTCATCGCGTGATAGACCGTCAGCGTGACGATGCACGCCGAGATGCCAAGTCCGATGGCGCTCACCATCAGCACGGTCAGTCCCGGCGTGCGGCGCAGACTCTTCATGGCCAGCCGCAGGTGATAGCCGAGCATGCGGCCTCCCTTCACTTCTGCGGCGGGGTGGCCGGGGTCATGCTTTCCGGGGTCAATGCGCCCTCGCTCGAGACGCGCACCACGGTGGTGAGCCACTCGTTGATGGTCGCGACCTCGGCCGGGCTGAGGGTGCCCGCCGCGTACTGCAGCTGAATGATGCTGTTGATGTAGCGGTAACGGCTGGTGGCGTAATTGGTCTGGGCCGCCACCAGGGCGCTCAAGGCGTTCAGCACATCGACCTCGGTCTGGGTACCGAACTTGTAGCCGGCTTCCGTGGCCTTGTAGGCCGTCTGGCTCGAGGTGAGCGCCTGGCGCAACGCGCGCACGTTGGCGATGCCGGTGATCACCCCGAGGTAGGCGTCGCGGGCCTGCTGGATGGTTGAGCGCGAGGCCTGCTCCACCGCATCCTGGGCGGCCATCGCCTGGTACTGGGTCTGGTGGATGCGCGCGAGGTCGCCGCCGCCGCTGAAGAGGGGCAGCGAGAACTCGATGCCGATCTGCCGGTCGTTGGTGGTGGCGCCGAGACCGTGGAAGAGCTGCCCGAAGATCGTCTCGCTGGTGCCGTTATCGCTGTAGGAGCGGCTGGCGAGGAGGCTGACGGTGGGGATGTCGCTGCCGAAGGCGGCGCGCACGTTGTACTCGGCGACGCTCTGGGCGAGGCGGCTTGCGATCAGGCCGAGGTTCTGCTTCAGCGAGGTCTGCACCCAGGCGTCCTGGCTCGCCGGATGGGGCATGGCGAGCGGCAGGCTCTCCCCGGGCTCGCTCAAGGTGCGGTACTGGGTGCCGGTGATCACCGCGAGCTGATCGAGCGCGTTGGCGAGGGTCTGCTTGGCGGTGATGACCGCCGCGGCGGCGGTGTCGCGCGCGGCGCGGGCCTGCTCCACATCCGTGATGGCGATGAGGCCGACCTTGAAGCGCTCCTTGGCCTGCTCGAGGCCGAGGGTGAGGGCCTTCAGCGAGGATTGCTGCGCCTGCAGGGTGTCGACCGCGGCGAGCACATTGAAGTAGGCCGTCGCGGTGCGCAGGATCAGGCTCTGGGCCGCCGCCTCGTAGTTCGCCTGCGC
>JAJYLP010000142.1 GCA_021787615.1 Pseudomonadota bacterium
TCAGGTAGAGCAGAACAAGCAGCCCCGCCGCGAGCAGCGTCGCAGCGAGCGGCGGTGCGCTGCGCTCTGCCGGGCGGCTCATGACTCGTACACGCGGCCCCGCCAGCGCACGCGCCCCATGAGGCGCCAGCGCACGCTGTCGAGGGCCATCAGCGCCCCGATTGTGTAACCGAGCGGAAAGAGCGCCCCGTACCACCAGGCCGTCCTGAAGTGCGCCGCGCCGGCGATGTAGAGCGCGAACAGCGCCGCAGAGCCCGTCCCGGCCAGCCCCAGCGCGAGCAGCGCGCCGTGCTCGCCGCGCAGCAGCGCGAGCCCGTCGCACAGCGGCAGCGCCACCGAGAGCCATGCGAGCGCGGCGATCGCCGGCGCGGCGATCGCCGTGCGCAGCGGGCCGCCGAGCACCGGCATCATGTTGCGCGCCAGGCCCGGCCAGAGCGTGCGCCAGCCGTCGTACATGCGGGCACTCAGCAGCGCTCCCCCGTCCATCAGCAGCACGCGGAACCCCCGCCGCTTCATCAGGCGCGCGAGCTGCTGGTCCTCGCTCAGCGCCGCGCGCACCGCCGAGTGCCCGCCGACCGCCTCATAGGCGCCGCGGCGCAGCAGCATGAACTGTCCGGTGGCCACCGCCTCGGCGCTGCCGGGCGCCTGGATGCGCCGCAAGTCCTGCATGAAGGCGAGCGCGTAGAGCGCGCACGGCAGCATCAGCCGCTCGGCGAAGCTGCCGAGCGTGTGGCGCGGGGCGAGCGAGAGCAGGTCGAGCCCGCGTGCCTCGGCCGCCGCCACCGCGCTCGCGAGCGCCTGCGGCCCGGCCGTCACGTCCGCATCGAGGAAGCACAGCCACTCGGCATCCTCGGGCGCGGCCGCCGCGCCCGTCCAGCAGGCGTGCACCTTGCCCTTCCAGCCCGCCGGCAGCGCCGCAGTGGCGAGCAGCTTGATGCGCCCGTCGGTGGCGGCGAGATCCGCGACGATCGCGGCGGTGCCGTCGCTCGACTCGTCATCGACCACGATGAGCGCGCAGCGCCCGGCCGGGTAGTGTTGGGTCAGGAGCGACTCGACGCAGCGCAGGATGTTGGCGCCCTCGTCGCGCGCCGGCACGATGACGGCGACCTTGGGGGCCTCAGCAGCAGGGTCGCGCTCGCGCGGCGGCAGCGGGATGAGCGCGTTGCGCTGGCGCGCGGCGCGCACGATCAGCACCGCCGCCACGGCGAGCCACAGCCCCGAGAGCGCCGTCAGCACGGCCGACGCCCCGCCCTGGATCGCTGCCGCCTGCTCACAGCACCGCCCCCTTTGCCTGCGCGGCGCGGCCTGCGGCCCCGCCCCTGTTACGCCAGGGCCGCCTCGGAGCGCCCGGCGCCCCGCGTCATGGCCCAATCGAAGAGACGGCTCGGCCAGCCGCCGCCGAGGCTCGCCCCGGTCACCGCCTCCAGCCGGTACGGCGCGCCGGTCAGGATCGACTCCGCGGCCGCCAGCCCGCTGCGCACCGCCGGTCCGATGCCCTCGGCCATGTCGCGCGTGGCGAGGCCCGCCGCATCGCCGGTGATGAAGGCATTGCCGCGGCGCACCACGTCCACGCGGCCGCGCAGATAGTAGCTGTAGCCGCTCGGCTCGTAGTGCGCGCCACGGGCCAGATCGCGGTCGAGTTTCTCCGTCAGGCGCGCCCAATGCTCGTGGATGGTGCGGCCCGAGCGCTTGATGCGCTCGGCCATGCCGCCGATGCCGACATTGAGCCAGCCGTTCTGCTTCGGGACGTACCAGGCGTAGCCCGGGAGCCCATGCTCGAAGAACCACAGGTGGCAGTCCGGGTCACGCCAGTCGTACTCGATTTCATGCTCGAGCGTCACCGTCTGCAGCGCCACGGCACGCGGATTGACCGAGCGGAAGAGCGAGCGGTAGACCGGGCAGCGCGTGCCGCCCGCCCCGATCAGGTAGCGCGCGCGGAACGCATCGTCGATGACGTACCCGCCGTCCGCCTCGCGGATCTGGCGCACGGTGTGCTGCACCACGGGCGCGCCCGAGCGCTTCAGCAGCCAGGCGTCGAACTCCACGCGCCGGATCGAGTGCTGCACGCAGCGGATGGGCAGGTGCAGCCCCTTGACGTGCAGGTGCATGCGCTCGAAGGTCAGCAAGCGGTGCGGATAGGCGCCGATGTCGATGGCGAGATCGCGCACCACCTCAGGGGTGATCCAGCCGGCGCACAGCTTCAGGCGCGGGAAGCTCGCCTGATCGAGCACCAGCACGTCGCGACCCTCGCGCGCGAGGCGCCAGGCGGCGCTCGAGCCGGCCGGCCCGCCGCCGACGATCAGCACCTCACAGCTGCGCATCGGCCGCTCAGCGGGCGTACAGGTGCGCGCGGGTCATCGGCACGTCGTTGTTCTGGCGCGTGGCGAACAGCACCTGGAACAGCTGCAGCGTGCCGGTGGTGAACCCGGCGATCGAGCCGGCGAGGTACATTCGCCAGGTGCGCACGAACTTCGCATCGAACATCCGCTCCACCTGATCGCTCGCGGCCTCGAACAGCTCGAGCCAGTGGCGCAGGGTCTGCGCGTAGTGCAGGCGCAGGTTCTCCGCATCGAGGATCGAGAGGTCCCAGGGCTCGAAGATGCGCATCATCTGCCCGAGCGAGGGCGGGCAGGCCCCCGGGAAGATGCGCTTCTCGATCCACGGCTGCAGGGGCGCGGGGTAGTTGCGCCCGATGGAGTGGATCAGCCCGCGGCCGTTGTCCCCGAGGGAGCGGGCCACCACGGCGCCCAAGCCCTCGTAGTTCGCAACCCCCACGTGCTCGAGCATGCCCACCGAGACGAACGCATCGTAGCGCCCGCTGATATTGCGGTAATCGTCCTGCACGTACTCGACCTGGCCGGCGAGCCCCTCGCGCTCGGCGCGCTCGCGCGCGTAGGCGACCTGCTCGCGGGAGATGTTGAAGGCGCGCACCTTGACGCCGTAGTGGCGCGCCATGTGCAGCGCGAAGGTGCCCCAGCCGCAGCCAGCCTCGACGACCCGCTCCCCCGGGCGCAGACGCATCTTGCGGCACACGTGGTCCATCTTGGCCGTCTGCGCCACATCGAGCGTGGCCTCGGCGCTCGGGTAGTAGGCGCAGGTGTAGGCCATGGTCTGCCCGAGCCACAGCGAGTAGAAAGGGTTGCCGATATCGTAGTGGTGATGGATGTTGGCGCGCGAGCCGGCGAGCGTATTGAGGTGCGGCCGGCGCAGGTGCGCGATGAGGCGCCCGAGCGCCGAGGGGGCCGGGGCGCGCGCGCCGGCCAGGTAGATCGCCTCGAGCAGGCGCACCAGATCGCCCTCGATCTGGATGCTGCCGTCGCTGTAGGCGTCGGGAAAGCGCACCTGCGGATCGGCGAGGATCCCGAGCAGCGTGCCGCGGCTCGGGATGCGCACGCGGCAGACCGGTTCGCAGCCCGCGGGCGCGATGCGCTCGCCGTTCCAGAGCACGAATTCGAGCGCGGGATCGCCGAGCCGCGCGAGCAGCCTCGCCAGCAGCCGGCCCTCGAGTGAGGAGCCGCTTGCGGCCTCGGTCGCCTCGCGCGCCTGCGCCGGCTGGCGCACCGCGGCGTTCGATGAGGTCATCAAGGTCTCGTCACTGGCATTCATGGCGCCTCCCCGTTGATCATCGGCCTCTCGCCGGGTAGACCTAATCTAGCATGGCTTGAGCGTTGCCCGCAGGTCGCACCGGCGCGATGCCCCGAGGCGGGCGCTCGCCGAGGCGAATTGTCTCCCGCACGGTGATCCTCTACCCTATGGCCAGGCTCAATCGGGACCAAAAACAAAAGCGGGACGTCGCTCCGTTTCCGCCGGGGAGGAATCGAATCATGCCCACCGCCCAGCGTATGGCCCGGGCGCGCGCCCTGCCGTTGATCGCCCTCGGCGCCGTGCTCGCCGCACCGCTTGCGGGGGCCACGCCGGCACCCATGACGCCGCCCGGCGCGCCCTACGCGGCGCTGCGCTGGCGCAATGTCGGGCCCTGGATCGGCGGGCGCGTCGTGGCCGTCGAGGGCGCCGCCCAGGACCCCGACCTCTTTTACATGGGCGGCGTCGACGGCGGCGTGTGGCGCAGCACCGACTACGGCAACCGCTGGGTCAACATCACCGACCGCACGCTGCCCGGCTCGAGCGAGAGCATCGGGGCGATCGCGCTCGCCCCCTCGGACCCGAAGATCCTCTACGTCGGCACCGGCGAGAGCGACATCCGCGGCGATGTGATCACGGGCGATGGGGTATTCCGCTCGAGCGATGCGGGCAAGACCTGGCAGCGCGCCGGGCTCGAGGGCACCCACACCGTGAGCGCCATCGTGGTCGACCCGTCAAACCCGGACGTGGTGTACGTGGCCGCCATGGGCCATGTGTTCAAGCCCAACACCGAGCGGGGCGTGTTCAAGTCCACCGACGGCGGGCGCACCTGGCACAAGGTGCTCTACGTCAACGCCCGCACCGGCGCGATCGACCTGGTGATGGACCCGCGCAACCCCGAGGTGCTCTACGCGGCGATGTGGCAGGCGTACCGCACGCCCTGGAAGCTCGATGACGGCGGACCGGGCAGCGGCCTCTACAAGAGCGTCGACGGCGGCGCGCACTGGCAGGAGATCTCCCGCAACCCCGGCTTCCCGCGCGGGGTGCTCGGGCGCATCGGTGTCACAGTCGCCGCCAGCGATCCCAGCGTGCTCTACAGCATCGTGCAGGCCAAGCACGGCGGGGTGTTCCGCTCCGATGATGCGGGCGCGCACTGGCGGCGGGTCAACCGCAGCTGGAGCCTGCGCCAGCGCGCCTTCTACTACATGACCATCTATGCCGATCCGACCGACCCGAACACGGTGTACGCCCCCGAGGTGGACGCTCTGTGGGTCTCGCACGACGGCGGCGAGCACTTCTCGATGCTGCACACGCCGCACGGGGACAACCACATCGTGTGGATCAACCCGCGCAACCCGAAGATCCTGCTCGAGGGCAACGACGGCGGCGCCACCGTCTCGACCGACGCCGGCAAGACCTGGAGCACCGAGCACAATCAGCCGACCGGCCAGTACTACCACGTGGCCCTCGACAACCAGTTCCCGTTCAACCTCTACGGCGCGCAGCAGGACGAGGGCTCGTACGAGGGCCCGAGCTCGACGCCCGACGGGATGATCCCGCTGTCGGCCTGGCACGGGGTGGCCTACAACGAGGCGACGTTCGTCGCCCCCGACCCGCTGAACCCCATGGTCACCTGCGGCAGCGGCTACTTCAGCATCATGGTCTGCTACGACCGGGCCGTCGGGCAGTTCAACGACGTCAGCCCCTGGCCGGACTACCAGGAGGGCGCCCCGTCCCGCCAGATGAAGTACCGCTTCGGCTGGACCCATCCGATCTTCTTCTCGCCCACCGACCCGCACCGGCTGCTGCTCGCCTCGCAGTACGTGCTCGAGAGCCATGACCTCGGGCGCACCTGGAAGCGCATCAGCCCGGACCTGACGCGCAACGTCAGGGCCACCGAGGGCCCGACCGGCGGTCCGGTCAACCGGGATGCCTCGGGCGCGGAGATCTTCCCCGACATCTCGGCGCTCGCCGTCTCGCCGGTGGACAGCGATGTCCTCTGGGCGGGCTCGGCCGACGGCCTGGTGCACATCACCCGCGACGGCGGCGCACACTGGCAGCTCGTCACACCGCCGGCGCTGAAGGAGTGGACCGAGATCAACGCCATCGTGCCTTCGGCGACCCAGGCCGGCACCGCCTATCTGAGCGCCTCGCGCTACATGTGGGATGACTTCCACCCGTATGTGTTCGAGACGACCGATTACGGCGCGCACTGGCGGCAGATCACCCGGGGACTGCCTGCGCGCGAGTACGTGCTGTCGCTGGCGCAGGACCCGCGCGATCCCGGCCTGCTCTTCGCCGGCACCAAGAACACCGTGTACGTGAGCCTCGACGGCGGCGGGCAGTGGCAGCCGCTGACGCTGAACCTGCCGCGCGTGCAGGTGCGGGGCATCGCCATCAACTCGCGCCAGGGCGAGGTGGCCAT
>JAJYLP010000046.1 GCA_021787615.1 Pseudomonadota bacterium
TCGAGCGGCTGCTCGAGGCCCTTCAGTCCGTCGCTCTTTTTCAGCTGCGACATCGCGAAGGCGATCGCGGCGCTGCGCACCATGTTGAACCCGAGGCGCGCGATCGCGGTGCGTAGATCGGTGATCGTGCGCCCGCTGAAATTGATCGCCGCGGAATTGGCGATCTGCAGCAGCCGCGCGGCGAGCATCGGTTCGGAGCCGACCACGCGAACGACATTCTCCTGGCTGACCTCATCGTTGGCCAGCACCTGGCGCACGCGCAGGGCGATGTCCGGAAAGCTCGGCAGCTCAACCTTGCCCTTGGAAAGCTCGGCGGCCAGCGCCTGCACAAAGGCGAAAACGTTGGCGTTGCCGGTTGCGGCGGCGGAGGGGGTGATCTGGGGGGCGGGACTACTCAATGGTGGGGCCTCATCTTACGTTGTGCTTATCGGCGGACGGCTGGCGGACTTGATAGCGTCCTGGATATCTTTGACCTGATTCAGCTTACGCTCGAGCTCGGCGCCGCCCGGGACTCGCGCGTGATGTCCATCGTTTCGGCAAGGGAACGGATCTTGCCGGCAATGTGATCGAGTGGCAGCACATGCTCAGCGGCACCCAGGGCGACCGCCTCGCCCGGCATGCCCCAAACCACGCTCGTGAGCTCATCCTGGACGATCGTGCGGCTGCCGCTGCCGAGCATCTCCTTCAGCCCCCGCGCGCCGTCCTTGCCCATGCCGGTGAGCAATACGCCGATGGCATTGCGACCGCCATTCTGAGCGACCGAGCGGAACAGCACATCCACCGAGGGCTTGTGCCGGTTGACCGGGACACCGTCATCGAGCCGGCACATATAGCGGGCACCGTCTCGCACCACGAGCAGGTGCCTGTCGCCTGGGGCGATGTAGACGTGGCCGGCGAGAATCTGCTGACCGTCCTCGGCCTCGGACACCGACACGGTGCAGCAGTCGTTCATGCGCCGGGCGAACGGGCCGCTGAACGCTTTGGGGATGTGCTGGGCGATCACTACGCCGGGGCTGTCGGGCGGCAGCCGGGTGAGCACCTCCTTGATCGCTTCGGTACCGCCGGTGGAGGCGCCGATGGCGATGATGCGATCGGTTGTGCGCAGAGTCCGCAGCGTGTCGCTGCGCGGCACGACGGCGTCGGCGCTGTGGGATGGGCCGGGCCGGAATGTGTCGCGGCGTGGATCGAGCGCCCGAACGCTCGCGCACGCGGCAGTGCGGATCTTCTCGGCGAGCTCGTCCCGGTAGCCGGTGAAGGTCGCCGCCAGGTCGATCTTCGGCTTCGGCAGATAATCAACCGCTCCGAGCGAGAGCGCATCCAGCGTCACGTCGGCACCGCGCTCGGTGAGGGAAGAAACCATGACCACCGGCATCGGCCGCAGGCGCATCAGATTGCGCAGAAAGGTGATGCCGTCCATGCGCGGCATCTCGACATCGAGGGTGATCACGTCGGGATTGAGACGCTTGATCTTTTCCCGCGCCGCATGCGCATCAGCGGCTGCTCCAACGACTTCGATGTCCTTTGCCGCGCTCAGCATCTCGGTGAGCAGCGTTCTCACCAGAGCCGAATCGTCGACGATCAGGACGCGGATGCGCTGCCGCCGCCCGCCCGCCGCCGGCTCGCCCGAGAGGTGTCCGCCGTGGTGCATCATTCGAACAGCTCCACGTCGCCTCCGGTCGTGTGACGGGTCAGGCTCTCGAGATACAACTGCTCGTGACGGCTGATGATTCGATTCTCGACCGGACGCAGCTTGCGCAGCCGCGCCCGTCCGGTCACCGGGAAATAGACCACCTTGCGCGGTTGCGTGCCGCCGAGGTCCTCGGCGGCCACTCGGTAGCCCTCGATCTGCAGATAGTTGCGGATGAAGCGGATGTTTCGTCCGCCGACGTCGGTCATGGCGGCCAGAATCCTCCCGCCGCCGAACAGCTTGATCTCCAGCCGCTCGCGTGCCGCGCCGAGCTTCAGAAGGTCGTTGACCAGGCTTTCCATCGCGTATGAACCGTAGCGCGTCGCAAGTCCGACGGCCGGATCCAGCCAGTCGTTCTGTTCAACGGCGGCATCCTCGGGCAGCATGAAATGGTTCATCCCGCCGATCCCGCGCTGGGGATCTCGCACGCACGCCGAAACGCATGAGCCGAGCACCGTGCTGATCGCCTCATCGCCGCGCGTCACGTAGTACTCGCCGGGCAGAATCTTCACGGTCCACCCGTTCTCGCCGTCCCAATGCGGTTCGAAATGCTCGAACCCGGGCAGCCGCGCGGGCGGCTCGGGCGCAGCCGGGCGCGACTCAGATGCGCCGGTAGATGGATTTACCGATAAGCGCATAACTTTCGCTGACCTTAAAGAGACTCTCGGAATGTCCGAGGAACAGCAGATCGCCGGAGCGCTGCAGCCGGCTGATGCGCGCGAACAGATCGCGCTGCGTGTCCTTGTCGAAATAGATCACCACATTGCGGCAGAAAACGACGTCCAGTGGCCCTTTCATCGGCAGAGATTGCATCAGATTGAGCTGCTTGAACTTGACCAATGCGGCCACCTCCGAGGCGATCTGCCGGCCTGCGGTGCGTCCCTCCCTTAGTTCGTGGAAAAAACGCGCCTGACGTTCGGCCGAGACGCCATTCAGTCGCTCGAGCGGATACACGCCGCGCTGGGCGCGCTCGAGCACCTCCGAGTCCAGATCGGTTGCTAGAATGCGCACATCCCAGCGCTCCGGACTGGGGAGGTTCTCGAGCACGGTCATGGCGATGGAGTACGGCTCCTCCCCGCTCGAGCAGGCCGCCGACCAGATGCGCAGCCGCCGCGCGCCGCATCCCTCGGCGGCGAGCGGCGCCAGCCACTGTTCACGCAGATATTGGAAGTGGTGTGGTTCACGGAAGAATGAGGTGAGGTTCGTGGTGATGGCGTTGCACAGCTCGGCCAGTTCACGCTCATCTCGGCTGAGCAACTCGCGATATTCGGCGAAGCTGCGCAGCCGCAGGGCGCGCAGCCGCCGCGTCAGCCGTCCATAGACGAGCTCACGCTTCTGCTCGGTCAGGTGAATTCCGGTGAGCGACTTTACCAGCGCGCGCAGCGCCTGGAAGTCCTCCTCCTGGAACGCGAACTCGCGCAGCCGCTGGGTGGTTGCGCTGTCGAGCAGGCGGGCGGATCTCGGGGTCAAAACAGCTCCACGCTGCCTTCCTCGGCATGCAGGCGCACTGGCGCGCCTGCCGCCTCGCCCGGCATCAGCAGATTGAACAGCATGCGGTGCGACTCGGAGGTGAAGTGCGATCGCAGCCGCTCGCGCAGCACCGGCCAATTGCACGGATCGACCGTGAGCGGATGGGCCGCGGCGGCGCCGGCGAGCAGATCGCGCACTTGAGTCAGTTGCTGCACCATGCGGTCATGGAACTGCAGACTCTCGATGCAGACGGCGAGGTCCGTGCACAGCGGCGCCGCTGGGCCGCTCGCCGCGGCGATGCGCGCGAGCGCCAATCCGAGAGTCTCCACCGATGCAAGCGACTCGTGGATCGCCAAATCGAGGAGCGCCGCGGCCGTGGCCGCCGCACGCGCGAGTTCAACGGCGTCGAGCTCGCCGCGTCCGGGCGCAAGTGAGGCTGACTGTCGATTCATGTCTGGGCAGCTTCATTCTGGGCAGAGAGAGCAGGGCGCTCGCGGGCGAGGCGCGGCGCTTCGTCTCCGGCGCGCGCGGCCGGAGGCGAAGTGGGCGCGATCTACCGCTGAGCGCGGATGCTGCTCAACTATGCTTCGACTTGAAGATGCGAACCTGCCTGTTGAACTTGGCGGCGATCTGCTGCAGCTGATTGACTGCCGCGTTGTGCAGGCTGACTTGGCCATCCGGGCTCAGCTGATTCTGCCGCACCTCGAATTTCAGACACTGCAGATACGTTTGCACGTCGTGGTTGTACTCCTGGATCGTCTGCATCGCGGTGAGCATCTGCTGCTGACTCGCCGTGGCACCGTCGGGGATCTTGCTCGGCGCAGGCGGCAGGCGGCAGTTGGCATAGGCCGCGGGCAGACCGATGGCACAGGCGAGGGCCATGGCAGTCAGGGCTTTCATCGGGGACTTCATCTCGGAACCTCGTTGCAAGCGTAGTGTGGACAATGAAATCGGGCTTGGTCAGCTGAGAACCTTGCTGACGGTGGCGAGCAGTCGATCAGGGTTGAACGGCTTGACGAGCCAGCCGGTCGCACCGGCCGCCTTGCCCTGCTGCTTGCGCTCGACCGTCGCCTCGGTGGTCAGCACCAGCAGAGGTATGTAGCGGTAGTTGGCCCGAGCCCGCAGTTCTCGCACCAATGTAATGCCGTCCATGTTCGGCATATTGACGTCGGTGATGACGAGGTCGAACCGCTCTCGCTCGGCGATCTGCAGCGCCTCGACGCCGTCGGCGGCCTGCTGTACTTGATGGCCGGCACCGGTGAGCGTAATTCCGACCATCTGGCGCATGGCGGCCGAATCGTCTACCGCAAGTATCCGTGCCATCGTCGTGCTCCGTTTTCTCTTTCAAGAGGTTGCGTGAATCAGAATTCCTGCCACTCAGCATCGTCGTCCGCGGCAGCAGACACGTCGCGGACGGAAACGGCGGCAAGCTTCGGTGTGCCGCCGCTCGCGCGCGGGGATGCTGGAGCGGCCGCCGCCGGCTTGCGGGCGGCCCAAGGGCGGCTGGCATTGCGCCGCTCCGCACGGCTCGCGGCACCCCTCTTCGCCGGCGCGCTGAGGCCAGACGGTCGGTCGGCGCCCTCGAGCGTGCGCGCTGCTGCGACCAGGGCGTCCTGCACGAGACCGACGTCGAAGCGGGCCAGCATCTCATTCAGACCGCCCACTTGCTCGACCATGGCCTGGGATGCGGCGGTCGCCTGCTCGACGAGAGCGGCGTTCTGCTGGGTGAGCTCGTCCATCTGCATCACCGCGCCGTTCACCTGTTCGATGCCCGACGCCTGTTCGCGTGACGCAGCGGCGATTTCTGCAACGATATCCGAGACCTTCTTGACCGCTGCGACGATCCTCTCGAGTGTCTGTCCTGACTGGGTCACCAGCACCGATCCGTCCTCGACCTTGCGCACCGAGTCCTGGATCAGCTCCTTGATCTCCTTGGCGGCGGTGGCGGAACGGCCGGCGAGGCTGCGCACCTCGCTCGCCACCACCGCGAAGCCACGGCCCTGCTCGCCGGCGCGGGCGGCCTCAACGGCGGCATTCAGGGCCAACAGGTTTGTCTGGAAGGCGATTTCGTCGATCACGCCGATGATGTCGGCGATGCGCTTGGAAGCCTCATTGATGTCGCTCATCGCGGCGACTGCCTGGCTGACTACGGTGCCACCCTTCTCGGCTTGATCGCGCGCGGCGAGCGCGAGCTGATTGGCTTGGGCGGCGTTGTCCGCGTTCTGCTTTACCGTGGTGGTCATTTCCTCCATGGAAGATGCGGTTTCCTCCAGCGACGAGGACTGCTCCTCGGTGCGTTGCGAGAGGTTGGCGTTGCCCGAGGAAATCTCATCGGCGCCACGGTGCACTTCACCTGCCACCTGCTTGACTCGTGAGACCACCTCGACCATATTGTCCGCGAGCCGGTTCACTCCGCGGCTCATCGATTCGAAGAAGCCGCTCTTGCCGGTCAGGTCAATGCGTCGGCGCAGCTGTCCCGCGCCGACCGCGGACAGCATGTCCTGCATCTCTTTCTCGATCGCGATCTCCTGTGTGCGATCGAACCACTCGACCACCGTGCCGATGCGCTCATTCTGCTCGTTGGTGACCGGGTTCAGGGTCATCGCGAAGGTGTGCCCGCCGAGCGGAATGACGAAGCGATGCGGCTGGTTGAGCGTGGCGAGCATCGCGCGCTGACGACTCGGACTCTTGTGGAATACATCGATGTTCGCGCCGCGGATCTCTGTTGCATTGAACGCCGGCAGATCGCGGCGAATGTCCGCCTCGGCACTGCGCAGCAGCTTCTCGAGCGAGGGGTTCAGATACGTGATCATGTGATCGTCGTCGGCGACCATGACGCCCGAGGAGACGCTGTCGAGTGCCTCGCGGATGCGGGCGTTTTCGGCGGCTGCAGCACGCTCGGTCTCGATCTGAGTGCGCAGCTTGCTCTGCATTTGATCGAGGGAGCGCAGAACCTGATTGGCCTCGTCGGTGCCGTCGACGTCAATGCGGCTGTCGTAGCGGCCGGCCGCGATGCGCTCAAATACGGAGATTGCCTTGGCGATCAGTGTCGCGAGCGTGCGGGCAATTACCCAGGAGAGGGCAATTGCGACCAGCAGCGCGACCAGCGTAACGCCAACGGTGAAAGCGCGCGATGCCGTCACCTGCGTCAGGCGGTGCTTCACCGCGGCGTCCATTTCTGCGTAGCTCGAATCGAGCAGGCGCTGCAAGCTGGCATTGACGCCGCGGGAGTTGCGGAACAGGTCCGCCGCCGTGATGGTCAGCTTCTGGGTGTTGAGGATCCGCGTGCGAATTACGCCGAATGAGGCGTTGAAGGCACTCAGCGCCTCGTTCAGCATCGGGCGGATTTTCGCCCGCGCCGACCCGGAGGTGCCGTTGAGGTCGCGGGCGGCCTGGGCAAAATCGGTCAGTACTTCGCCGTGATAAATCTCGATCGCCCTCTGGTCGCCACCTCCGAGGTATCCCTTGATCGCGGCGCTGGTCGCATACCACTGCACCTCGCCGGCGGCGATCAACGCGCCGGGAACATCACGGGTGGCCACCTGAATCAGCGCGGCGGTCTGCGGCGACGGGTCGACGTTGAGTGCGGAGCGGGCAGAGACTTCGTGCCCCAGCCGCACGAGCTGGCTGATCAACACATCGTGCTCGGTTACGGCCTGATCGGCAGTGAGCTTGGACTCACCTGCGACGAGTGCGTCCCAGCCATGCTCGATGGCGTGCCATTGACCGCTGACGCCGAGCACTCTCCCGGCAGAGGCGTTGACTGCATCGACGCGCGCCATCAGCGCCTTCATCCGCGCTTCCGACGCCGCCACGTCGGCAGCGCGATGCTGATCACCGGTGAGCAGGGCAAAGAGCTGACTGCGGTGGTCTTCCACCTCGGCGAGCACCGAGCCGAGGCGGTGCGCGTAGCGGGCGCCGGCGATCTCGTTGCGCGCCTGGCTGACCTCGTGGTTGGCCGAACTCAGGTAGAACACCCCGAGAAGCGCGGTCGGCGCCGC
Source organism: Pseudomonadota bacterium (assembly GCA_021787615.1). Taxonomy (GTDB): domain Bacteria; phylum Pseudomonadota; class Gammaproteobacteria; order Steroidobacterales; family Steroidobacteraceae; genus 13-2-20CM-66-19. The sequence goes on from JAJYLP010000046.1 coordinate 7,159, forward strand.
CATCGCGACCACCAGCAGCAGCAGCTTCTGCCAGAGTTTCAGATGGTTTAAGAATTTCATTTTCCGAGGTCCTGAGGCTGAAATCTGGGTGGATGCCGCTGCGACGCTGCTCAGCAGCTCTCGCCGGCCGCAAGCCGCGCGGTCGTCACTTCGCGCCCGGCGGCCGGCGCCGCTGTGGGCGCGGGGCTCTGCGGCTCGGCGGCCTCGCCGGCCAAGCGAAAGCGCGCCAATGTCGCGTTGAGATCACGCACCTGACCGCTCATCACCTGCGAGGCGGAAATGGTTTCCTCAACCAGCGCCGCGTTCTGCTGCGTGATCTGGTCCATCTGCATCACGGCACGATTGACCTGCTCGATCCCGACCGACTGCTCGCGCGACGCTGCGGCGATTTCCGCGACAATGTCGGAGACTTTCTTTACCGACAACACTATCTCGCCCAGCGTTTGGCCAGAATGGGTGACCAGTCGCGAGCCGTCGGCGACCTTGGCGACGCTGTCCTGAATGAGGCTCTTGATTTCCTTGGCGGCAGTTGCGGAACGACCCGCGAGATTGCGCACTTCGCTCGCCACCACTGCAAAGCCCCGGCCCTGCTCGCCGGCCCGGGCGGCCTCGACCGCTGCATTCAGTGCGAGCAGATTGGTCTGGAATGCGATCTCATCGATCACCCCGATGATGTCGGCGATCTTCTGCGCGGATTCGTCGATCCCGGCCATGGCGCCGACCGCCTTGTCGACGACAGCGACGCCCTGTTCGGCCTGATCGCGGGCGGCGAGGGCAAGCTGATTGGCCTGCGCGGCGTTATCGGCATTCTGCTTGACCGTGGCGGTCATCTCCTCCATGGACGAGGCAGTCTCCTCCAGTGAGGACGACTGCTCTTCCGTGCGCGACGAGAGGTTGGTATTTCCCGTGGTGATTTCCTCTGCGCCGAGCGAGATCTCCCGCGCGGCTGTCTGCACGCGCGAGACGATCTCCGCAAGGTTGTCGGCGAGCCGATTCACGCCGGCGCCAAGCGAGGCGAAGAAGCCACGCTTGTCCTCGAGCGTGATGCGCCGCGTGAGATCATCACTGGTCACCGCGCCGAGCACGCCCTGCATCTCCTGCTCGACGCGCACTTCCTGCGTGCGCTCCTTCATTTCCATCACGGTGCCGAGCCTCACGCCGTGCTGGTCGAGCACCGGATTGGTCGTGACACGCAAATGGAGGCTGCCATAGGTGCGCTCTTCGACACGCTCGCCGGCGAGCGTGTCGAGTGCGAGCCGTTCGGCGGTCGGCGAGGTCGACAGGCTCTCGAGCCCGGCGCCATGCAGTACCGCGGCGTCGAAGCCCGGCAGGACACCGCGGAAATTTGCGGCGTGCTCCAAGAAGCCCGTGCGCGCAGATTCGTTGAGATAGATGATCTTGTGCGCGGCGTCGGCCAGGAGCACTCCCGTGGACGCCTTATCGAGCGCCTGGCGAATGCGGGCGTTCTCGGCGGCAACCAGCCGCTCGTTTTCGAGCTGGGTGCGCAGCTTATCCTGCATCGATGCGAGCGCGCTGAGGACCTGTCCGAGCTCGTCGCGGCGCCCGGTGTCGATTTCGCTATCGTAGCCGCCTGCGGCTATGCGATCGAAGACTGTCACGACCCGGCGCAGCGGGTTCGTCAGTGCGCGCTCGGTGCTCCAGGTGAACACGTGAATCAGCGCGATGGCGAGCAGCACGAGCGCGAGGTTGAGGTCACGCTCAGTGCGCAGCGAGGTCACGCGCGCGGCGAGCGTCCGTGAGGCGGCCGCGCCGCTTGTGCCGAGTAATTTGGTCAGCGTGGCATTGACCCCGGCGCCTGCATCGTAGAGCGTCGCTGCGGGGATCTTCACCTTGCTGGCATTGAGAATTTGGCTCGTTACGGTCTGATAGAACACATTCGCCTGGACGAGTGAGTTGCGTAGCGTGTGTGCGAGCGAGGTCCGTGTGCGCGCGGGGAGCTGGCCGAGTGCATCCTCCATCGAGGCGAACGCGGACTGCAGGCGGCTCTGCGCGATCTGGGCGCCCATGCGGTCATCGCCACCCAGATAGCCCTTGGCGGCTGCGTCGACCGCATAGCGACGCAATGCCGCTTCGGCTTCGATCGCCGCGGGGGTGTACTGCGTTGCGATCTCGAGGAGACTGCGGCTGTCCTGATCCGGATCCGAAGTCGTGAGTGAGCCGGCCGCGACGGCATCGCGCAGCCGGCCGAGCCGCGCGAGCAAGCTCTGATGCGCGACGGTCAACTGGTCTGTGGTCATATGGGGCGTGCCGGCAGCCAGAATCCGCCACTGTGCCTGGATCGCACGCAGGTTCTGCCGTACGCCGTATCGCTCGCCCAGCTGCCTGTCGAGGTGCGCCAGGTGCGCCAGTGCGGCATCGGCTTGCGCTGCTGCAGTCCGCACTGCCGACTGCTGCCCGGCGACGCCGCTCGCCAATGCGAAGGAGCGGCTCTCGTGCGCGACCACGGCCGCATCGAAAGCGCCGATGGCACGCAGATAACCGCTGCCGGAGAGCTCGGCGCTGGCCTGGTTGAGCGCGCCGGTAGCATTGCTCAGATAGAAGAACCCGACGAGCGTCGCCGGCAGGCTCATGGCCGCGATTAGCACGGCGAGCTTCTGCCAGAGTTTGAGCTGCTTGAGTGTGAAGGTACGCATCTGGATCAACCTCCCACGGCCCGGCGCAGCGGTGCGCCCTCACCGGTATTCGCACGCGAAGGTCCGTGCAGGCGGTAGCGCGCCATGTTCCGGTCGAGCGCCTCGGCAAGACCGGACATGTTGCGCGCCGCGGTAGTAGCCTGTTCGACCAGCGTCGCGTTCTGCTGAGTGAGCTCATCCATCTGTGTTACGGCGCGGTTGACCTGCTCGATACCGGCCGATTGTTCGCGCGAGGCTGCGGCGATTTCCGCGACGATGTCCGAAACCTTCTTCACCGAGGCGACGATTTCCTCGAGGGTCTGACCCGATTGAGTGACCCGCGAGGAGCCGTCCTCGACCTTGCGGACGCTGTCCTGGATCAGACCCTTGATTTCCTTGGCGGCGGTGGCCGACCGGCCGGCGAGGCTGCGCACTTCACTCGCCACGACCGCAAATCCTCGGCCCTGCTCGCCGGCGCGGGCGGCCTCCACGGCCGCGTTCAGCGCGAGCAGGTTAGTCTGAAAGGCGATTTCATCGATGACGCCGATGATGTCGGCGATCTTCTTCGAGGACTGATTGATGTCGGACATCGCGGCGATCGCGTGGTTGACGATCACTCCGCCGCGCTCCGCCTGGGCCCGGGCGGCGACCGCCAGCTGATTGGCCTGGGCGGCGTTGTCGGCGTTTTGCTTGACCGTAGTGGTCATCTGCTCCATCGAGGAGGCCGTCTCTTCCAGGGAGGAGGACTGCTCCTCAGTGCGCTGCGAGAGATTCTCATTGCCGGCGGAGATCTCGTCCGCGGCGCGCTTGACATCACCAGCCGTCGACTGGATGCCATGGACGATCGTGCCCATGTTCTCGATCAGTGCATTGACGCTTTCGCCGATTGCACGAAGTTCGTCGCACGCGTGACGCATGTCGAGGCGGCGTGTCAGGTCACCGGCGATGCTCGCCTCGACCGCCTCGCGTGTCGCGCTTAGCGCCACTCGCAGCTGACCGAGCAATGCGCTGTGCGCGGGACTCTCCTGCGGTTGCGAGGCGCGCTCGGCGGCCTGCCGTGCGCGCTCCTGCTCGGCATTGTCGCGCTCAGCGCGCAGCCGGCAACGCAGGCCCTCCAAAGCGGTGGCGAGGGGGGCGAATGTGGCGCCGGCTGGGGCGTTCGGCGGTCCCTGGAGGCGCCCATCGGTGAGCGCTAGCGCGATGGCGGTGGCATCCTCCAGCGCCGCCTGGGTGGAGCGAGCCAGGACATACGCGAGAGCACCTCCGCCGAGCAGCGCCGCGCCGATGAGGCCGAGCGCGAGCGGCCGAGTCGCGCCGCCCAGGATGGCGCCGCCGAGCGTCAGCGCCGCAAAGGCGCTGAAGGCAAGCAGGAGTCGCGCGGACAGCGGTAAAAGGTTCGGACGGTTCATCGCGGGTGCTCCCTCAGGCGGCATCGGCGGCCATCGATTCACCGTCCTCGCCGCCGGCGATGGCGCTGAGATCGCGGCCGATCAGGCGGTCGATATCGAGGAGCACCACCATTCGCTCGGCGATTGAGACCAGGCCGAGGAGGTAGTCTGTGGCGCCTCGAGCGCCGAGTTCGGGAGCTGGCTTGACCTCTGCCGAGTTGACATCGACGACGTCCGAGACGCCATCGACCACAACACCGAAATCGCGACGTCCCGAGGAGGTCACGACCGACATGACGATGATTACGGTGATCGCAGTATACTCAGCGCGCTCAAGCGCGAAGCGCATGCGAAGATCGACGATCGGCACGATCGAACCGCGCAGGTTCAGAACGCCGAGCACGTGCGGCGGCGCGTGCGGGATCTTGGTGACTGCGGACCAGCCGCGGATCTCCTGGACGCGAAGGATGTCGACCCCATAGGTCTCCTCGCCGAGCACGAAGGTCAGCACCTGGCGCGATTCGCCGCCGCGCTGCTGATCACCGGGTATGTTTGCCGACATTGCTACGACTCCTCGCTCGTGCGAGCCTCACGCCGCAAGACGCATCGAGGCGACGTGAATCAGGCCGGGTACATCGAGAATCAACGCCACCGAACCGTCACCGAGAATGGTCGCGCCGGAGATGCCTTCGATGTGCCCGTAATTGGTTTCCAGGGATTTGATGACTACCTGCTGCTGGCCGAGCAGATCGTCGACGAACAGTCCCACGCGACGCCCGTCGCCTTCGGCGACCACGACCAGCCCCTCGTGCAGGGCGCGCGTGCGCGGCTCCACGCCGAACACCTGGTGCAGGCGGATGATCGGCAGATAGTCGCCGCGGAATGAGAACACCTCGCCCTGACCGCTCAAGCGGCTGACGCTGCCGCTTTTCAGCTGCATTGACTCCACGATGGAGATCAGCGGCACGATGTAGGTCTCGGTGCCGACGGCCACCGACTGGCCATCGACGATGGCGAGGGTCAGCGGCAGCGTGATGGTGAAGCGCGAGCCGCGGCCCGATTCGCTGCTGACCTCGATCGCTCCGCCGAGCGATTTGACGTTGCGCCGCACGACGTCCATGCCGACGCCGCGACCGGACACGTCGGTGGTCTTGTCGGCGGTTGAAAATCCGGGCAGGAAGATGAGCTCGTAGATCTCGGCGTCCGACAGCGTGTCGTTCGCGCCTACCAGACCGCGGGAGCGGGCTTTGGCGAGGATGCGGGCCTTGTCGAGGCCGCCGCCGTCATCGCTCACCTCGACGGCAATGTTGCCGCCACGGTGCGCGGCATCCAGGTGGACGGTGCCGGCGGGCGGTTTGCCCGACGCGATGCGCTTCTCGGGCGGCTCAATCCCGTGGTCGATGCAGTTGCGTACCAAGTGCACGAGCGGGTCGCCGATCTTCTCGAGCACCGTCTTGTCGAGCTCGGTCTGCTCGCCGGTGAGCTTCAGCTCGATCTGCTTGCCGAGGCGGTGCGCCAGATCGCGCACCATGCGCGGGAACCGACTGAAGACGAAGCTGATCGGCAGCATGCGCACGCGCATGACGCTCTCCTGCAGCTCGCGCATGTTGCGCTCGAGCTGGACAAGACCTGCGCGCAGTTGCTCGGCCTGGGGACCCTGGAACTGGCCGCCCAGCTGACTCAGCATCGCCTGCGTGATCACGAGCTCGCCGACGGTGTTCATCAGCTCGTCGATCTTGTCCACGCTGACGCGGATGGATCCGGAGTCCGCATGAGCGCTCATCGCCGGGTCGGTTTTGACCGCATTCTCCGGCCGTGCGGCCGCGGTGGACGCGTCCAGTGCAGGCGCGGCGCTCGGCGGCTCCTGCAGCGCACCCGGTGGAGGCGGCGGCTCGATTGCGACGGCAGCCTCGGCCGGCGGTGGGGGACTCGGCTGCGCTTGGACAGCCAAGTCGGTCGCGGGGTCGGGCAGGCGCGCGACCTCGAGGTCGCAGTCGCCTTCAGCCCAGTCGAACACCTGACGGATCGCCTCTTCGCTGACCTCGCCCGGCAGCTCGAGCGTCCAGGCGAGATGGCAGTCCTGCGGTTCGATGTCCGTCAGCAGCGGCAGATTCTGTGCGTCGATCTGCACGCGAGTCTCGCCAAGCTCATGGAGCTCGCGCAGCATGCGCAGCGGATCGTTGCCGCGCGCGAGGAGTTCGCGGTACGGCCGGAAGCGCACCTGCCATCGCGGTGCGGCGGATGCAGCGGGCAGCTGCGCTACGGCGGCCGGCGATGGCGCTTGATTATTGCGCGCGATGATCACTTCCAGGTCGAACTGCAGGTCCGAGACGCGCTGTGAGTTGATGGGCTGCTTGGCCTGCACGGCGCGCAGCATGGCGCGCATGATATCGACTGACTTCAATAGGACGTCCGAGACGTCCTCGCTGACAGGCATCGCGCCGCTACGCAGCTCATCGAGCAGCGTCTCGAGACTGTGCGTGAACGAGGCGATTTCCGCGAAGCCGAATGTCGCGCTGCCGCCCTTGATGGAATGCGCAACGCGGAAGATCGTGTTGATGAGCTCCGGATCGGGTGCGCCGATGTCGAGCTTCAGCAGCGCGGCCTCCATGGCGTCGAGCGCCTCGAAACTCTCCTCGAAGAACGCATCGTGGAACTGGGTCAGATCGACCGTCATTGCGGCTCCTCGGCGAGCGAGAGCATCGAGCTCATTCCGAGCACTCGCGCCGCGCTTGTCATGACGGCGGAGACGGCGCGCCACTCGACCGCGTGCCCGGCTAGGCGCCGGTCGCGGACGAATGCCGCGAGCAGCTGTAGCGCGGCGGTGTCGATGCGCTCGACGCCACTGGCGTCGAGCGTCACGGTGCCGGCTTGGGCTGACAGAGCGCATAGTGACGTCTTCAGCGCCGTTGCGCCGGCGAGCATGCACTCATGTTGCAGGACCAGCGGCTTGCGCCGTACGGTCTTGCCGCGCGTCGCGGCGGCAACGCGGGTCTGACGGCCACGCGTCGGCTTGCGGGCCGGTTTCGAGCGAGGACGGAGCTTCATAATCAGCGTAGCTATCGGCGGGTCGCAGACGCCCTTGAGTGCCGTCCTAGGAAGCTTGACGCAGTTCCGGTCGTGGCGGCCCGTGCAGCCGGCGCACCAGCTCCGCCTCCGAGCGTGTCAGACCGCACCCCGATACGAGCTCCTCGGCGCTTGCGCCGCCGCGCGCCAGTCGGATGGCGATCTGATAGCCCTGCGGTCCGGCCGGCGCGCTTGCGGCGCGCGGCTGCGGCTGCTCGAGCTGCTCGGCGAGCTGCGCAACCCGTTGATCCGTCGAGGCGAGCCGGGAGCCGATGTCCGTGAGCTGTTCGAGGAGCGCGCGATTCTGGGCCATGACCTCCTCGGTTTGCCGGCGCGCCGCGCGACGCCATCCCGTGAAGGTCACAGCCGCGAGGGCGAAGGAGAACACCAGGAACACCGCGCGCCCCAGGATGAGGAAGAACTCGATGTTCGACAGATTCATGATGGCCATGCCGCTGCTCCTGTGAAGTCGGTCACAAAACGCGTGGCCGCGCTCGGGAAGGCGACGGATTTCCGCCATCCCCGAGTGCGCACGCACCTGACAGGTGCAGCTTCCGTGCCAGCCTTCGGCTCTAACCGCCCGTGCGAGGCAGCCAGGCCGGATCGGTATGCCGGCGCAACGTGTTCGAGAGGATCACTACCACGACGCGGCGGTTGGCTTCGCGCCCCGCGGCGGTGGCATTGCTGGCAATGGGCCGCTGATCGCCAAATCCGATCACCGCCAGGCGACTTGGTGCGACACCGTGCGCGGAGAGCACGTGCACGACGCTGCCGGCGCGCGCGGCGGAGAGTTCCCAGTTCGAGGCGAATTGGACCGTTCTGATCGGCACGTTGTCGGTGAAACCTTCGACTCGAATCGGATTGGGGTAGTGGGTGAGCACACCGGCCAGGTGTTCGATCGCCGCGATCGCGCTCGGTGAGAGGCGCGCGCTGCCGCTCGGAAAGAGCAGATCAGTGCGGAACTGAACCTCGATCATGCCCGGCGTGCGCCGCATCATCACCACATGGCGGCGCATCAGCGCGGCCATCGCGCTGTCGACGCGGGCGGCCAAGCGGGGGAGCATCGGGTCTGGCAGCGCCGCCGGTGGCGGCGAGCTCACATAGGCATGAGCTTGATGCTTCATGATACGGGTCTGCACCAGGCGCGCGCCGATCACGTTGCCGGGTCCGGCGCGTTTGTGGCCTATGGAGATCGGGTCGATCGCGCGCGGCTGGCCTCGGAAGGCCGCATACAGCGAATTCGACAGCACCCGGTACTTGCCGGCATTCACCGACGAGATCGAATACATCACGACGAAAAAGGCGAGCAGCAGCGTGAGCAGATCGCCATAGGGGATGGCCCAGCGCTCGTGGTTCGCGTGTTCCTCGTGGCGTCGGATTCTGCGCATGCGGCCGGTCCTAGTGCAGATAGCCCTGCAGCTTTGTTTCGATGGAACGCGGATTCTCGCCCTGAGCGATGCCGAGCATGCCGTCGATGATCATCTCGCGGAATTGAGTCTGGCGGTGGATGACGCCCTTGAGTTTGGCTGCCACCGGCAGAAAGAACAGGTTCGCGAAACTGATGCCGTACACCGTGGCGGTGAACGCTGCGGCGATGCCGTGCCCGAGGCGGCTGGGATCGGTGAGGTTCTGCAGGACGGCCATCAGCCCGAGCACCGCGCCGATGATGCCGAGGGTCGGTGAATAGGTCCCTGCGCTTTCAAACACCTTGGCGGCGGTGATATCGGCGTGTTCACGCATGTTGACGTCGACATAAAGCGTATTGCTGATGTTCTCGGGCTCGCTTCCGTCGACCACCATCTGCAGCGCCTTGCGCGTGAATTCATCCGGTTCCTCCTCGATGAGCGGCTCAAGGCCAAGCAGCCCCTGTTTGCGCGCGGTCTGGCTCCATTCAACGATCTTGTCGATCAGATGCCGGCCATCGCGAGGCGGCGGTCGCATCACCCACGGAAAGATGCCGAGCGCGCGGCGCATGACCGGCAGGGGGGTCTGCACGCAGATTGCCGCGATCGTCCCGCCGCCCACCACCACCAGCGCCTCAAGCGACACCAGAGCCATTACGCCGGCACCGCGCAGGAGTGCACCGACTAGCACGGCGTTGACGGCGAGCACCAGTCCGATGATGCTCAGGATGTCCATCGCCGCACCTTACATGCCAAGCCCTGACAACAGGGCATCCACGTCAGTCTGAGCGGATGCGACCTCTCCCTTAGTGACTCCCGGTATCGCCGGTCCGCAGCCGGCGCTGGTATTCTCGCCGAGTGTCGCGTGTTCGACCTCGCCTCCGGAAAGTGCTGTCAGATCGCCAAGCGTGCGCTCGAGTTCCTCAACCAGCTTGATGACGCTGCGGATGATTTGCCCGGTCAGGTCCTGGTATCCCTGTGCAAGCAGCACGTCCGCCAGATTGCGCCTAATCTGCTCGGAGTCGGCGCGGGCCGAAGGCAGGAACGCCTCGATCGCCCGTACCACAGGCAGGAAGGCCTCGATCGAGCGCGTCACGCCCTCGAAGCCGACCGCGGCCGTGGCGGGCCGCTCGCGAAACGCGCTGAGTGCATCGAGCAGCGCACCCGCCTCGCGCGCGGTGCGCTCCGCGAGCGGACCCGAGCGCTCGACTAGATCGAGCGTACGGTGCGCAGCTTCGTCGGTCATGTTGATCACGTGTCTCAGACGCGCGCGCGCCCCGGGTATCTCGTGCTCCGCGATGTCCGCCAGCCGCGACTCGATGCTGAAGCGCTCGAGCGCCTTCTGCAGATCGCCGGTGAGCTTGCGGAGCTCGCCGAGCATCTTCGGCTCGCGCATGTGCACGATGTGGTCGACGGCCTTAAAAAACGCAGACTCATCGCCCCGCTGGAACGCCTCGTCCATCGCGTCGAGGCACGCGCCGTACTCGCCCTGCAAAATGGTGAAGTTCGACATGGTGGCGTCACTTTCCTGCTGCGCCCAGGATCTTGTCGAGCTTCTCCTTGAGAATCTCGGCGGTGAATGGCTTGATGACATAGCCGTTGACCCCGGCCTGTGCCGCCTCGATGATCTGGTCGCGCTTGGCCTCGGCGGTGAGCATCAGCACCGGCATCTTGGCGAGGCGCGAATCGGCGCGCACCGCCTTGATCAGGTCGAGACCCGGCATGCCGGGCATGTTCCAGTCGGTGATCAGGAAGTCAAAATTTCCTGCCTGCAGCATCGGCAGCGCAGTCTTCCCATCGTCGGCCTCCGTCACGTTCGAGTAGCCGAGATCGTGGAGGAGATTCTTGATGATGCGCCGCATGGTCGAGAAATCGTCGACCACCAGAAATTTCAGATCTTTGCTCACTGCCTGCCTCGTCTCGCTGTTTCGGCCATCTGCGGGCCGTCGCGCCACTCGCTCAAACGCGCCTTCAACCGGACCAGCGCCTGACCATGAAGTTGGCAGGCACGCGATTCGGTCACCCTCAGCACCGCGCCGATTTCCTTCAAATTCAGCCCTTCGCTGTAATAGAGCGACATCACCAGCCGCTCCCGCTCCGGCAATCCGTCGATGGCCGCAACCAGCGCGAGGCGGAATTCCTCATCGGCGGTTTCCAGGAATGGGTCCGCCTCCCCGTCGAGTGTCACCGCCGCATCATCGAGCGCCGCCAGTCGGCAGCTCGCGGCGTCCTGCACGATCGCGTGGTACTCCTCGAGCGACACGCCGAGGCGAGCCGCGATCTCAGTGTCGCGCGCATCGCGACCGGTCAGCCGTTCGATCTCCTGGACCGCCGCGGCCACAGCACGCGCCTTGCGGTGCACCGACCTCGGAGCCCAGTCGAGCTTGCGTAGCGCATCGATCATCGCGCCGCGGATGCGGATGCCGGCATAGGTCTCGAAACTCGCGCCCCGATCGGCGGCGTAGTTCGAGGCCGCCTCGAGCAGCCCCAGCATTCCGGCCTGCATCAAATCGTCAATCTCCACCGAGGGCGGCAGGCGCCCCGCCAAGTGATAGGCAATGCGCTTGACCAGCTCTGCGTGCCGGGTGACCAGGTCGGCCGCGTCCGCGGTCGTGTTCATCCGCCGCGGTGCGCCATAGGCGCTCGCCGCGTTCACGTTACCACCGCCAGCTTCGCTGGGCCGCGCTGCACCAGCCGCTCCACGAAGAACTCGATATTTCCGCGCGGACCGGGAGGTACTGGCCATGTATCGGCAGCATCGGCCAGTTTCTTGAATGCCCGCGCCGAGCCGCTAGCGGGATATGCGTCACAGACCGGACGCTGCTCGCGCACCGAGCGGTGCAGATACTCGTCCTGCGGGATCTCTCCGGCGAACTCGAGCACCACGTCGAGAAAGCGTGTCGTGACCCGCTCGAACCGCTCGAACAGTTCGCGGCCGGCTCCGGGGCCGGATGCGCGGTTGGCGAGAACCCGAAAGCGGCCCACGCCGTGATTGCGGCTGAGGACCTTGATGAGCGCGTAGCCGTCAGTGAGCGAGGCCGGCTCGTCGCAGATCACCACCAGCACCTGTTGCGCAGCCTGCGCGAACTGCAGCACCCCCTGGGCGATGCCGGCGGCGGTATCGATGATGAGTACTTCGATCTGGGCAGCGAGCGAGCTGAAGGCGCGCACGAGTCCGAGGTGTTCGGTCGCGCCCATGCAGGCGAGATCGGACGCGCCGGAGGCCGCAGGCACGACCTGGAAACCCTGCGGCGCCCGGATCAGCACCTCATCGAGGGTGCGCTCGCCGCTGATCACGTGCGCCAGCGTGTAGCGGGGTGAGAGTCCCAGAAACACATCGGCATTGGCGAGCCCGAGGTCTCCATCGAGCAGCACAACCCGCTTGCGCTGGGCCAGTGCCGTGGCGAGATTCACCGAGACGCTGGTTTTGCCGACGCCGCCCTTGCCGCCGGTGACGGCGATGACCTGCACGGGTTGTGCGAGCGCCTTGAGTTTCGCATTGTTGATCAAGCTGAGCTCAGGTGTTGGCATGGGCAAGCTTTCCAAATCGTCGTCGCAGGAGATCTTCGTCGGCAGCGGCGCCGCTCGACTTGGCGAGTCGCACGGCCTGAGTGACCAACTCGAGGGCGCGTGCCGGCCGCAAGTCTTCGGGCACGCGCTGTCCGTCGCTGACGTAGGAAACCGGCAGCCGCGCCCCGATCAGCGCCGAGAGCGCACCGCCGAGGCTCGCGGCCTCGTCCATCTTGGTCAGCAGGCAGGATGTGGGCTTCAGCACAGCGCAGCGCTGTATTGTCTCTTCCAGCGCGCCGGCCTGGGTGCTCGCCGCGAGCACGAGCGCCGGCTCGAGCAGCGGGGCGCAGGAGCCGAGCACGGCGAGCCGGGCCTCGAACTGCGCCTCGCGCACGCTGGCGCCGGGCGTGTCGATCAAGACCAAGCGGTGTCGGCTGAGGCGCGAGAGCAGTTGCGGCAACGCCTCGAATCGTTCCGGCACGTGCACCGGCACGCCGAGCAGCTGCCCGAGGGCGTGCATCTGATCCTGCGCGCCGATGCGCACGGTATCGGAGGCGACGATTGCCAATTCTTGCGGCCCATGACGCAGGATCCAGCGCACCGCGAGTTTGGCGAGCACGGTGGTCTTGCCGACGCCCGTGGCGCCGATGAACGCGACCCGTCCGCCGCTGTCAAGCCAGCGGTCCCCGGTGACGAGCAGATATTGGGAGAGTCCGGCGACGGTAAACCGTCGCCCTTGAGTCAGATCCACGCCGGCCGGCAACTGTCCGACGAGGTGATCGGCCAGATCCTGCGCAACGCCGATTTCGGAAAGCTCGCGCAACAGCTCGACGTGCACCGGATTGCGCCGCGAGCGTTCGTTCCATGCGAGCTGTGCCAGCTGCGTCTCGAGCATCCTCCGCAGCGTCTTCAGCTCATTGCCCATCGCTTCGGTCGTGGCGTCGGTGGGCGCGGCGGCGTTCGTGAAGGCCGGCGCTGCCGTAACGCGCAGCTCGGCTGGCTCGGCGGCGCTGTCGAGGTGTGCGGCGTCGAAGTCGACCGCCGCGGTTACTTCCACTCCTTGCGGCCCGCGCCGCGAGGACAGTATGACAGCGTCCTCGCCGAGCTGCTCGCGGATTGCGCGCAGCGCCTGACGCATTTCGGGAGCCGTGTGTCGTACGATTTTCATGGCTTACCTGCCGACCGCGGTAACGACGCGGACCTTGCGGTTGTCGGGTATTTCGTTCCAGGCCAGCACGTTCAGGCTCGGCAGTCCGGCGCGCAGGAATTTGGCCATGGGCGAGCGCAACTGCGGCGGCACGAGCAGCACCGGCGCGGCACCGGCCGCTTCCTGCTGCTGCGCGGCTTCGTTGACGCGCTGCTGCAGCCGCTCGGCGAGCCCCGGCTCGAGTCCGGCGCTGTTGGCGCTCGCCGTGAGCGAGCCCTGCAGCAGTCGTTCGAGATCCGGCTCGAATGTGATCACCGGTAGTTCCGCGGTGACACCGGCGATGTCCTGCACGATCTGCCGACCGAGGGCGATGCGTACCAGCGGTAGCAGCACCGCGGGGTCCTGGGAGCGGGGCGCATGTTCGGCGAGTGTTTCCATGATGGTGCGCATGTTGCGAATCGGTATGCGTTCGGTGAGCAGTCCCTGCAAGACGCGTACCAGAACAGCGAGCGGCAGCACGCGCGGCACCAGGTCCTCGACGAGCTTCGGGGCGTTCTTCGCGAGAGTGTTCAGCAGCTGCTGCACTTCTTCGTGCCCGAGGAGTTCCTGCGAGTGGGATTGCAGAATGAACGACAGATGAGTGGCGACCACGGTGCTCGGGTCCACCACGGTGTAGCCGAGCGCCTGGGCGTGATCGCGGTTTGCCGGCTCGATCCACACCGCCTCCATGCCGAAGGCCGGGTCATGGGTGGCGATGCCCTGTAGCGGACCGAAGACTCGGCCGGCGTTGATCGCGAGTTCGCGCTCGGGGTAGACGGTGCTCTCGCCGACCGGCACGCCGTGCAGATTGATGCGATAGACGTTCGGACCGAGGTCGAGATTGTCCCGGATGTGCACCGCTGGCAGCAGGAAGCCAAGTTCCTGCGAGAGCTTGCGACGCACGCCACGCACGCGGCCGAGCAGGTCCGCGCCCTGGCCCTTGCTGTCCACGAGCGAAACGAGTCGGTAGCCGACCTCCAGGCCGATCGGATCGACCGGCCGCACGTCGTCCCAGGACAGATCGCGCGATTCCGGCGCGGGCGCTGCGGGCTTGGGCGCCGCTGGAGCCGCGGCGGCGATCACGCGTCGCCGGTGCATGAGATATGCGCCGCCGCCGAACACGCTCGCCATCAGCAGGAAGACGACATTCGGCATTCCGGGGATCAGGCCAAGCGCCCCGAGGAGGCCGCCTGCGACCCCGAGCGTGCGCGGATTGCCAAAGAGCTGCTTGCTGAGCTCCCCGCCCATGTCCTGCGGGCGGGACATGCGGGTGACGATGATCGCCACGGCGGTCGACAACAGCAGCGCAGGGATCTGCGCCACCAAGCCGTCGCCGATGGTCAGCAATGTATAAGTATGCAGGGCGGCGTTGAGCGCCATGCCGTGCTCCAGGGTGCCGATTGCCAGGCCCCCGATGATATTGATCAGCAGGATCAGGATTCCGGCGATCGCATCGCCGCGCACGAACTTGCTGGCGCCGTCCATCGAACCGTAGAAGTCCGCTTCGGCGCGAATTTCGGCGCGCCGCACGCGCGCCTCCTCCTGGGTGATCAGCCCGGCGCCAAGATCCGCGTCGATCGCCATCTGCTTGCCCGGCATGGCGTCGAGGGTGAAGCGGGCGCTGACCTCGGACACGCGGCCTGCGCCTTTGGTGATCACCACGAAGTTGATGATGGTAAGAATGATGAATACCACCACACCGACGGCGAAATTGCCGCCCACCACGAATTCCCCGAACGACTCGATGACGTGACCGGCCGCGCCCGGGCCGGCATAGCCATGCAGCAGAACCACTCGGGCGGAGGCTACGTTCAGCGCCAGGCGCAGCAGGGTAGCCAGCAGCAGCGCTGTCGGAAACACGCCGAACTCGATGGGACGCGAGACGTAGAAGACGCCCATCACGACCACAATCGACAGCGCGATGTTGAACGTAAAGAGAATGTCGAGCGCCACCGGCGGAAGCGGCAGGATGACCATGGCAAGCACGCCGAGCACGCCCACCGGCACGCCGATGCCGACGCGCAGCAAATCACGCAGTGAGGGAAGCGAGGGTGAGGTGGCGGTCGCGGTGCTCATGGATCAGTGCCGGATGGTTTCGATCGCGGGGTCGATGACTGGCGGCTCGGGCGGCATTTGGCCGGTCGCGCGTGCCGCCTTGAGCCGATAGATGTAGGTCAGTACCTGCGCCACGGCGACGTACAGCGCGGTCGGAATCTCCCCGCCGATCTCGACGTTGTGGTATAGGGCGCGCGCCAGGGGGGGGGCCTCGAACACCGGCACAGAGTGCTCGGTGGCAATCTCGCGGATCCGCGCCGCGATGAGATCGGCGCCCTTGGCGACCACGCGTGGCGCGCGCATGCGGCCTTCGTCGTAGCGCAGCGCGACCGCAAAGTGCGTCGGGTTGGTCACAACGACGTCCGCCTTCGGCACCTCGTGCATCATGCGTCGGCGAATCAGGTCACGCTGCGTGCGGCGTACACGCGACTTGTTTTCCGGCGAGCCCTCGCTTTCCTTGAACTCTTCGCGAATATCCTCGCGCGTCATGCGCAGTTCTTTGTGGTGCCGCCAGAGCTGCCAGGGAACGTCGATCGCCGCGATCAGCCCGAGGGTCGCGGACAGGATCAGCAGCGCATCCGCGACCAGCCGCACGGCGTCGGCGAGCGCAGCTGCAAGCGGCTCATTTCCGAGCGCGAGCATGCGGGGAGCCTGGCTGCGCAGCACAAGGAACGCCGTGCCGGCCACCAGGAGGAACTTGGCGAACGCCTTGCCGAGCTCGATGGCGCCGCGCAGTGAGAAGAGCCGGCCGAAACCGGCGATCGGATCGAGCCGCGTGAAATTCGGTGTCAGGGCCTCGAAGCTGAAGTTCCAGCCGCCGAGCGCGAGCGGCGCGGCGAGCGCCGCCACCACCATCAGACCGAACAGCGGCGCGCAAGCGATGAGGGCGTGCAGCAGCTCGTCTGCGGCTGCGGCGAGCGCGAGGCTCGGGTCGCGCAACTGCGCACCGGACAGCTCCAGCCCCGAATGCATCAGCCGCGACAGTGCTGCACCCATGCTGGCACCGAACATGCGCAGACCCGCCCCGGAGATGAGCAGCACCGCCGCGGTGCTGAGGTCGGCAGAACGCGGGACACGGCCTTCCTTGCGGGCCTCGTCGAGACGTTTCCCGGTAGGTTGTTCTGTGCGTTCCTGGTCGGTATCGGCCATCGCTCAGGCTCCGCTCAACGTGCGCAGCAGCATGAAGGCCTGTCCGAGCAGCCGCACGAACCCCGACTCCACCACCGGGAGGCTCACGATGATCACGAGCAGGCCGAACATCAGGGAGATCGGCAGTCCGGTGGCGAAGAGGTTCAGCGTCGGGGCGGCGCGGCTGACGACGCCGAAGGCCAGGTTCGCAACCAGGAGCGCCGTGATGCCCGGCAGCGCCACGGCGAGCGCGCCGGAGAACAGCACTGAGCCCCAGTCGACCACCGTCCAGAATCCCTTCGGTCCGAAGCCGGCGGCGCCGACCGGCAGAGTACGAAAGCCGTCGACCAGAATGCGGATCAGCGCCGTATGTCCGTCGAGGAGCAGAAACAGCAGCGTCACGAGCACGGTGTAGAGCTGTCCCAGCGCCGGAGTGCTCTCGCCGTTCAGCGGATCGAGATTGAATGACAGCGACAGTCCCATGCTGTTGGCGATCATCTGGCCGCCGAGGGAGACGGCCTCGAATACGAGCTGCAGGCAAAACCCGAGCGCGACTCCGATGATCACCTGCTGCACGGTGATGAGGACACCGGCGCCGGAGAGCAGCGCAACGCCGGCCGGCAGCGGCACGAGCGGCGCGATCAGCAGGGCGATGGCGCCTGCGAGAACGATGCGCAGCTGTGCCGGCACGGTCACCGCGCCGAACACCGGCGCCACCATGAAGCACGAGCCGATGCGCACGAACGGCCAGAAGACCGACGCGATGCCGTGCTCAAGCTGTGCGGTGGTGATGGTGATCATGCGCGCGCTCGAGCTCAGTTGATCAGCTGCGGGATGCTCACGATGAGCTCGCGGGTGTAATCGACCATGGTTCGAAGCATCCAGGGACCGGCCATCGCCATCACCAGCGCCAGCACTAGGAGCTTCGGAATGAAGGAGAGTGTCATCTCGTTGATTTGGGTGGCAGCCTGGAAGGCGCCGACCACGACGCCGGTGACCAGCGCGGCGAGCAGCAGCGGCGCAGACAGCGTCAAGGTCAGCTCCAGGGCGCTCGTGCCGAGATTCATTACCGTTTCAGGGGTCACTTGAGCGTTCTCCGTCAGTGATAGAAGCTCGCAGCGAGCGAACCCATGACCAAGGTCCAGCCGTTCACGAGCACGAACAGCATCAGTTTGAAAGGTAGTGAGATCATTACCGGCGAGACCATCATCATGCCCATGGACATCAGCACACTCGCTACTACCAGGTCGATGATCACGAACGGGATGAACAGCAGAAAGCCGATGAGGAACGCGGTCTTCAGCTCACTGGTGACGAAGGCCGGCACCAGCACCGACAGCGGCACGTCAACCGGCGCGGCGTAACCCTTGCCGCCGGCGATGTGGGTGAACACCGCAATGTCGCTTTCGCGGGTCTGGCGCAGCATGAACTCCTTCACCGGCACCTCGGCGCGCTTCAGCGCCGCGCTCATGTTGATCGTGCCGGCTGAATACGGCTGGTAGGCCGTTTGATCGATCTGACGAATCACCGGGGACATCACGAAGAACGTCAGGAACAGCGCCAGTCCGAGCAGCACCTGATTCGGTGGCGTCTGGCCGGCGCCGAGCGCCTGGCGCAGGATGCCGAGCACGATCACGATGCGGGTGAATGCGGTCATCATCAGCAGGATCGCCGGTAGCAGCGTCAGCGCCGTCATCAGCGCCAGAACCTGCAACGTCAGCGTGTAGGTCTGAGTCCCGGCGTGGGTCTGAACGCTGAATGCGGGGATGCCCGGTGCGGCGCACGCGACCGCCGGCAGGAGCGCAAGCAGCAGCAGGGGCCAGCTTCGGCGCAGTCGGCTCATTTCCCGGGGCTCCGCGTCAGCAGGGCGGCGAACGAGGAGCGCGCGGCGGAGCCTCTCTCGCCGGCCGGCTTGCCGAGCTCGAGGGGCTGCGCCAGCACGTGCAGCATGTTGACCCGGCCGGGGGCGACGCCGAGCAGAATCTGCGCGTCGCCCACCTTCAGCAGCACGGCGCGCTCTTTGGCGCCGAGCGGCATGCTGGCTAGGATCTCGAGCGCACCGGCTGCGCGGCTGCCGAGGGTGCGCATGCGCCTTGCCAACCAGGCGAGCGCGAAGATCGCCGCCAGGACGGCGAGCAGCGCGAGAGTGACCGAGGCGAGTCCGCCGGCGCTGACCGCAGGTGCGGCGCTGCCGGCGGCCGGGGCGGCGAACAGATGACTCATTTGAGCTTGCGCAGACGTTCGGCCGGGCTGATGACGTCGGTGAGACGAATGCCGAAGCGCTCGTTCACCACGACCACTTCGCCGTGCGCGACCAGTGTGCCGTTGACATACACGTCGAGCGGCTCGCCGGCCGTGCGGTCCAGTTCGACAACCGAGCCCTGGTTGAGCTGCAGGAAATTGCGGATCGGGATGCGGGTACGTCCGACCTCCATCGACAGTGTCACGGGCACATCGAGGATCACCTCGAGATTGACGTCACGGGCGCCCTTATCGCCGCCCTCGTCGGTGAGATCGTGAAATTCGGCCGGCTCGGCCTGGACATTGGCGTTCATGGTGGGGCTCATTTGCTGTTGGCGGAAATCGGTTCGGCCGGTGCTTTGCTGCGGCGGATGTGTTCGTCGATCTTCACGGCCTGGTGGCCGCGCGAGGTACCGAGCGTGCCGCGAAGGACCGGCACGTCTTCGGCGATCATGGTGACTTTGCCGGTGAAGTCGCAGGGCAGGACGTCGCCTGGCTTGAGGTTGAGCAGCTCGCCGAGCGATAGCGAGGTATGCCCGACCAGGGTGGTGATACCGAGCTCGGCATCCTCCATTTCCTCGCGCAGGGACTGCATCCAACGTCCGTCCTTCTCCATCCGGTCGCTCGCGACGCCCGCGTCGAGCACTTCGCGCAGCGGCTCGATCATCGCGTAGGGCATGGTGACGTAGAGGTTGCCGCCGCTGCCGTCGAGGTCGATGTGAAACGAGGTGACTACGACGATTTCCGACGGCGAGACGATGTTGGCGAAATGTGGATTGATCTCCGACTGCAGGTATTCGAGCTGCAGATCCGCCACGTGCGACCAGGCATCGTGCAGGTCGGTGAAGACACTGCGCAGCACCAGATGGATGATGCGCTGTTCGGTGGCGGTGAACTCACGCCCTTCGATCTTGGCGTGCCGGCCGTTGCCGCCGAAGAAATTGTCGACCACGGCGAACACCAGCTTCGGATCGAGCACGATGAGCGCGGTGCCGCGCAATGGGTTGAAGCGCACCAGATTCAGACTGGTCGGCACGTGCAGGCTGTGCACGAACTCGCTGAACTTCTTGATCTGCACGGCGCCGACGGCCACTTCCGGCGCGCGGCGCAGCAGGTTGTACAAGCTCACCCGGTTGAGGCGGGCGAAGCGCTCGTTGATCATCTCGAGCGTGGGCATGCGCCCCCGCACGATGCGCACCTGGTTGGCGAAGTCGTAGCCGCGGGCCTCGCCGGGCGCCGGAGCGGGCTCGGTGCTCACCGCGCCGGTATTGACGCCGTGAAGCAGCGCGTCGATTTCTGCTTGATCGAGTATCTTCTCGTTGCTCATGGGGGTGCGACCGGCGGGGCGGCTACTGCATCACGAAGCTGGTGAAATAGATGGCGGCGACCCGATTGGGATGTCCGCCGGCGTTGGCGACCACCTTGCGGATCGCCTCGAGCACCGCGGCGCGCAGCTGCTGCTTACCTGCCTCGCTGGCAAGGGTTGCCGCCTGCTGGTTGCCAAGCAGCAGCAGCAGGTTGTTGCGTACGATCGGGTCGTTCTGATCGATCAGCTTCAGCGTCTTCGGGTCGTGCGACATCACCTGCATGGCCACCTGCAGGTAACGCACCTGCTGGCCGGCCTGGAAATTCACGACGAACGGCTTCAGCGCGAGAAAATGCGGCGGACCTGAGGGGCGCTTGGCGATCTTGCCGTGCGCTGCCGGGGTGGCCTTGCCGTGCATCAGCACGAAGCCTCCTGCAGCAGCGGCGCCAACGACCAGCACGGCGAGCGCGATGGTCAGCCACAGGGCCATGGCGCGCTTCTTCTTTGCGGGGGCTGCGGCGGCAGCCGCTGCAGCGGCTTCGGGTGCGATGGCCATTGTTCGTGCGACTCCAGTGCGTCCAGGGCTGTGCGCACGAGCGGCTGCAATGCCTGTGCCATGCGACTCCTCAGGCGCGCAAGCATTTGACTGGAAAGAAAATTAACGCGATCGCGGACTGTGAGAGACGTCACACAGCAGTTGCGGCGTCGAACTTCCGGCGCTGCGCCTTCGCACGCGTGCCGAGCGGCGATGGCCACACTTGTGCCTGTCGCCAAAAGTAAACAACTTGGAGGCGGGTCACAGAAACCGGCCGGGCGGATGGGCACAGTACGCACCCGACGGGCAAGGCAAACACGGCTTCCTGCGTGTCAGCTACCCGCAAGAACAACTAAATAACAACTATGCAAGAAGCGGGTAGCGTGATGGTTGCAAGCGAATGTGTCCTTAACGTTGACGATGAGTATGATGATCGCGCGGTGGGCGTCTCGGGGGCGATGCAAGCGCCCGGCGGCGATGCCGCGCGCTTGCCGAGTGGAACGTCGCCCAGCATCCGCGCGGTCATCGGGCTAATCCGCCAAGTCGCGGCGTTCGATTCGACCGTTCTCGTCCTCGGGGAGTCCGGCACCGGCAAGGAAGTCGTGGCGCGCGCCATCCATGATTTGAGTCCGCGCCGCAATCGTCCTTTTGTGGCGGTCAATTGCGGGGCAATTCCGGCGGATCTGCTCGAATCGGAGCTGTTCGGCCACGAGAGGGGCGCGTTCACCGGCGCGATCGCCGCCCGCAAGGGCCGCTTCGAGATTGCCGAAGGTGGCACCCTGTTTCTCGATGAGATCGGGGACATGAGTCCCCCGATGCAGGTGAAGCTGCTGCGGGTTCTGCAGGAGCGCGTGTTCGAGCGAGTGGGCAATCACACGCCCATCCGCTGCAGCGTGCGCATCATCGCCGCAACGCACCGCAATCTCGAGGCCGCGATCGCGCAGGGCACGTTCCGCGAGGACTTGTTCCACCGCCTGAACGTATTTCCGATCGAGATGCCTGCGCTTCGTGAGCGCAGCGAGGATCTGCCGGCGCTCGTGAGCGAATTCACCGCACGCAATGCCGTCGAGGGTCGCGGCACCGTGCGCTTCTCCGCCCGCGCGCTCGCGGCGCTCGCCGCCTATCCCTGGAGCGGAAACGTCCGCGAGCTGTCCAATCTGGTCGAACGCATGTCGATCTTGCGGGCCGGGCAGACGGTCGAGATCGCCGATCTGCCGCCGAAATACCAGCCGCCGCAGGACTGGGTGTGCGCATCCCCCATGCCTGAGGCGCCATCCGCTCTGCCCGTGCCAATCGTCGAGGCGTCGCTCAGCGACGCCGACGCGCTCGCGCTGCTGGAATCTGGAGTCAGCTTCTCCGATGCTCCGCATGCGTGCGCATTGCCCGAGCAGGGCATTGACCTGCGCGAGCATCTGTTGTCGATCGAGCGCACGCTGGTGCGGCAGGCGCTCAGCCGCACCAACGGCACCGTCGCTCACGCGGCCCGTCTGCTCAACCTGCGCCGCACGACGCTGGTCGAGCGGCTGCGCAAGCTCGGATTCAACGAGACCGCGACGGAAGTTTGACGCCGCTCGCGCGGCCGCTTGCCGCGCACGTGACCCGTGTCACGTTTCAGGAGCCGATTGACGCCAGGCACGGCAATTGCATTCCTCTATCGCAGCATCCCTGT
>JAJYLP010000047.1 GCA_021787615.1 Pseudomonadota bacterium
TGGTGTTGCTCGATGAGATCGGGGAGTGGGCGCTGTTCCTGCAGGCGAAGCGGCTGCGTGGGTTGCGGGACGGCCGTGTCCGGCCGGTCGGTGCCAATTTCGAGCGCACCGTCGACGTGCGCATTGTTGCGGCGACGCACCGGGACCTGCCGCGCGAGGTGGCGCGCAGGGAATTCCGCGAGGATCTGTCCTATCAGCTGAATACGTTCAAGCTGCAGGTTTCGCCGCTGCGTCAGTGCGGCGGGGATCTGAGACAGCTCGGGCGCGATTTCATCCGCTATTTGAGCGCGCACCTCGGTTGCGACATCGAGGGATCGGCGATGCGGCGCTTGCGCTTCTTATGAGATTGAAACGCAGGTCTTTGTGCTGGGTGTTGGACTGTCGGCGGTGCTGAGGGGAGCCGGTGCCATGGCGATGGCGCAGCAGTACACGCCGCCGCGGGCCCGATAGGCTCAGGCGCGGCTCAACGCGTGTGGGCGAGCCGGCAGACGCTCGCGAAAATCAAGCGCGCGTATTGGTCGGTGAAATCGATCGAGAAGGAATATAGTCGGCGAAGCGGCAGCAGACCCGAAGCAACAAGCTGACGATGACGCTGCGCCCGCGCGCACGGCAGAAGATGGTGAGCGCCGTCAAGCGCGCGGGCCTGTCGCTACTGAATACAACCGAGTGATGATGCTCGTACAGGGCGGAGCGGCACTGCGCAAGCAGGTGCTCGGCCACTCGCGGGACGCATCGGGCAGGAGTCAGGCCCGCGCGGGAGCGGGGCCTGACCGGGGCTGGGCGCGCCTGCGAAGCCGCGGTTGCGGTATTGGTTCGGTTACGGCGTGCGGTGCGCCGGGGTGGTGGCCGCGTCGGGCGCGAGATGGTCGGTCTGCAGCATCCGGTGCGCGACGAGCGCGCGAATGGCGCTTGCGATCAGGAGGAAGGCGACATCACCCGCGGCGGCGAAGAGCAGCTCAAACACTTCGTCCGCACTGCTCGCCGCCGCATGAATCGGGTCGTTGCCGGTGATCACGAGCCCGGTGTTCAATGACGCCTGAATCCACCCCGGATGCTCGAGCGCATGGATTCCGATCATCCCGATCCCGATCAGAGCCGCATCGAGAAATGAGGGCGATGAGCCCGGACATCGCCATGCGCAGCATGAAGCGCCGGAAGGCTATCAGGCGCTGACCGCGGCGCTCGAGTCGCGTCAGCATAATTGCCTTCTTAGATCATATCGCGCAGAGCAGTCCCGCTGCGCGGTGGCGCGGAGGCGAACAGGCTGCTACTTTCCCTCCGGACGAGGCGTGCGGCGCCTCACGAGCTCGGCTCGGCGGCGTGCGCGAGCGAATACACTTCAGGAGGCGATATGGCGACGAACAAGTCAACGGCCGATACGATGAAGGTCGCACAGGTGCGCGGCCCCGGTGCAGCCTTCCAGATCGTCGAGCGCCCGATTCCCCGGCCGGGGCCCGGCGAGGTGCGCATCAAGGTGCAAGCCTGCGGCATCTGCCACAGCGATGCCTTCACTCAGGAGGGAACTTGGCCCGGCATCGAGTATCCGCGCGTTCCCGGCCACGAGGTCGCCGGTGTCATCGATGCGCTCGGCGAAGGTGTCTCCTCGTGGCGCGAGGGTCAGCGTGTCGGGGTCGGCTGGCATGGCGGTCAGGACAACACCTGCCCGGCGTGCCGGCGCGGCGACTACCGTAACTGCCGCAACGTGCGGATCCCGGGCATCAGCTACGATGGAGGTTACGCCGAGTACATGACCGCGCCGATCGAGGCGCTCGCGGCCATGCCCGAGAACCTCGATCCCGTCGAGGCCGCCCCGTTGCTCTGCGCCGGCATCACCACCTACAACGCGCTGCGCCACAGCGGGGCACGCCCTGGCGACTGTGTGGCGGTGCTCGGCATCGGCGGGCTCGGCCACCTCGCAATCCAGTTCGCGCATAAGTTCGGCTACCGGGTGGTTGCCATCAGCCGCGGCACGCAGAATGCCACGCTGGCGCACAAACTGGGCGCCAGCTCGTACATCGACAGTACCGCGCAGCGTCCCGCCGAGGCGCTGCAGCGGCTGGGCGGGGCTCGCGTCATCCTCGCCACGCCGCCGAGCTCGAAGGCGATCACCGAAGTGATCGATGGACTGGGGCCCGATGGCAAGCTCGTCGTGGTCGGGGCCGATTTCGCGCCGATCGAGGTCACCCCGGTGCAGCTCATTACCGGCAGCCGCTCCATCCAAGGCTGGGCATCGGGCACGCCGAGCGACTCGGAGGACACCTTGCGCTTCGCAGTGCTCTCGGGCGTTCGTCCGATGATCGAGACTTATCCTCTGGAGAAGGCGGATGAGGCGTATGCGAGGATGATGAGCGGGGACGCGCAGTACCGCGTGGTGCTGACAATGCAGCACGCGAAGTGAATCCGCCTGGCGGGGAGAATCCCGTGTCTCGCGGCGGCTGGCTATAGGGCCGCGAGCGCCGCGGAGCAGGGCTGGCAGACTTTCAACGTAAGCAGTCTGTCGGCGCGCGTGCGTCCGAGGTTGATTGCTGCGATGGGAATGCCCAGGCCGGCGGCGGCCTGCGCGAAGCGGTAGCCGGAATAGACCATCAATGAGGAGCCGACCACGAGCAGCGCCTCGGCGCGCTCGAGCCGGCTCATCGCCTCCTCGACCCGCTCGCGCGGCACGCTCTCGCCAAAGAACACCACGTCGGGTTTGAGCACTCCGCCGCAGTGCCCGCAAGCGGGCACAACGAACTGATCAAACGGCAGCCCCTCGATGTCGGCATCGCCGTCTGGTGCGGCTCGCGCCGCGGCGCCGGTCCAGAGCGGATTGCATCGCAGCAATTCGGCCTGCAGGCTCTCGCGTCCCATCAGCCGCGTACAGCGCATGCAGCGTACCTGATCGATCCGGCCGTGCAGATCGATGACCTGCGCGCTGCCGGCGGCCTGGTGCAAGCCATCGATGTTTTGCGTGACCAGCAGCTCGATCCGTCCCTGCTGCTCGAGGCGGGCCAGCGCGGCGTGCGCGGCATTCGGTCTGGCGCTGTGCACGCGAGGCCAGCCGGCGAGGCTGCGGGCCCAGTAGCGCTTGCGGATCGCCTCGCTGCCGATGAATGCCGCGAAATTGACCGGGGCAGATCGCTTCCAACTGCCCTGTGCGTCGCGGTAGGCGGGAATGCCCGAATCGGTGCTGCAGCCCGCGCCGGTCAGCACGAACAGCCGGCGGTGCGCGGCGAGGAATGCGTGAAGCGAGGACGCTGACATCGGCTTTCGGTGTGCACTGGCAATGTGGACGACGGCCGGCCCGGTCCGCCGCACGATCCGCTCGGGCTGGCGCATCGACCGGGCCGCATCGGCTGGCGCGGGCGCAGGACGGGGCGGATGCCCCATAATAACCGGAAAACGCCAACACGCCCTTGGGGCAGCGGGGTCGACATGAGAGGACTTGCACCACTATTCGCGGCGGCCGTCGCCGCCGGCGCCATCGCGGCGCCGGCCTTCGCAGGCGCGCCGCCGGATTTCCCGGCGCTGAGCCGCATCGTCGCGGTGTCCGGCTACGAGCAGCAGCTTTCGGCGGCGATCGCGCATCAGCTGCAGGGGCAGGGGCTGCATCCACGCACCGACAACATGTACGACGTCTGGGTCACCGTAGGCAGTGGAGCGCCGCACCGGCTCATCGTGGCGGCCATCGATCAGCCCGGCTACGTCGTCGGGGCCATCAATGCGCAGGGCTATCTGCGCGTGCAGCGCCTGCCGACCCGTGAACCGAATCCGGTGTTCGATACGCTGAGCTTCGCGCAGCCGGTGCACGTGGTCACGCCCACGGGTCTGCTGAATGGCGGCTTCGCGGGACTGAGCATTCACCTCGCTCCCGGGCACCTCAATCCGCCCTCGATGTCGCAGATCGGCAATCTGTACGTGGACATCGGGGCCGATTCCGCTGCCGAGGCCCGCGCCGCCGGCGCCGATATCCTCGATCCGGTCGAGCTCGCGCAGCCGCCGATCACCATCGGCGCCGATGATGAGGCGGGCGCCTGGGCCGGCGATCGCTTCGGGTGGGAAGCGCTGCTCGAGGCGGCGCAGGGGCTGGCGAGCGCACACGCGCGGGGCACCACGACGATCGCGTTCGTGACGCAGCAATGGCTGGGCGGGCGGGGCCTGGCCCGGGTGCTGACCGAGCTGCCGACCGATGCGATGATCTTCGTCGGCCGGATCGATCCTGAGTCCCCGGGACCGGGCGGGACGGTCTCCGGCATGATGCCCGGCGAGGGGGTGCTCATCGGTGCAACGGCGGCGGCCTCGGCTGCGAGCGGCCTGCCGGATGCGCTGATGGCACTTGCGAGCGCGCACCACATTACCGCGCGTACCGTGGCGGCCCGGCCGCCCATGATCGTCGGCTTCGGTCCGAAGCCGCACCTGCCCGGCCGCTTTGCGCTGCTTGGCGTACCGACGCTCTATCCAGTCACGCCGGCGGAGACCTTTTCCCGCGCGGACCTGCGCAATCTGACCCGATTGATCGAGGACTACCTCGGCGAGCCGGTCACGCCGATGAGTGCCGCACACGATCCGTTCGATGCGGCGCGCTCGGCCGGCGGCGGGAGCGAGCAGCCGGTGCTGGACCAGGCGCGCGCCCCCAACGCGCAGCTGCTGAAGACTCTTGAGACCATGACCACCGCATACGGCGCCAGCGGTCATGAGCAGGGCGCCCGGGAGGCCATCCTCAGCCGCCTGCCGGCCTGGGCGCGGCGGCGGGCACATGTGGATCCGGCGGGCAACCTGGTGCTGCATATCGGCCACCCGGTGCCGGGGACGCATCAGCCCAGCATTCTGTTCGATGCGCACATGGACGAGATCGGCTATCAGGTCACGCACATCCGGCGTGACGGGCAGCTCGTCGTGCGCGAGCTCGGCGGCTTCTACGGCCGCTACTATCTCGGCCACGTCATGCTGGTTCACCTGCCCGGTGGGCGCAGCGTCGGTGCGGCGCTCGGCCTGCCGGCAGGCTGGGACCGGCCGGGGTTCAAGTGGCCCCGGGCGCTCAGCACCCTCAGCGAGCCGGCCGAGGCGTACGTCGGCACCGATTCGCGCGCGGCGACCGAGCGGCTCGGCATCCGCGTGGGCGATTTCCTCACGATGCCGAAGCGCTATCGGGCGCTGCTCGGACAGCATTTCGAGATCCGCAGCATCGATGACCGCGCCGGCGATACGGCGTTGATCGAGGCGGTGCGCGCGCTGGGTCCGGACTTCGCGCGCGAGCACCCCGGCCGGCAGCTGACCTTCCTCTGGGCGACGCGCGAGGAAGTCGGGCTGCAGGGTGCGGCCGCATACGCGGCGCGGGTGGCCAAGCTCGGCCGCGAGCCGGATGTGGTCTTCGCGGTCGATATGTTCGTCAGCAGCCAATCGCCGCTCGAGACCGCACGCTACGCTGATCAGCCGCTCGGCAAGGGTTTCGTGGTGCGTGCGGTCGACCTGTCGCACGTGGACTCGCCCGCCGACGTGGCGCGCGTGGTCGCGCTGGCCCGCGCGCACCACATTCCCGTGCAGTACGGGATCACCGGCGGCGGCAACGACTCGGCGGTGTACACGCGCTATGGGGCCAATGCGGTGGCGCTCGGCTGGCCGACCAAGTACTCGCATTCGCCGGCCGAGGAGTCCGACACGAAGGATATCTACGGACTCAGCCGCATCTGCACCGTGCTCGCGAAGGATTGGTAGGACGGACTCACCGGCGGGCCGCACAGCGCGGCCCGCCTCGCCGACCGCCAGCCTGCTCAGCCGGCGGGTCGTGCCGGCTGAGCGTGCGCCGCGGCGTGCACGATGCGGGTTTCGAGGGTGCGCGCGGCCTTCAGGGAGTTGGAGATCAGGCAGGCGCGGTCGGCCTGCTGCAGCAGTCTCTTGGCCCGTGACGCGTCAGCGCCGGGCGCGAGGGTCAGCGTCGCCTGCACGGTGATGTGCGTGAACTGGGGCACACGCTCGCGCCTCTCGAGGGTGCCCTGTGCCCGGCACTCGAGCTTCAGCCAGCCGAACATCGCCGCCGCGCTCACGGCGCGGAACGTGAAAACATAACAGTCGGCGATCGCCGCGACGAGCAGGGACTCGGGGGACCATGCGTCCCCCGGCCCGCCGAACTGCCGCGCCGCCGCGCTCGACAGTACCTCAGCGCCCGGCGCCGCAACCTGCACCGCGCCGGAAAACGCCCCGCTTGCCTCCGCAGTGTAGGTGTGCGGGTAGGGCTCCATCGCGGCCCTCAGTTGCCCCAGGCGTAAGCGAAATCGACTATGTACTGGTGCATGCTCAGCCTGATGGTCTGGGTCGGGTCGAAGGTGTTCGGCCCGGTGACGCTGTGGCTGAGCGCATAGACGAATGCCACACTGAACTGCCCGTGGCTGCTGTCATGATGGGTCACTCCGAGGGCGATGTGATTCTCGATGACCCCGGGCGCGAGGATGTTGAGCGTGACCTGGGAGCGGGGAATGGGTTGTGTCGCGTGGCTCACTCCGAAGCGCAGCGTCCAGTCAGGATCGAGCTGCCAGCGCGCACCGAGCTTGTAGACGGTCATGTTGCCCCAGCCGAAGCCGGGCCCCGTGCTGCCGCCGAGGCAGCTCTGCAGATTGGTGCCGCCGGCCCCGGCCGTCGGGCAGTTGAAAAGGTTCTGCACTGGGTTGCCGACCGCGGCGATGCCGCTGTACCAGATGCGCTGGGTGTCGAAGCTGACCGCGACCGGTGCCGTCGGTTTGAACGTGATGCCGAGGGTGGCGGATGCGGGAATGTCGAACGAGCCGCCGCTGGCAAAAAGATCCGCGTACCGGCTGAGCTTCGACATGTACATCTTGGTGGTGTAGGCGGCAGCGAAGGCCCACTGCTGGACGGGGCGCCACTCGAGGCCGACGGACGCGCCGGCGCCGTAGGACATCTCATGCCCGTTGTTCGTCAGCGCCGTCGGCATCCTCGTGCCGCCGCTCGCGGCGAACGCTTCGGTGTAGCCGGCGAAGGCCCCGAGGCCGCGCGCCTGGAAGCGCTGTGCCGCCCCGATCAGGGAGACCCCCACCGCCAGATGACGGTCTGCCATCGTGTGCGCGAACGTAACGTTGAGGAACCCTTGCATCAGGCTGACGCCGGCGGTTCCCGAGCCGAATGTGCCGGGCAGCTGCATGACGGGTGTCCCCGGCCCGCTGGGAGCGAAGGTCGCGGTGCCGCCGACCCACTTGGTGTCCATGCCGCCGCGGGCGTAGAAGGCGATTCCGAGTTCGTTCTGTGCGTCGATCCGGTGGCGATAGGCGATGTACGGTATCGGGAAGAGGTTGTTGGAGCTGGTGATGTGGTTCGGACCGATCGTGAAGGCGCCGCCGTTGCCGTTGGCGAGGCTTGCCGAGGTCGAGTAGCTGCGGATCGGGCTGAACAGAGACAGGCCGACCTCGAGATGATTGTGCACGAAGGCGAGGCCGGCGGGGTTGGTCGCGATGATCATGATCTCGGAGGGATCGGCGCTGCCGGCTCCCGCCAAGGCATCGTTCTTCGCGCCGACGCCGCTGGTGAAGTATCCGTTGGTGGCCTGCGCCGTGCCGACGATGAGCAGCAACGCGAGCAGTCCTGTCAATCTGATGTCGAGCTTCATATATCCCCCCTTAGCAGGTCGTTGAAAAACCGGCTGATAAAGCGCTCATGAACTTCTGTAGTGTCATTGTTCGCTCTCAATTCCAGCCCGATTGCATTCGATCGGACTGGTTTCTTCGGCTGTTGGCGACCATGTGCTCGGTTTCCCCGTGTGGGGCAGATATTGCTCCTACGCCGGTGCCAGCGAGCGCCCAACCAGGAGCGTCGCCAGGTGCAGCAGCGTGCAACAGCCGACCGTGAGGGTGGTCACGAAGGCCACCTTCTGCTTACCAGCACCTTCATCTTGCGCATCGGTCGGCCGTCCTTGCCCCAGCCGAAGCAGTCCTCGACCCGCTTGTGCAGCCTCTGGCTGGCGGGGTAACCGGGATGGCGTGTGGTGCGCGCGTCGATCGCCGAGCCACGCTGCCCGCTGAGGTTCATCGCCACGTGCGGAGTCACTCGGCGCTTGCGGCACTCGGCAATGAAGTCCGCCGTGTCGTACCCCTTGTCCGCCGCCACCGTGCGTTGTTCCTGCGAGGGATGTCGATCCAGCATCGCCAGGGCCGCTTCCCGCGCGCCATGTCCGTTCGCCTCGGGCACCTCCACATCCGCCGCGAGCCCCTCGCGGTGACCCATCAGTACGTGACCCACGTAAAAGAACTTGGCGCCTTGCTTCTGTCCCTTGCGGAAAAGCTTCGCTTGCGGGTCCGTAGGCGACACATGCGTTCCGTTCGTGCGCTTCTCCCCGTGCCAGTTGTCCCAGGAGTTGCGCCCGGGGGCCCGGCGGACCGTCCGTGTCATCGCGTCGGCGCATGCTCTTGAGCGCCGACGACGACTCAATGAGCGTGCCATCCACGCTGAAATGCTCATTCCAGAGCAATTGTGCTTTGCCGGCGTTGCGCACCACGCGGCGCAGGAGCTTGCGGGCAATCTTCGCCTCGCGCAGCCGGTCACGGTTTTTCGCGAAGCGCGAGTGATCCCGGATCGGCTCATCGAGCGACAGTCCCACGAACCCGCGATACAGCAGGTTGTAGCCCAACGGTTCGCACAAGAGCCGCCCGCTTCGGATCGAGTGCAGAACCTGCAGTGTCGCAGCCCTCCCCGGCCGTTCCGGCGGAATCGAGGGGCGCCCTTCACGGGCGTACACGCGATCGAGATCCCGACTCGGCCCAGCCAGCGCCTCATCCGCAGCGCCTTGATTGCGCGCAACGGGTGCGGCGACGGCACACGCGACTCCCGGGACACGTAGCTGACCGTTCCACCCTGCTGAACATCGTCCCTGCGCATCAGATCAGTCCCGATTGCCTCGCTCATCCAACGTTGCCTGAATCGCGGCGTTTTTCAACGGCCTGCCAGGGGTGTCGTCCGTGTGTCGGGCGATCAGTGTGGAACCGCGCGGCCTCAGCCCGTGCGGCGGATCAGAAAGCGCAAGATCTTGCCCTCACTTGTCGATTCGACGAGTTCGTTGCCTGTGGTGCGGCAAAAAGCCTGGAAGTCCTTGACTGCGCCCGGATCGGTGGCGAGCACCTCGAGCGTGCCGCCCGGCGGCAGCGTCTGCAGCGCCTTCTTGGCCCGCAGAATGGGCAGCGGACAGTTCAGTCCCTTCGCATCTAGCGTTTGATCTGCCATGTGACAATGCCGAGAGTATCGGCCCTCTACTGGTGGTTCAGATAAACAGGTTGATATCGGAGCGGGTGGCAACCTCGATATACGTGGCCGCCCCGCCGAGCTCCGGTCCTTCGATCATGTCGGCGAGCGTGTACTCGAAAAGGTCCATGGTCATCTGACAGGCGATCATACGCACCTCGGACTCGATCGCGAGGGTGCGCAGATCGCCGATCGAGGCGACGCCTTTCTTGTTCATGAGGTTGCGCATCATCTTGGATGCGGCCGCTTCCATCCCGGGTATCACGCTCGCGAGGTTCGGCATGCCCATGTGCATGCCCGCCATCGGCATCTTCATCGCCGGATTGCCGAGCGGGGAGAGGCGCAGGTCAAGGTTCTTCAGCAGCAGCGGCAGGCCGTAGAAGGTGAAGAACATCGTGACGTCGAGGCCCATTGCCGCGGCGGTGGTGCCCAGGATGAACGGGGGATACGCCCAGTCGAGCGTGCCCTTGGTGACGATGATGGACATGCTCTTCGCGCCGGAGCGCTGATCGGCAGTAACGGACGACATTGCGCTGACCCACCCGAAATGGCCGCCTGCGGCGGTCTGTTAACTCAAAAGTATCACTATTTTATAAATTAGCAAATAGTGATAAGGTTTTTTGGGCCGTTTAGGCGGAGCAGACCAGATGAGTTGGCTCGAGAAGCTCAAGAGCATCGAGGAGTTCGAAGAGGCGCCGCTCGATGCGCGGCTCGTCGCAGAATTGGAGAGTTCTGGCGAGGCGGTCGCGGCGCGACCGATCCGCTTCTCCACGCCGACGTTCAAGGACTACGCCAGCACCGAGCTGAAGGGCTGCTCGCGCAACAGCTTCCCGGCATTTTCCATCACCGGCGGGGCCTGCGGGCTCAACTGCGAGCATTGCCGGGCGAAAATCCTCGAGCCGATGTTGCCTGCGACCACCCCGGAGATGCTCGAGCGCAAGGTGCGCGAGATGATCGAGCGGCAGGGACTGCAGGGCTTCCTGCTCTCGGGGGGCTCGAACCGCCGCAACGAGATCCGCTACGAGCGCTTCTACCCGGTGCTCGAGCGGC
This sequence comes from Pseudomonadota bacterium, assembly GCA_021787615.1. GTDB lineage: Bacteria > Pseudomonadota > Gammaproteobacteria > Steroidobacterales > Steroidobacteraceae > 13-2-20CM-66-19. Next base: position 10,270 of record JAJYLP010000047.1, read on the forward strand.
TCAGGCGCGATCACCCGCAGCTGCGGATCGCGATCCACACGGCGCTGACCGACCGGGCGGGAGCGCGCGCGATGGCGTCGGCGGGAGTCGACACGGCGATGATGGATGTCATCGGCGCGGAGGCGACGATCCGCGAGGTTTACCATCTCGAGCGGTCCGTGGCGGACTTCGAGGCGACGCTCGCGGCGCTGTGCGAGACGTCGATGCAGGTCGTGCCGCACATTGTAATAGGACTGCATTTCGGGCGGGTGCTCGGTGAGCCGGCCGCGCTCGATATCGTCGCGCGCCATGCGGTGAAGTCCCTGGTGCTCGTGGTCGTGATGCCGTTCTATGCCACACCGGGCACCTTCGCGGTGCCTGCAGCGGCCGACGTCGGGCGGATTTTCGCGCAGGCGCGCGTGCGCCTCGGCGAGCGAGGGGTGTTGCTCGGCTGCGCGCGGCCACCGGGAATGCACAAGCGCGTCACCGACGCCTACGCGGTGCTCGCCGGTCTCGACGGCATTGCGTTTCCGGCCGATGGCGCGGTCGCCGCCGCCGCCGCGATCGGCCGCCCCTTCGAACAGCAGCACGCGTGCTGCTCCATTAAACTCGGGCAAGCGCCGCAGAACAGCCGCGCTTCCGGCTGTGCCGACGCGGCGCCCGCTGCCGGCGCGCTCGCAGGAGTCCTGGCATGAGCTGTCTCAAACAAAGCAGTGAGCTCGACGCGGCGCGCGGCGAGGGCGATGTTAATGCCTACGAGGTGATGCAGCCGCGCCTGCCGCAGCCGACGCCGGCCGAGCGGCGCAACGGGGCCCGGGTCAAATCGGCGGATCGGCCGCCCTCGGGTGTCTACCTGCCGAATAACAACGTTCTGGCGCCGCACATGCGCTCACCGGAGTACGTGCAGCTCTCGACCGCCGCGGCGATGACGCTCGGGATCATGCCCGGGCGGATGCACCGCTGCGAGTGCACGCGCTGCCTGAACCTGCTGCTGACGTATCCGGAGGGCTGCCGCGCCAACTGTGCCTACTGCGGGCTGGCGCGCCACCGGGAGGCCGAGCGCGATTACGCGGATCGCAACTTCATCCGCGTCGACTGGCCGGCGGTGCCGATCGAGCAGATCATCGACATCGTCTCGCGCGACGTGGCGGGCAGCCCGTTCCATCGCATGTGCATCTCGATGATCACTCACCCGCGCTCGGATGCGGACACGGTGGCGGTGCTGCGGGCCTGGACGCGCCGCATCGATCCGGCGAGCATTCCGGTGTCCATCCTTTCGAACCCCACGACCATGGAGCGTGAGGACGTGGTGCGGCTGAAGGCGCTCGGTGCGGACATCTTCACCGTGGCGCTCGATGCGGCGACGCCGGCAATCTTCGACCGCACGCGCGGCAAAGGCGTGCAGTCGCCGCACAAGTGGAGCAAGTACTGGGAGATCCTGCACATCGCCCGGGAGGTGTTCGGTGCGCAGAAATTCGGCGCGCACATCATCATCGGCATGGGCGAGACCGAGTACGAGGCGCTCGAGCTCGTGCAGCAGCTGGTTGACCTCGGCGGACACAGCCACATGTTCTGCTTCTTTCCGGAGAAAGGCTCGCTGATGGATCATCTGCCGGCCACCCCGCGCGATCAATGGCGGCGGGTGCAGCTCGCCCGCTATCTCATCGATTACGCCTCGGTGCGCATCGAGCAGATGCGTTTTGACGAGCGGGGCAGAGTGCTGGACTACGGCGTTGCGCCGCAGATGCTCGAGCGGATCATCGCCGAGGGCGTGGCGTTTCGCACCTCGGGCTGCCCTGGGAAGTTCCGTGACGACGTCTCGGCGTGCGACCGGCCCTACGGCGATTCCCCGCCGAGCGATATCGCGAGTTTCCCCTTCGCGCCCGGCCGCTCGGACCTGCGCCGCATCCGCCGCCAGTTGCGCATCCCGGTGGTGCGGGAGGATTCTTGAGCCGGCCGTTCCGCGTGATCGATGTCGGTGTGCGCACCGGGCGATTCAATATCGCCTTCGACCAAGCGATGCTCGAGCTGCATCAGGAGGGCCGGATCGGCGACTCGCTGCGGTTCATCCATTTCGAGCCCGTGGCGCTGGTCGGACGCCACCAGTCGCTCAGCGCCGAGCTCGATCTGGCCTACTGCAGAGAACACGGTATCCAGACCGGCCGGCGCATCACCGGCGGCGGGGCGATCTACCTCGATCGCGGGCAGCTCGGCTGGGCGCTCGTCTTCGGGCGCGAGGCATTCGGCGGCGCCTCCCTCGGCGAGACGGCGCGTCAGCTCTGCGAGGCGGCTGCGGCGGGTCTGCGCACTCTGGGCGTCGATGCCCGCTTCCGGCCGCGCAATGACATCGAGGTCGCGGGCCGCAAGATCGGCGGTACGGGTGGCTTTTACGACGGCAACTCGCTGCTGTACCAGGGTACCGTGCTCGTCGACTGCGATACCGAGGCCATGCTCGGCGCGCTGCGCGTGCCGCGGGTGAAGACGGCCAAGCACGGACTCGATTCGCCCGCGCAGCGAGTGGTGACGCTGCGCGAGCTGTGCGGGGAGCGCACACCGACGATCGAGCAGGTGCAGCAGGCGCTGCTCGGCGGTTTCCGCAGGCACCTGGGTGTCGAGTTCGAGCAGGTCGAGGCCGGCGCGTGCGAATTGGAGCGGGCCGAGAGGCTGCATGAGGCGCAGATCGGCCGTGATGATTTTGTAGCGGAGATCGACGGCCTGCCAGGCGATGCGGAGGTTTCGGTGGGCACGCATACCGGGCCGGGAGGTACGATCGTGGCGTATCTCAGGCGAGAGGGCGCGCTCGGCCAGCGCGTCGGGCAGGTGATGATCACCGGGGATTTCTTTGTTGCGCCGCCGCGCCTGGTGTTTGATCTCGAGAGCCAGTTGCGCGGTGTGCAGATCGATGCGATCGGCGCGACGGTGGAGGCCTTCTTTGCGGCCCAGGCGCCGGGGACGTTGTCGGTGTCGGCTGCGGATTTCCGCCAGGCGTTCGAGGCGGCCGTGAGCGCGCCGGGCGCCGCGGGGCAGCGCTGAGGCCAGCTTGCCATGGCGGATGCCGTCAAGACGCTGGCCGTCGTGCAGCACACCTCGTCGGAATACCTCGGGCTGATCGAAGATCAGCTCGAGGGCCGGCGGATCCGATTTCGCTACTTTCGGCCCTTCACTTCGGGCGGGCGCGCGCCACGGGCAGCCGAGGCAGCCGAGGGCCTGGTGTTCCTCGGCGGCGGGCCGTGGGGGGCCAGCGCCGGGCCGCGCCGGCTGCCCTCACTCGATGAGGAGGTCGCACTCGCATCGGGGGCGCTGCAGGCCGGCACCCCGGTCGTCGGCTTCGGGCTTGGCGCGCACATCCTGGCGCTTGCGGCCGGCGGGGGCGTGCGGCCCGGCCCGCTCGAGTTCGAGGTGGGCACGGCGCGGCGGGTGCTCGATGAGGCGCTCGCGGGCTATCTGCCCCGCCACTATCCGCTGGTGCGCTACGGGCCGGATCGGCTGATGCTGCCGCCGCAGGCCCGTACGCTCGCGTGCGACGAGTCGGGGCACGTGGCGCTGTTCCAGCTCGGTGAGCGCGCCTTCGGGTTCGCTGGTCACCCGGGCGTGAAGTCCGCGATCATCGAGGACCTGATCATGGAATTCCCCGAATCCCCCGCCCAGACCACGGCGTCGCTTGCGGCATTGAGGGCGCGCCAGGCCGAGCTGCACGCGGCGCTCGGGTCGGTGGTGACGGGGCTCGTGCGCTGCCTGGGCCTGATGCCTGCCCCCGAAGAGTGACAAATCTCAATTTTGCTTGCGGTTTGCGGGTAGAGATATTAGGATTTTCTGATGGACGATCCGGGGGGATCGCCGCCACTGAATAGGCTGCCGCGAATGGCATCAAAGCTCCTGATCGTCATGGCCAACACCGATCCGCGCAACGGCGCGGAGCTTGGCGCTCCGATTTTCCAGGCCACCGTCGCAGCCGCGATGGAATTCGAGGTGGAGGTCATCTGCACTGCCGCGGCGGGGCTGCTGCTGAAGAAGGGTGTGGCGGAGAAGCTCTTCGTCAAGGACGGCTCGCCCAAATCGGTGCTCGACTTCATCGTTGATGCGCATGAGGCGGGAGCGAAATTCTTCTGCTGCTCGCCGAATCTCGATCTGTTCCAGATGAGCGAGGTGGACCTGATCCCGCAATGCAGCGGCATCGTCGGTGGCGCATACCTCATCGAGCGGGTCATGGACGACGATTACAAGGTTCTCACTTACTAGCCGCGCCCGGCGGGACTTCGCGATGGAGCACTCCAGCGGCACACGTGTCCAACAGCATATCGGCGATCCTCTGAGCGGTGCCGCGCCGGTCGCGCGCGAGAAGCTCGAGGAGATCTTCCGTGACATCCAGTCCGATCTGCGCTTCGATCACCAGTTGAACGGTTGTCTCAACTGCGGGATCTGCACGGCCACCTGTCCCTCAGCGCATTACTACGATTACAGCCCGCGCGAGATCGTGCAGTTGCTGTGGACGGAGAATCTCGAGGGCATCTACGATGCGATGCAGGAGAAGATCTGGGCGTGCGCCCAGTGCTATACCTGCGCCGCGCGCTGCCCGTTCGGCAACTCCCCGGGCGGATTGGTGATGCTGATGCGCGAGACCGCCATCAAGCACGGTCTGGAGTCGGCGAAGAACGTGCTGCGGCCCTTCAGCCGGGTCATGCTCAAGCTCATCTCCACCGGCAATCAGCTCTCCCCGGACATGATCAGCCGGGATGCCTTTCCGGACTGGGGTCCGAACATCTCCAAGGTGGACGCGCCGCTCGCGACGCTGCGCAAGGCGATTCCGGTGCCGACGCTGCACACCACCAAGACCGCCTGGGAAGTCAACCTCAAGACCTCGGTCGAGCTCTACACGATCTGGGAAGAGACCGGCGTGCTCGAGAGCCTGAAGGCGGTCGATGCGAATCTGTTCGATGTGATCCGCGACATCATGGACGAGAAGCGAGAGGAATACTCCGATTGGCAGGAGGAGCAGGCGGATGAGGACGATGAGTAATCCCGCGAGAGCCGTGCCCGCGAGGCTCCCGGGCCACACATTCGAGGTGCCGAGTTATGAGTAAACCGACCGACCCGCCAGCTGGCGAGCGCTTCACCGGCCACGGGCCGGAGTGGCAGAGCGCGCGCCTGAACACCAAGGATGCCCAGACCGCCACCGTCTGGGTCGAGCAGATCATCAACAAGCGCAGCATGCAGACCGGCAAGGAGCGGGTCGAGGACGTGCGCGACATCATGTGGCAGCTCGAGAAGGACGGCGAGATCGTGGTGCACCGCGTGACCGAGGAGCACAAGCCGGTCATGGTGAAGACGCTCTACGGCTGGGACAAGAAGATCCCCACCGTGCGCCTGTGGCACCACAAGTCCTGCGGCCAGTGCGGCAACATCCCCGGCTATCCCGCCTCGCTCCTGTGGCTGATGAACCAGCTCGGCATCGAGTACCTCGATGAGACGGATCAGACCTCGTGCACCGCATGGAACTACCACGGCTCCGGCATAGGCAACATCGAGAGCCTGGCGGCGGTGTTTCTGCGCAACTTCCATCAGGCCTATGTCGCGGCGAAGGCCGAGGGGCTGCCCGAGGGCTACTACTACCCGCTGGTGCACTGCGGCACCTCCTTCGGCAACTACAAGGAGGTGCGCGGCTACCTGCTGCGTTCGGCGAAACTGCGCGAGCGCGTGCGCCAGATTCTCGGCAAGCTCGACCGCCTGGTCGACGGCAAGCTGCTCATTCCCGAGGAGATCGTGCACTACTCTGAGTGGCTGCACGTCATGCGCGATGAAGTCGCCAAGCTCAGGCAGATCGACTGCAGCCACGTCCGCGCGACCATCCATCCGGCGTGCCACGTCTACAAGATGGTTCCGGAAGATGTGATCTACGACGACAAGGTGCTCGACGGCAACCGCGTCGCCGTATCGACCGGCATCATGCAGACGCTCGGCGCCGAGGTCATCGATTATTCGACCTGGTACGATTGCTGCGGGTTCGGTTTCAGGCACATCATCTCCGAGCGCGAATTCACGCGCTCGTTCGCGATCGACCGCAAGATCCGCGTGGCGGTGGAGGAGGCCCATGCCGATGTCATGATCGGTCATGACACAGGCTGCATCACCACCCTCGACAAGAACCAGTGGATCAGCAAGGCCGACGGCCGCCCGGTCGGCCTGCCGGTGCTGGCCGACTGCCAGTTCGCCGCCCTCGTGTGCGGCGCGCATCCATACAAGATCGTGCAGTCACACTGGCACGCCTCGGCGACCGAGACGCTGATGGAGAAGCTCGGCATCGACTGGCAGGCCAAGAAGGCCGAGTTCGAGGCCTATCTGAAGGAGGTGGCCGCGGGGCGCGCCGAGACGCTCTATGACCCGCGGCGCAAGATCACCTCCGGTCCCGGTTTCAAACGCATTGGACATTCCGGATGAGCAAACCGATTCTGGTTGTTGGTGGTGGGCCCTCGGGACTTGCCGCCGCGCATGCGCTCTCGAGCGTGGGCCAGCGCGTCGTGCTCATCGAGAAGGCCGAGCGCCTGGGCGGTGCGCCCATTCTCTCCGGCTACGCCAAGCTCGTCCCCTCGGGGGAGTGGGCGAAGGATGCCATCGGCGGAATGGTGCACCGAGTGCAGGAGGACCGGCAGGTCGAGGTGCATCTGAGCTCGACGGTGAAGAGCTTCAGCGGCGCGCCCGGGGAGTTCAATGTCGAGCTCGCCGACGGCAAGCGCCTGCAGGCGGCCGCGGCGATCCTGTGCACGGGCTTCACGCACTTTGACTCGCTCAACAAGCCGGAGTGGGGCTTCGGGACGTTCCCGGACGTCGTCACCACCGCGCAGGTGGAGCAGATGATCTCCTCCGGCAAGGGCGTGCGCTGTCCCTCCGACGGACGCAAGCCGCAGCGGGTCGCGATTCTGCTGTGCGTCGGGTCCCGCGACCGCCAGATCGGCCGGGAGTGGTGCTCCAAGATCTGCTGCACGGTGTCCGCCAACATTGCGATGGAGATCCGCGAGGAGCTGCCGGAGTGCCATGTGTACGTGTATTACATGGACATCCGCACCTTCGGCCTGTACGAGACGAAGTACTACTGGCGCAGCCAGGAGGAATTCAAGGTCAAGTACATCAAGGCCCGCATCGCCGAGGTGACCTCCGACGGGGAGAAGCTCATCGTCAAGGGCGAGGACACGCTGGTGAAGCGCCCGATCACCATTCCCTTCGACATGGTAGTGCATGCCATCGGCATGGACCCGAACATCGAGAACAAAACAATCGCGGCGGTGTTCGGCGTGGCGCTCGAATCGCACGGTTACCTCGCGCGCGGGAACGCATACGCCAATACGGCGGAGACCTCCCGGCCGGGCGTGTTTGTCGCGGGCGCGGCCACGGGACCTGAGACGATCGATGATTCCATCGCGCAGGGGCACGCCGCGGCCGCCCGGGCGCTGGCGCTCACACGCCCGGCGCAGGCGAGCGCCTGAGGGGCTGTGCGTGGCGGGCTGGCTCGCTAAACCTAATGCACAACCGCAACCGAAGCCGGTGCGGCTCGAGCTCAGCGGCGAGCGGCTGGAGGCGAGTCTGGCGCGCCTCACCGCCGGGTGTGAACCGCACGGCGGCATCGAGCGCTACGTGCAGGCCGTCAAACTCAAGAGCGCGATGTTTCGCGATGCGCTTGGGACGTCTGGGGATCATGCGGGGACTCTGGAGCCGGAAGCTTTCAAGGGGTTGTGCACGTTCATGGCGACGGTGCGTCGGCGCATCGCCCCGTGGCTCGAGCGGCCGGATTTCGATGCGCTGCGGGAGGCGATTGTGCGCCTGACGCGCGTGATCGGGGATGCCAGCGCCACCGACCTCGAGGTGGCTGCCTTCGGGGCGGGCTTCATCCGCGGGGAGCCGCAACGCTGGGTCCGCGACCTCGCCGTGGAGATCCTGCACAACCTCGCGCCGGAGCGCTTTCCGCTGATGAACCGCTGGGTTTGGGATGCCGAGACCAATACCGGCGTGCTGCGGGAGATCTGGTTCGATGCGCAGCAGGACAGCGCGCCGATCGCGGTGGCCAGCGGGTATCAGACCTTCCTGACGCTGCGCGAGGAGCTGAGCGGCTTTCTGACACGCAACGGGTTCTTCCGCGACGTCATCTACTATGTCGATCTGCTGTGCGCGCAGGTCTATGCCGAGTACATCTGCGAGCAGGGCGGCAGCTACCTGCGCACCGACTTCACCGCCGAGGAGGATCCGCTGCAGTACACACGGCGCCTGCTGGGCCTGGATGGCGTGCGGCCCGGGACGCGGCGTACGCGCCTGAAGACCATCGACGGCAAGGCGTTCGTGCTCGAAGAGAACACCCCGCAGGGACTGCTCGACTGAGGCTTCAGATGCCCATCCACGAGAAATCACTGATCCGTCCCGAGAACCTGAAGACCCACGAGCAGCTCGTGGTCGACGGCGTCGATGTGTCCGGACACTGGAGCACGTTCATCCAGTCCCGGGTGGTGACGGATTACAACGAGGCGCTGCAGGAGGAGATCGCAGCGCTTCCCGGCGGTGAGTATATCCACCGGTGCTGGCAGTGCGGGTCCTGTACGAATGCCTGCACGGTGAACGCGGTCAATCCCGACTTCAATCCGCGCTACTGGATCTACCTGGTGCGCGTGGGCATGGAGTCGGAGCTGCTGCGCGACAAGGACATCATCTGGCAGTGCGTGTCGTGCAACAAATGCACCTACGCCTGCCCGCGCGACGTCGCCCCGGAAGGGGTGATGAAGGCGCTGAGCCACTGGCTCGAGCTCAAGGGCCATACCCGCAAGTCCCCGTCGATGATCTTCGATGAGGTGTTCACGGATCAGGTCATCGAGCGCGGACGGATCGAGGAAGGCCGGATCATCCAGCAATTCTTCCGCCGCACCGGGCAGGCCCTGGGGCAGGACTGGCTGATCGAGATGGGGCGCAGGCTCCTGCGTCGCCTGCCGCTCGGACTGCTGATGCGCCTGGGACTGGCGGGCGTGCACGCGCCGCGCACACGCGGCTGGGCTCGTTCGCGCGCGGCGCTGCGCGAGTACGTCGCTCAGGAGCAATCCCGTCAGCGCCGCGCCCTGGGGCTTGAGGATCTGATTGAGGGCGCGCGCCGCGATGCGGCTGGCATCACACACGGTTAGGTATCGAACTATATGTCCAAATCCAAGGCCGACAAGTACCGCAAGGTCGCCTATTACCCCGGCTGCGCTCTGGAGGGAACGGGGCACGCCTATGACCGCTCGACTCGGCAAGTGGGCAAGGCGTTGGGGCTCGATCTCGTCGAAGTGCCGAACTGGAACTGCTGCGGTGCGATGGAGGCGAAGAACATCGACCCGAAGGTCCAGACCTATCTCTCCTCGCGCATCATGTCGATCACGGCGAACAAGATGGGCATGGACGTCGTGATGGCACCGTGCAACGGCTGCTATCACAACCTGAAGAAGGCCGAGTATGACCTCGCCCATGACCCCAAGAGCGCCGAGGTGGTCGGGCAGCTCGCAGGCAAGGCCGGCGAAACCGCCTACCAGGCCGGTCAGGTCGAGAGCATTCACGCGCTGGAGTGGATCAAGTCGGCCATCGGCGAGGAGGGCCTGCGCGAGCGGATCCGCGGCGGGCTGAAGGGCCTGCGGGTCGCGAACTACTACGGCTGCATGTACACGCGGCCGCGGCATATCTTTCCCGAGAAGGACGCCGGTCCGGGGAGCGAGTCGACCGCGAAGCCCCACTTCATGGACGATCTGCTCGCGGCCGCCGGGGCGCAGAACGTCGAGTTCGCACTGAAAACCGCCTGCTGCGGCGGGGCGCATACGCTGTCTGACAGCGACATGTCGACGCGGCTCGTGCTCAACATCCTGCAGGCGGCCGAGGCCGCCGGAGCGGAGGTGATCGCCACCGAATGCCCGACGTGTCACTCGGGCCTTGAGATGCACCAGGTACGCGCTGAGAAGCGGTTCGGGAAGAAGACGCAGGTGAAGATCGTCTACTTCACGCAACTGCTTGGGATCGCGCTCGGACTCTCGCCGCGCAAGGTCGGCCTGCACGAGAACGTCTCGGACGGTCTCGCCGCGCTGAAGCGCAGAGGGGCGGCGTGAGAGCGCTCGGGCAGATCGAGGAGCGTCTCGGGGAGCTGCTCGATGCGGCGCCCTCGGCGGCGCATGCCGCGGAGCTGCTTCGCCTCGGCGAGGAAGTGCTCGAACATTGGGTCGCGGCGCACGGACAGAGACCCACCGAGGAGCTTCGCGAGGGATTCAGGCTTCTCGCCCTGCACCGTCAGGGCGCGCTCGATGAGCCGAGCTTCAACGCCTGCCGCGAGACCTGCCGCGAGCTGGTATACCATTACAATCTGCTAATATCGGAGCCCGACCGGAGCGACGCCGGGCGCCGGGCGCTGATGATGGCGCGACTCGCCAACCATCTGTACCTGTTCGTCGCCGGCAAGCTCCAGGTGAGCCAGCTCGGGGAGTTCTGCTGCGCCTCGCGCCCGCTGCGTGCGCAGGCGGACGGACCGGGCTGAGGCGGTTCCTTTCTTGCTAGAGGACTGAATCGATGGCCACTGTGCGCGGCTGCAATCTGCCGGATGAACTGTTGTACGACGTCCAGAACCAGATCTGGTTTCAGGAGCTCGGGGACGGCAACGTCAAGGTGGGGATGACCGCGGTGGCGACCGCCATGGCCGGGCGGCTGGTCGCATTCACGCCGAAGGGCGTGGGCAAGGAAGTCAAGGCCGGCAAGTCCTGTGCGACCATCGAGTCGGGCAAGTGGGTGGGCCCGGCGAAGGTGGCCAGTGGCGGCACGGTGGTTGAGGTCAACGAGGCATTGGTGGCCACACCGTCGTTGGCCAACGATGATCCCTACGGCAGGGGCTGGCTGCTGATTCTCAAGCCCGAGGCGTGGGATGCCGTCAAACCGACATTGATTCCCGGCACCGCGGTCGCTGCGCCCTACGAGGCGAAGATGATCGCAGATGGGTTTGCGGGCTGCGCGGCATGAAGCGCGCCGCCGCGCTCCGCCGTCCCATGCCGCTCGTTGGTGTTCTGCGACCGCAGGAGCTTGCAGAGATGCAGGCCAGCGCCAATCGCGTCTCCGATGTGCTCAAGGCGATCGCCAACGGCGCACGGCTGATGCTCGTGTGCCAGCTGGCCGAGGGTGAGAAGTCTGTCGGGCAGCTCACCGCCACCATCGGACTCGCGCAATCGGCCGTCTCGCAGCATCTGGCGCTGCTGCGCAAGCACCACGTGGTGAGCACTCGTCGCCACGGCCAGTCGGTCTTCTACGGGCTGGCGAGCGCCGAAGTCGCGGAAGTGATCAAGACGCTGCACGATCAGTTCTGCCCGAAGCGGCGCTGAGGGGGCCGCCGAGCATCCATGTCCTGCTCGGACGGTGCCCGTGAGGAAGTTGCGCGCACCGAGCGTACCGCTGCGCAGTGTCCCGATGTTCTCGTCGTAGGTCTCGGACCGGCGGGCGCGCGGGCGGCCGCCGTCGCCGCCACAGCAGGCTGCCGGGTGGTCGGCATCGAACGGCGCTCGAGGATCGGGGAGCCCGTGCAGTGCGCCGAGCTCGTCTCGGGCGCATTCACCGTCGAGGGTATGCGCTGGGATGTGGTGAGCTCCCAGAGCGTCAGCCGGATGGTCACCGTGGTCGAAGGCGAGCCCCCCGAGAGCGCAGACGGCTTCCCCGGGCGCATGATCTCGCGGCGGCTCTTCGATCAGCAGCTCGCGGAACATGCTGTCGCGCGCGGCGCGCGCCTCATGCTCGGAGTCGCGCTCACCCAGTTGTGCGATGACGGGCGGGTGTGCCTGTCGAATGGGATGACGCTGAGGCCGCATGCTCTCGTTGGCGCCGACGGGCCGCGCTCACGGGTGGGCGCGGCGATCGGACGGGCGAACCGCGAGCTCGTCGTGGCGCGCCAGATCACGGTGCCGCTCGAGGCGCCGTATGATGCGACCGACATCTTTCTGCGCGCCGAATATCACGGCGGCTACGGGTGGCTGTTCCCGAAGGGAGGCGAGGCGAACCTCGGCGTCGGCGTCGACGCCCGCTCGCGCGAGCGGCTGAAGCCGCTGCTCGAGGGACTGCGCGCGGAGCTTGCCTCGGCCGGGCGCATCGGCGCTGCGGCGGCTGTCGGGCTGACCGGCGGGTTGATCCCCGTCGGCGGGCGCGTTGCGGCGAGCGGTTGTCTCGGAGCGGTTCCGGTGGCGCTCGCCGGCGATGCGGCGGGATTGACGAATCCCGTGACGGGGGCGGGCATCGAGGCGGCGGTCCGCTCCGGAGAGCTCGCGGGCCGCGCCGTTGCCGGCTGGCTCGGCGGGCGGCGCGCGGCGCTGCAAGATTACGAGGAGGAGCTCTCCGAGCTGTATGACGGCGCATATGCGCGCGCTCAACGGCATCGGCGCGAGGTGCTGCGCTGCGCCAGCGCGAGCAGCCTGCGGCGCGGATGGATCAGTTCCCCGGAGTACTGGGCATGAGCGTATCAGCGCGCGTGAGCGAGACGAGGCAACACCTCGCTTGCGATGCACTCCAGGGACTCGCGCACCACATCGGTCGGCACAGCGCCGGCGCCGATCGAGCACAGCAGATGCGTTACGCCGGCCTCGCGCAGGCGCTCGATGCGCTGCAGACACTCCCCGGGCGTGCCGACGATGGCGAGCCCCGCGAGCTCCAGCACGCGCAGACGCGCCCCCAGTTTGAACAGGCGCCGGAACCGCCCGAGCTGATGCATGTGCTCGTAGCTCGGCCACAGCCGCTCGAGCACCGGCGCCGTGACGCGAAGCAGCTCACCGTACGACCAACGCAGCGCCCGATCCGCCAATTCCCGCGCGCGCGTGCGATCGGGCAGGCACAGCAGCGCGACCGTCATGCCGATGCGCGGCGGGTCCTCGCTGCGCCAGGCCTGCCGATAGCGCTGCAGATCGGCGCCGATCATCGCCCAGGGCTTGAAGGGCCCGGCCAGCACGCCGAGACCTTCCCGGGCGGCCCACTCGAAAGTCTCGGGGCTGACCGCGGCGCTCCACAGCGGAGGATAGGGCCGTTGCAGCGGGCGCGGCCGCACGCTGAGCGCGTCGAGTCGAAAGTGCCGGCCGTGGTGAACGATCGGCGCATCCTCGGCGGCGGCGCGCAGGATGGCGAGGGACTCCTCGACGAGCGCGCGGCTGTGCGCCGGCTCGGCGCCGAAGGCCGCGTATTCGTCCGGCGAGAATCCGCGCCCGATCCCGACCTCGAGCCGCGCGCCCGAGAGTACATCGAGCGTACCGATCCGCTCGGCGACATGCACAGGATGGTGATACGGCAGCGGGATGACCCCGAGCCCGAGGCGCAGCCGGGTGGTGCGCTGCGCGAGCGCCGCGAGCAGCAGGTCCGGTTTGGACAGGTGCGAGTAACCGGGCATCAGGTGATGCTCGACCAGCCAGACCCCGTGGAACCCCAAGCGGTCCGCCAGCTCGATTTCCGCGAGCGCATCCGCATAGGCCTGCGCCTCGGAGCGTTCGAGCCACGGGGGCATGGCCAGTTCATAGAACAGATCGAGCAGCACGCGAGCTCACGCTGAGATGGCGGGTGTGTCGAGCCTAACCGAATTGCCGCAGATCCGGTACGAGGATCCGCTGGCGCGCATCGACTGGCAGGCCGTCGACCGCGAGTGTTGGTGGCTGCCGCCGCAGCTGCTCTCCCTTGCGGGCGTGCCGCAGTTCGAGCGTCTTGACCTCAGGACACGCCAGCGGCTCTCGCACCTGGAGTATGTGCACCTGCTCGAGGCGGGCTTGTGGCTGGAGTCGCAGTTCATGGCCCGCCTCGCGCATCTGGCGCATCGCTGCTCTGAGGTCGAGCGCCGCGCCCGCTTTCTGCATGAGATGCGCGAAGAGGCCGGTCACAGTCTGATGTTCATCGAGTTGCTGCAGCGCAGCGGTTATGGGGTCAACACCCAGCGCGCATTCGGCACCCGCGCGGTAGATCTGCTGGGCGGACTGCTGTCGAGTCGCTCGGCACTGTTCTGGGCCATGGTAGTGATCGGCGAGGAGCTGCCGGACCAGCTCAACCGGCGACTGCGCCGCGGCGTCGAGGAGGCGACCCTGAGCCGAGTCGTCTACCGGATCGCCGACATCCATAGCCGGGATGAGGCCATGCATTGCGCGCTAGCGCGCGAGCAGTGCCGCCAGAGCGCAGCGCAATGCCCGGCGTGGCAACGGGCCCTGCTGGCACCGGCGCTGTCCTTCGCGATCGACTTGTACGCGAGGTACGTCTACTTCCCGTCTGCCTCGACGTATGAGCGCGCCGGGCTTGCACCCGCGTGGGTGTGGCGCGCGCGTGCGCACGCCAATCCCAACCGTCGTGCACAAGTGTCACAGATGCTTCGCCCGACCCTCGATTTTCTCAACCGCAGCGGCTGGCGTGTGACGAGCCGGTATGGTCCGCGCCGTTGAGCGCAAGCAAGTGCCGGTACCCGGCCGTCCGATCGCGGTCGGCATCACCCGGGCGTAGAGTAGGCAGCTCCAGGATTCATAGCGGAGATTGCCGTGGTCCGGATGCTGGCACGCGAACTGGCCGCGCAGCTCGGTACCGATTGCGCCCCTGAGCCGCAGAGCACGCTCGCCGGCGGCAGCGCGCACCGCTTCTATCGCTGGCGGTGCGCATCGGGCTGGCTGTTCGTGAAGGTCGCCAGGAACGAGGCGCTTGCCCGGTTTGCGGCCGAGGCACGGGGCCTGACGGAACTGGCTCGGGCGGATGCGCTGCGGGTGCCGCGGGTCCGGGCCCAGGGGGTTGCAGGCGGGCATGCCTTCCTCGCGCTCGAGTGGATCGAGCTGGGGGCCACTGATGCGCACAGTCAGCGCCGTCTCGGTGAAGGTCTCGCGGCGCTGCACGGTGTGCGCGCCGAGCGATTCGGGTGGGACGGGGACAACGCAATCGGCCCGACGCCGCAGTTGAACGAGTGGTGCAGTGATTGGGCCGCATTCTGGCGCGAGCGCCGGCTGGGCCCGCAGCTCGAGCTCGCCGTGCGCCGTGGTTTCGGGCGGCTGCTGGAGAGGCCCGGGCAACGGTTGCTCGAGGTGCTCGATGCGCTGCTCGAGGGGCACCGGCCGCAGGCGTCATTGCTGCACGGGGATCTCTGGGCGGGCAACTGGTGCACGGATGCCGGCGGTGCGCCGGTGATCTTCGATCCGGCCGTCTACTACGGCGACCGGGAGACGGATCTGGCCATGACGCGCCTGTTCGGTGGTTTCGGCCGCGCCTTCTACGCGGCCTACGAAGGAGCCGCGGCATTGCCAGAGGGTCATGAGGTGCGGGCGGAGCTGTACAACCTGTACCATGTGCTGAACCATGCCAATCTCTTCGGCGGCGGCTACGCGCAGCGCGCTCGGGGGATGATGGACCGGCTGCTCGCCGAGGCGAGTTCCTGAGGGGGGATGGCGGCCCCCGGGCGGGGAGGGCCGAGCGGCTGCGGGGGTTGATCTTCGTCAAGGTTCGCCGGCGGATCGGCGCGTACGATCTGCCCGTGGCACCCAAAATCCCGCTCCATCCCGGCCATCCCGAGCGCATCTGCTGGGGCTGCGAGAAGTTCTGTCCGGCCGATGCCATGCGCTGCGGGAACGGCACCGACCGGGCGCAGCACCCGGTCGAGCTCTGGGGGCCGGATTGGATGAACTTCGGGCTGGACGCTCACGACCCGCCAGCGCCACCCGGCGAAGCCCGGCCCTGAACCCCGCCTGCCGTTCCGTGCGCCCGGCGCGGCCCGGCTCATCGTAGAATTCCCTCGCCACCGGGTCCATCGGCCGTCCGTGCGCGTCACGGACTTGCTCTGGACCCCGGGGTCCGCTGTCTCAAGGCGCGGTGTCCAATCAGCGGGCCGGGGCCCGGTTCGAGCAGGGGATGTCCACCACGACCGATCCGCGCGGCGCGGCCCGCCTCGACAGCATCGCCTGGAACCGCTTTCACACCGTGGCCCTGCTCGCGCTCGGGGTGGGCTGGGCGCTCGATTCGTTCGAGGTCACGCTGATCAGCAACATGCTCGGGGTCCTGCGCGGCCAGTGGCGGCTCGACGGCACCGCGATGAGCTGGCTGCTCGGGGTGTGGTTCATCGGCCTGATGGTCGGCGCCTGGGCATTCGGGGTGCTCGCCGACCGGTTCGGGCGCAAGCGGGTGTTTCTCTCCAGCCTGGTCATTTACGGAAGCTTCACGGCGCTCACCGCGCTCGCGCCGACCTATGGCTGGCTGCTCGCGCTGCGGCTGCTGACGGCGATCGGCGTCGGTGCCGAATATTCGGCGATCAATGCCGCGATCAGCGAACTCATCCCGGCCGCCGGACGCGGCCGCGCAGGGGCGCTGGTGATGAGCTTCTGGCCGCTCGGGGCCATTGCCGCTGCCGTGCTGTCGCTGGCCGTGCTGAAGCTGCTCCCGGCGCACCTCGCCTGGCGGGCCGCATTCGCATTCGGTGCGCTGATCGCGCTGAGCACGCTGCTGCTGCGCCGCCACCTGCCCGAATCGCCCCGCTGGCTCGAGAAGCAGGGGCGCTTGCTCGATGCGCACGCCATCGTCGAGCGCATCGCGGACGGAAAGGTGGACTTTCCGCCGCAGCCGCAGCTCGCGCGCCTTCCGGGCGATGGCGCGCGCAACGATACGCGCCGCGATCGCCCATGGCAGGGGCTCGCCACCCTGGCGCGCTATTACCCCGGACGACTGGCGCTCGGCTGCGTGCTCGACTTCTCCGAAGCGGCCGGATACTACGGGCTGTTCGCCTTCCTGCCGCTCGTGGTGTTGCCGGCGTTGAAGTGGTCGGCCAGCTCCCTGCCGTGGTTTTACCTCATCGGCAATGCGGGTGCGCTCGCGGGCGGGATTGTAGTGGGCTCGTTGCTCGAGCGCTTGGGACGCAAACGCACGGTGACCGTCTGCTATGCGCTCACCGGGCTCGCGATGGTGGCGCTCGCACAGGTGAGCCTCTGGGGTAGCGGCTGGATTCTCGCGGGGTTCACGGTTGCGAACCTGCTGGCGACCGCCAGTTGGATCGGCGCCTATCCGACGTTCACCGAGCTGTTCCCGACCCGCCTGCGCTCGACGGGCGTCGGGGCCAGCGTGGCGTTCGGTCGGCTGGGCGCTTTGGCCTCGCCGTTCCTGATTCTGGCCGTGGGCGAGCGCGACGGCATGCCGGCGGCGTTGTGGGTGCTTACCGGGTTCTGGATGCTGGGTCTCGCGGCGATGCTGGTGTGGAGCCGTTTCGGCGTCGAGGCGCGGGGCAGGCCGCTCGAGGCGCTTGCGCCTGATCCACTGACGCTCTCGTGACAGCCCGGGAGCCGGTGCGCCGATGAGTGACTTCGCACCCTCGGGGCAGGTCGATCAGATCGGCGAGGGGACCTCGCTCGGCGGTGCGGGCCGCAGCTGCCCGGCGGATTATCGCTATCCGCCGGGTGCGCTGGCTGCAGCGGAGGACGGGCAGGCCGATGTTCTCTATACGGCCGGCGGGCTCTATGGCAACACCGAGGCGCTGCGCGCGCTGGACGCGCTCGTGCGCCGTGAATCCGGCCGCGTGCGCGTCGTGTTGGCGGGAGATTTCCACTGGTTCGACGTGGCGGACGAGGAGTTCGCCGCGATCGCCGAGGCCGCGCAACCGGACCCGGCAGTGCATGGGCAGGGCAGGGATGAGACGCGTTGGGAGGCGATTGCCGGGAATGTCGAGCGGGAACTGACCCGCCACAGCGAGGCCGGGTGCGGCTGCGCCTATCCGGATTATGTACACCAGTGCACTGTCGAATGGTCCAACGCAATCATGGCGCGTCTGCAGGAGCGGGCGCAGTGCCATGCAGCGCACCTGGCGTGGCTCGCGACGCTGCCGCTGTTGAAGGCGATCCGGGTCGGCGGTGAGCGCGTTCTCGTGCTTCATGGGGATACCGAGTCGCTCGCCGGCTGGTCGTTCGCCGCCGAGCGCCTGGCCGGTGCGCCCGAGGGGCTGCGCCGGATGTTCGGCCTCGCAGCGCAGCACTCCACCGAGGCGGCTTGGCTGAGCGCGGAGTTCCAGCGCGTCCGTGCGCGCATCATCGCCTGCTCCCACACGTGTCTGCCGCTCGCCCGGCCGGTTCACACATCGCACGGCGACGCGCTGTTGATCAACAACGGCGCAGCGGGCATGCCGAATTTCCGGGGCCGCATCGCGGGGCTCGTGACCCGCATCGCCGCCGAGCGCCGGGTGCCGCCGGGTAGTCTCTACGGGATGCAGCTCGGCCCCGTGCGCTGCGATGCGCTGGAGCTGCGCTATGAACCGATCGCCTGGTGGCAGCGATTCACCCAGCAGTGGCCGCAGGACTCGCCGGCGTACCTGAGCTACGCCCGTCGTCTGCGCGAGGGGCCGGACTACCCGCTCGAATGGGCGCGAGGGGCGCTCGGATGAGAGCGCAAATCGATGCCTGAGCGTGCGGCCTGGCAAGCGCCGGGCGCTGGGGAATACGGTGTTTCGGTACGGTTTATATGGCGTGATTTCAATTGCTTATGAACGAATTCTCCACCGTGAGATAAGTTCGCCTGCCTACGGACGGCATCGGAGTGCGCGCCGGCGCCCGGGACCGGGCCCGATTTGCGCAAGGCGGGGTGGCGCCGGGATCACGCAGCGGCGTGGCAGGCCCTCGACACCAGTTTGATGCAGACCGTCAGGCTCACGTACAGCCGGACGATGCGGCATCCTGTGATGAGCGGGCAGTACTTCGGATCAGCCCGTGCCACTCGCCGCGCCGCGCGCACACCTCTTGCGGAACGGCTTGAAATGCATTCAGCCGGTGGAGCCGTCACGTCTGCAGCCCCTGCGGCGGTGCCGACAAAGCGGCGCCTCGCGTGCCGGCTCGGCGCGCAGGCTTTGCCTCAGGAGCCGATTTATCCCCATTGGCGAGCGGATATGTTCCTTTGGAGATATACCGAGGACCGTGCGCTGCCTCTGTAATGAGTTCCGAGAGTGGCTCGCCTTTGGTGACGCATGGATTTCTTGCCGGTTTTC